>JBBQFW010000001.1:0-45859 GCA_038322445.1 Gemmatimonadales bacterium
TCGTCAGGCCGGACTCGGTTCCGGGCCGCCCAAAAGTGGCTTGCGCCGCGGCTCGATCACCGGTGTCGGGATGACCACCGGCGGGATCGGCGGAACGAGCGGCACGCCGCTGGTCCGCGGTGGCAACGCTTCGCCACGCGCGATCATCTTGATGTCTTCCGCCGTCAACGTCTCACGCTCCAGCAGCGCACTCGCCAGCGTGTGCAGGAGGTCGATGTTCTCCGCGATCACCGCCTTCGCGCGGTCGTATGCCTTCGTGATCACGCGCTTCACTTCGGCGTCCACGAGCTGCGCCGTCTGCTCACTCACCTCGCGACGGCTCTGGATGTCGCGACCCAGGAAGACCTCCTGCTCGTTGTCGCCAACGAGGATCGGACCGATGGCATCCGAAAGCCCCCACTGCGTGACGTAGCGACGCGCAATGCTCGTCGCCTTCTGGATGTCACTCGAGGCGCCGGTGGTCACGCGATCGTAGCCGAACACCAGTTCTTCCGCTGTGCGGCCACCATACGTCATCACGAGCAGCGCCTCGAGCTGCAGGCGCGTGATCGAGACACGGTCGTCTTCGGGCAGGGTAAACGCGAGACCAAGTGCACGGCCACGCGGAACGATCGTGACCTTATGGAGCGGATCATTGCCGACGACCTTCATCGCACAGAGCGCGTGACCGGCCTCGTGGTATGCCGTCAACCGCCGCTCCTCGTCCTTCATCACCATCGACTTCCGCTCGGCGCCCAGCATGACCTTGTCCTTCGCGTCCTCGAGGTCGTCCATGTAGATCTTGTCGTGCCCGCGACGCACGGCCAGCAGCGCCGCTTCGTTCACGAGGTTCGCGAGATCGGCGCCAGCCATGCCCGGGGTGCCACGCGCAAGCGTCGTGATGTCGACGTCTTCTCCCACCGGCTTGTTGCGCAGGTGCACCTTGAGGATGCCCTCGCGACCGCGGAGATCCGGCGCATCGACGACGATCTGGCGATCGAAGCGGCCCGGGCGCAGGAGCGCCGGGTCGAGCACGTCGGGACGGTTCGTGGCCGCGATGAGAATGACGCCTTCGTTCGACTCGAAGCCGTCCATCTCGACGAGCAGCTGGTTTAACGTCTGCTCACGCTCGTCGTGTCCGCCGCCCAGGCCCGCGCCGCGATGGCGACCGACCGCATCGATCTCATCGATGAAGATGATGCAGGGCGCGTGTGCCTTGCCCTGCTCGAAGAGGTCGCGCACCCGGCTGGCGCCCACGCCAACGAACATCTCGACGAAATCGGAGCCCGACATGGAGAAGAACGGACGAGCTGCCTCGCCGGCGACCGCGCGCGCGAGCAGCGTCTTGCCCGTTCCAGGTGGTCCCACGAGCAAGCAGCCCTTTGGCAGGCGACCGCCGAGCTTCGTGTACTTCTGCGGGTCCTTCAGGAACTCGATGATCTCCTCGAGCTCCTGCTTCGCCTCATCGGCGCCCGCGACGTCCGCGAAGGTCACCTTCGGCGTGTCGCCCGTGAGCAGCTTCGCCTTCGACTTGCCGAACGAGAACGCCTTGTTGCCTCCCGCCTGCATCTGGCGGAAGAGGAACAGGTAGAACCCGATCAACAGCAGCCACGGCAGGAAGTTGATGACCCACGCCATGACACTCGGCTTGGGGTCCTGCGACGTGATCTGGACCCCCTTCGCCATCAGCAGGTCCACGTCAGCCGGCGAATTGGCCGCTGGGAGCTGCACGGTGAACTTCTTCGCGCTCTTGTTCTGGACGTTCCGCGGCTCCTTGAAGGTGCCCGTCACGTTCTTGCCACCCGACACCATCACCTCGGCGATGTTGCCGCTTTCGAGCTGCTGGCGGTAGAAGTCATAACGGATCTCCGGCGCCGATTCGGCGCGCTGGCCGCTCAACTGAATGAGCGCCACGGGGATCAGGATAATGAGGATCCAGAACGAGAGCGTCTTCGAGAAGCGCCCCCAGTTGAATCCGTTGTTGTTGCCGTTTTTCGGCGGTGTTGGCAAAGGCATTTACAGCAAGCTCGCGATGTATGGCAGATGCCGGAAACTCTCGGCGTGATCCAACCCGTAACCGACCAGGAACTCGTGCGGTGCGTCGTACCCGATGAACTTCGTGTCGTGCTTCAGCTCTTCCGCAATATGCTTGTGGAGGAGGGCGCAGATCTCGAGTGAACGCGGTTTCCGTGCCTCGAGCAACCCCATGAGGCGGTTCAGCGTCCGCCCCGTGTCCACAATATCCTCGACCAGCAATATGTGCTTACCCTCGAGATTCGTTTCCGGATCATACACCAGACGGACATTTCCGCTCGATACCGTTCCCTCGCCATAGCTCGAGGCCACCAGGAAGTCGACATGCAGTGGCCGTTGAATCTGCCGCACGAGGTCGCTCAGGAAGATAAAGCTTCCCTTCAGGAGGCCGAGCACCAGCAGGTCCCCGTCCGGATACGCCGCCGTGATCTCCGCCCCCATCTCGGCAACGCGCGACGCAATCTGACTCGCGTCGTACACCACGCGGCGCACGGCGCGCCCTTCGAGCCGCGGGTCAGCGATCGCTTCGTTCACAGATATAGTGTCGCGCCGGTCTGCCGGACCGATCGGTTGCCGCGTCACTGCGGCGCACGCCTGGAATCCACACGACCTCGTGTCCGGAAACCACCACGGGCCAACCCGCTCGGGCCGATCCCCTCAGACCCGCATCCGACAGGTAACGCTTCACGCGTCGTGGCTGTTGTCCGTCGGCCGCCTCCAGGCGATCGCCCGCCGTCCACTCCCGCACCACGGCGTCCTGCCCCACCGAGATCGTCGCCCCCCACGGCGACTCCAGAGCCGGAGCGCGCACAACCCTGAAGCGGAATGCGCCCCACGCGATGCTCCCCGTTTCGGGAAGAGACGCCGCCGCCGGTTTCGTCGCCGACGCCGCTAGCCGTCCTAGAATGTAAGTGTCGCGAGTGGCCTCCAGGCACCATCCTCCCGACAGCGGAATGCTGCCACTGCGGGGATGCAAGCTGGCAAATGACGCAATTCGCCGAATTCCGCGCGCATCCAGTGCGAGACCGACGCGGCCGGCGAGCGCCGGCCAGAGTATGGCATGCGAATCCGCATCATAGTCCATCAGTTCCCTCGAGGCAACGACGAGCCGTCCCTCCCCAGTGCGTGTCGGCCGAAGTTCGCGATCCACGAACGACTCCACGTTGCGACGCAGCGAATCCGCCCGACGGGCCAGCGAAAGGAGGTCCGCGTCGAACCCCGGCTGCACACGTCGAATGGCGGGCAGGAGATCGTGACGCACCCGGTTCCTGGCGTAGGTTCGCGTGGCGTTGCTCGGGTCGTTCACCCATGTGGCTCCCGCACGGTCGACGTACGCTGCAAGTGCAGCACGACGGATCCGGACGAATGGCCGCAGCACGGGTCCCCCTGCGTAGAGCCCTGAAAGACCGCGAGCGCCGCTGCCCCGCATGATGCGGAGGAGCACGGTTTCCACCTGATCGTCCTCGGTATGGGCCGTTGCGACGACCGCGTCGAACCGCGCCGCCGTCGCGTTGAGGAAGTCGTAGCGTGCCGCACGCCAGGCCGCCTCCCGACCGTCTGGGTAAGCCTCCTGCCCGGCGAGCGTCGCGGTCACGACAGGCAATCCCATGCCCGCTGCCGCCGACGACACGTGGCGCACCGCCGCCCGGCCGGCCGGACCGGTCCCATGATCGAAGGTTGCGACGGCCGCAATGCGCGACGGCGCCACCTCCGCCATCGCGCTGAGCAGCGCCATGCTGTCCAGGCCGCCGGAGACCGCGAGCACCAGCGGATGTGCAACCCGCTCGACTGCCTCGCGCGTCGCCCGGATCACCGCGTCGGTCGGGTCCTCGTGCATGGCGCAATATAAGGAGAGCCCCTCCATCGATCGCTTCCATGTCGAGGGAGTTATCCCTCTGGTTGCACCTGCCCCCCCACACTATCTTCACCGCGTCACCACGGCATTTCATTGGCTCAGGAGCATTCTCTTGGAAACTCACGGTCCGCTGGGCACGCTCTGGGTGGGGCTCGGCCTCTGCTGCTTTTACATCGCACTGGTGTGGATCAACACGCTGCTCGGTGTGGTGCTGACGCCGCTGTTCATCGTTCCGCTGACATGGCTCCAGGATCGAGTGCGCGGGAAGGCCCCCGCGCGTGGCTGACCGACGTCCTCGCGGTCTGGCACGACGAGGACGAGCACCAGTGCTGCGGCGCGCCCTGATCCTCTGCGCCGGACTCCTGGCTGGTACGGCCGCCGAAGCACAGACGGTACGGCCTGCACTCGACTGGTACACGGTAGATACCGAGAACTTCACCTTCCATTTCCCCGAGCAGTACCGGGCGTGGACGCTGGCGGTCGCCGCCCGCATGGAAGGCATTCGAACGCAGGTCGGTCAGGTGGTGGGCTACCTGCCGCCCAAGCGCGTGCACATCGTCGTGGACGACCCGGCCAACGATCCCAACGGCACGGCACTCACCACCCTCGATGCGCCGACCATTGTCCTCTACCCCACGCCTCCCGATCCACGAGAGGAAATAGGAAATTTTCGGGTCTGGGGGGAACTACTCGCGACCCACGAATTCGCCCATGTCGCGCACCTCAATCGCCCCTCGCGCAATCGACTGAGGAATCTCTACCTCTCGCTTTCGCCCGTCCCCCTCGGACCCATTCCGGTGGACGCGCCGCGCTGGGCGCTTGAAGGCTACGCGACCTATGTCGAGGGCAAGGTCACCGGCACCGGCCGACCAAACCACGCGTGGCGAGCAGCCGTGCTGCGCCAGTTCGCACTGGAAGGACGCCTGCCCTCCTATGGACAGCTGAGCGCAACCGGCCCGTGGCAGACCGGCAATTTTGCGTATCTCGCGGGCTCCGCGTTCCTCGAGTGGCTCGCCCGCCGTGAGGGCGATTCGAGCCTCACGGCGGTCTGGCGCCGCATGACGGCGAAGACGGTGCGTTCCTTCGATGAAGCCTTCGTCGGCGTCTATGGCGACAGCCCCGCAGCGCTCTACGGGCGATTCGCCGCCGAGCTTACCGCTGGCGCTCTCGCATTTGAGCGCGCCCTGGGCGGGGATCTGGCGGTCAAAGGGACGCTCGTGCAACGCCTCGTTCGTGAAACTGGCGACCCCGCCATCTCGCCCGACGGACACTATGTCGCGCTCACCCAGCGCCACACGGATGCGCCGAGCGCGCTGGTGGTCTGGAAAACGGCCGATGAGCCTGATACGTCGGCCGCCTCTCGACGCGCGCGCGAACTCGCCCGCGACCCGGAGGACGTTCCGGCACGGGCCTTCTACCCCCCGCCCAGGCACGACGTCATTTCGCTGATGTCGAGCGACGGCGCACCCTACGAGTCGCCGCGCTGGATGCCCGACAACAAGCACCTCCTCGTCACCCGACTCATGCCGTTGTCGGATGGCGCCCTGCGCCCTGACATCTTCCTGTGGAGCGCGGAAGACGGAAGCCTCCGTCGGCTCACCGTCGGGGCCGCGCTTCGCAATCCCGACCCGTCGTCCGACGGACGGTGGGCCGCCGCCGTACGGTGCGATCACGGCTGGTGCGACCTCGTACGCGTCGACCTCGGCACGGGACTCGTCACGGTGCTCGTTCCGGGGAGTGAAACGCGCAACTACTACCGGCCACGCGTCTCTCGCCGTACAGGCGAGATCGTCGTGTCCGAACAGTCGGGCGATCGCTGGCGCGTGGCGGTCGTGTCCCCTGAATCCGGAGCACTGCGCTACATCGACCCGTCAGATGGCGCCACGCGATATGATGCCGTGTTCGACACGGATGGCCGCACCGTCATCGCGACGTCCGAGGCACGCGGCATTGCGAATCTCGAACGTCTCGATCGCACCGATGGGCCGGCGATTCCACTCACCTCGGTCACCGGCGCGGCCGTGGCCCCCGATGTCTCCCCCGACGGAAGCATCTGGTTTCTCTCGCTCCAGGCGAGCGGCTACGACCTCCGGCGTCTCGAGAGCGATAGTGCCTCGACGGCGCGGGCGGCCCACGCAACCACGGCGATGCGAGCAGGACAGTTCGATTCCCTCTCGGCGGCATTTCCGCCTCGCGCCACGCGTGCTCCGGAGGACTCGACGCTCCGCCCGCGCCCCGGCATGGTGGGTGAGGTACAGCCCTACGGCCTTGGCCCATCGCGCTTTCGGTACTTCCCAGCCCTCACGACGGGTTACGGCGGCTCCTCCGTTCTCCTGTCGGTCCTGCGAACGGATCCCGTGGGGCGGCTGGGTGTGGTGGCACTCGGAGCATTCGGCGCTGGTGCACTCCCCGCCGGAGCGTCGCTCAACGCCGTGTTCCGCGGGGAACGCACCGAGCGGTGGCTCAGCCTGTGGACCTCGCATGAGTCGCCGTCCGCCCTGTTCACGCAAGCAGCCAGGGAAGGCCTGAACCTCACGCGAAGCGGCGGCGCGCTCCGACTGCAGCGTCTCGACGTAGGCGACGGTGGCGAAATGTTGACGAGCGGAGCGGTGCTCGCCGAGCGCCAGTATTCGGACGCGTTCAACTCTGTGACGCGTGGGGCCGTGATCGCCGGCTTCTCGCTGGTGCGCCGACAGCGCGACGAAGACACGCGCTACGTCGAGCAACTATCCGCGATCGGCGAAACGGGACTCGATGGCGGTGTTCATTACCTGCGACAGCGGACGACACTCGGATTCGGAGCCGGTGGAACGCTCCGTCCCCTCACCACTCTCCGTGTTTCATACGGCTCGCTCGGCGGCGGCGGCGATCGTGAGCTGGAGCGGTTCGTGATCGGGGGATTTCAATCGCCGTTGATTGATCCGCTCTATGACGGACGGCGCGTCGATGCGCCCGCTTATCCGCTCGGAAGCGCGGACGGAAATGCGTTCGCTTCGTTTCGTGTGATGATGCCCATCCCGCCATTCGAGCTGTTTTATAGCGGAGCAAGCACCGACCTGTTTCATCGGTCATTCAGGAGCTATGGCCTTGAACTTCGTGAACGCGTAGGCAGCGTGCCGGCGCTCGGTACGCCGGACCTCGACGTCCTTGCCGGCTTCGCGCGCGCCGTCGACGCGCCCGTCGCGCGCGAATGGCGCTACTACCTGTCGTTCGCGATTCGCCCGTAGCCCCGCAGGCATTCGCTCAATCGAGCAGGCGCACCCCGGGCAGCGTGAAGAATTCCTCGAAATCCTCGAGCACGAGCACGTCGAGCAGGGCAGCCGCCTCTTCGAGCCGGCTGCCAGGGGCTCCGTCCGCCTTCAATCGCTCGAGCTCCGCCGTCCGGACGGCGAGGTAGTACTCCCGCGTCATCGCGCCGCCAGCGTCGATCACCGCGCCATGGCGAATCCATTGCCAGAGCTGCATACGCGAGATCTCCGCAGTTGCCGCGTCTTCCATCAGGTTGTGAATGGCCACGGCGCCGATGCCGCGCAGCCACGCTTCGAGGTAGAGTAGCGCGACTTCCACGTTCATCCGCACTCCCTCGGCGGTCACGGCGCCACCCGGAATCTCGGCGTCGATCAACCGGCTTGCCTCGATGTCCACTTCCGCGACCGCCCGATCCTTCTGATGCGGTCTGTCGCCGAGGACCGCATCGAATGCGCTCAGGGCGACTGGCACCAGGTCTGGATGCGCGACCCAGGTGCCGTCAAAGCCGAGTGCGCTCTCCCGTTCCTTGTCCTCGCGCACCCTGGCGAGGGCGATCGCATTGACTGCCGAGTCGCGGCGGTTGGGAATGAAGGCCGCCATTCCGCCGATCGCGTGCGCTCCTCGACGGTGGCACACCTGCACCAGTCGCTCCGCGTACGCGCGCATGAAGGGAACAGACATCGTGAGCTGCACGCGATCGGGGAGCACCTTGTCGGCACGGGCGCGAAACGTCTTGATGAAGCTGAACAGGTAGTCCCACCGCCCTGCGTTCAGCCCGGCCGCATGCTCCCGCAGCTCATGAAGGATCTCCTCCATCTCGAAGGCCGCCGGCAGGGTCTCGATGAGCACCGTGGCGCGAATGGAGCCGGCCGGCACTTCGAGGGCGTGCTGCGCCGCAACGAACACATCGTTCCACAGCCGCGCTTCCTCGTGCCCCTCCATCTTGGGCAGGTAGAAGTACGGCCCGGAGCCGCGTGACAGGAGCTCCCGCGCGTTGTGATAGAAGTACAACCCGAAGTCGACGAGGCTGGCCGAAGCGGGCTCGCCGTCGATCAGCAGGTGGCGCTCCTGCATGTGCCACCCGCGCGGACGCACGACCAGAGTCGCGCGAGTGGCGCCGAGCCGGTACGACTTGTCCGCAGTGTCGAGGGCGAGCGTGCCCCTAACGGCTTCGCGAAGACACTGCTGCCCTTCCACGAGATTCTGCCAGGTGGGCGAACACGAGTCCTCGAGGTCGGCCATGAAGACCTTCGCGCCCGAGTTGAGCGCATTGATCATCATCTTCCGCTCCGCAGGGCCGGTGATCTCCGTCCGGCGATCGCTCAGGTCCGATGGTGCCGTCGCCACCACCCATTCCCCGCGACGCATGGCCGAGGTGTCCTCGCGGTAGTCGATCGGCGATCCGACCTCCGCTGAGTCGATCCGCGCTCGACGTGCGGGGCGGAGTGCGAGGACACCCTGACGCCTCGATTCGAACTGTCGGTGCAGCGCGGCCACAAACGCGAGCGCGTCCGCGGAAAGGATCTCCGACGCGTGCGCGACGTGGGGTCCAACGACATGAACATCGGACACGTTTGATTTCCTGGTCGGGTCGTGAAGGTGGTCGCCGGCGCGCCGGTCTCGATCGGGCGGCGCTGGCGTGTTTGCACATCATAGTGATTTTGCGTCGACTAGAGACAAATCGATGGCTCCGACCCTATTATTATGGCCTCGGATGTGAGCGGCAGGACCGCCCCTTCCACTTGCCCTGCTGCCGTTCAGCAATTCGATCGCGCGGACTCCCTCTTCCGCGCGCCCTTCAGGAGGAAACAGATGACGCTCCAAAGTGCCTCACGGTACTCCTTGGCGCTCGCGCTGCTCGCCATGCCGGCCGCAGCAAGTGCTCAGGCATTCGGACTCAATGAAATCGGGTCGTGCGCGCTGGCCCGCGGCTTTGCCGTTACCGGGGCCGTATGCGACGACGCCTCGACGATCTACTGGAACCCCGCGGCGATGCCGTCGAAGAACGGCTTCTCGTTCTACGGAGGCGCCGCCATCATCAAGCTCAATGGCAGCTTCACCCGTGACACGAGCTTCCGTCGCTACGAGGCTCAGGCGCCCACGGCTACGGTGCCGCACATCTTTGCGAACTATCGTACGGGGAAGATGGCTCTTGGGCTCGGCGTCTATGTGCCGTACGGCCTGACGTCCGAGTGGGGCGATGACTTCCCGGGCCGCTTCTCGGCCCGGCGGGCATCGCTGCAGACGGTCTATGTCCAACCAAACCTGTCCTATCAGCTCACGGACAACTGGTCCATTGGCGGTGGTCCGGTCATCGGGCATTCTTCCGTGGAGCTCGTGCAGGGCATAGACCTGTCCGGTCTGCCCACGAGCGCGAGTGGCCCCACCTTCGGGCAGCTCGGCATCCCGAAGTACACGGAGTTCGCCCGCGTCAGCCTCAAGGGCTCGTCGATGGCGTACGGCTTCAACGTTGGCGTGCACGGTCGGTTCAACAAGGACTGGCAGATGGGCATCCGCGCCCTCTCGCAGGTCTCGTTCGCATATAACGATGCGGACGCGGTCTTCACCCCGGTGCTGACGAACCTCTCCCTCGCGGCGGGCAACCCGTTTGGCGTACCTGCCGGCACGCCGGTGGACGCGCTCGTGGCATCGCAGTTCACCACCGGCGCGCTGGTCAATCAGAAGGTCAATACGAACATCCAGCATCCGGCCCAGATCCAGGTCGGCCTCGGCTATACGGGCATGGCCAACACGACGCTGAGCGTGGACTACGCCTATGTCGGCTGGAAGTCGTTCCGTCAGCTCCCGGTTACTTTCCAGGGTCCGGCTCCTAGCAAAGTCCTCCAGGAGGACTACAACAACACGTCCTCCATTCGCCTGGGTGCCGAGCATCGGTACTTGAGCGGTGCGGCGCTCCGCGCCGGTTTCGCGGCCGCCGCGTCGGCCGCGCCACCCGTGACGGTCACTCCGCTCCTGCCTGAAATGGACCGGGCACTGGGCATGATCGGTGGCGCGCTGCCCCTCGCGGGCGGCTTCGCCCTCGACGCGACCTACTCCCACATCTTCACGAACGGATCGCGCGGTCGCATTGACGAGCGCGCGGCCGGATCGACCACCGCCCAGGCACTCGCTCTCTCGAGCGGTGCCTACACGCTGAGCGCGAATATCGCGTCGTTCAGCCTCAAGTACGCTTTCTAACCCAGCCCGGAGACAGCAGGATGTATCGACTGAATCATCTCGGCCGCGTTGCGGCGTTGGGCGTCGTCGTCGGACTGGCAGCGTGCGAGGCCAAGGACACCGTCCTCGGCCCCACAACGCTCGGCACCGGCGACATCTTCCATAGCTATGTCGCGCTTGGAAACAGCATTACGGCCGGCTACCAGAGCGGCGGCATCAATGACTCGACGCAGCGCCAGAGCTATGCGCGACTGCTCGCGATTCAAATGGGAACGCAGTACCACTACGCGTCGATCGCCGGCCGCGGCTGCACGCCGCCTATCGCCAATGGCCTCACCGGTGCGTTGTCCGGAACGGGCTCGACAGCAGCAACGTGCGACCTCCGTTCGACCGCGTCCGTTACCGATATCCTGAACAACGTGGCCGTTCCGGGCGCGCGCGTACTCGATCCGATTTCCTCGAGCACAGTTGCGTCGAACGTACTCACCACGCTCATCCTCGGCGGCAAGACGCAGGCGGCCAAGGCGATCCAGGCGAAACCCACGTTCGTATCGGTCTGGATCGGCACCAACGACGTGCTCGCGGCAGGCCTGACCGGTCTCCTCACTCCCGGCGGACCCTACAATGCCTCGTTCGGTTCGCCTGGCATCGTCAGCACGGAAGCGCAGTTCGAGGCGAGCTACGACGCGATGATCAAGCAGATCACCGACAGCGCCCCTGGCGTGAAGGGCGTGCTGATCGGTGTCGTGCAGGTTGGCGGTGTCGCGGCGCTGAGCAGTGGCGCCGTGATCGCAGGCTCTCCCGCCATCCAGGCGGGCATCAATGCCGCGACCGGCAAGACGGTCTTCATCCACCCGAATTGCACCGGTTCCACGTCATTACTCTACGTGCAGAAGCTCCTCCAGTTGATAGCGGCCGGAACGCTTCCGCCCGCTATCGTTTGCCAACCGAACACGGCCGGCTTCCCAGCGCCGATCGGCGATGCGCTCGTGCTGGATCCCGCCGAGCAGACGACCCTATCGGCCGCCATCACCGGATACAACAGCTACATGGCCGCCAAGGCAGCCAGTATCGGGTTCGCGTACTACGATCCGAATCCGCTGCTCGCAAAACTGAAAGCGAACGGAACCGTGCCGCCCTTTCCGAACCTTGCGAGCTCTACAGCAACGTTCGGTACCGTGTTTTCCCTGGACGGGGTTCATCCCGCCGCGGCCGGTCACGTCCTGATCGCCAATGAGTTGATCAGTACCATCAATGCAAAGTACGGCACCAGCCTCTCGCCAGTGCCGTAATGGCATGAAGTAAGGACTATGAAAGAAGGGGGGCGACGAAAGTCGCCCCCCTTCTTTGAGCCTGGCCCAGCGTATTTCAATTGAGTGGTGGAGTGCTGTCTAGCTCGTCTCCATCCTGAAACTCGTCATTCCCGCGAAAGCGGGAATCCATTTGGACTCTATGAACTTGGATTCCCGCGTGCGCGGGAACGACGAACGCATTTCAAAAGCACGGTTTCATGATGGACACTAGGTAGAGGTAGCTAGAGGGGACGAGGCAGAACTTCGTGGGGAATCGCCTCAGCATACGTCCTCTTCCGCAGCGAAGCATTCAATGATGGAATTGCCCGCCGACCAGGAACACAGTGATTTGCCAACATCGGACACACATATGAAATAATTGTGATGGTAGACGTAAATCACTGTATTGGAACGTTTTACATAACACGTAGTAATGTACATTATTACTATAATTTGTTTGCTAACGTATTCATGTATTCAACCATGAGATTGAGCGGAAGGGACACGTCAACAAGGCCTGCGTTGACCGCTTCACGGGGCACTCCGTAGATCAGCGATGGCGCCTCATCCTGCGCAATGACGTACCCGTCCCGATCTTTGACCCTGCGCAGACCGGAAACACCGTCGTTGCCCATACCTGTCAGGATGACACAAGCCAGCCGTGCTGCGTACGCATTCGCGGCCGACTCAAAGAGCACGCTTGTCGACGGCCTGAATCCATTGACGGGCTCGGTGCGGATCGCAATCGTCCCTCGAGCGGCGCTGACGCCCAGATGAAAATCGTCCGCGCCCGATTTGCCCGCCAGCAGCATCTCCAGCGCGACGAGCACCTTGCCGGCCGGATTCCGCAGGTCGTGCGTGATCATCGAGTAGAAGTCGGCCTTCATGTCCTCGAGCCGACTACGACCGACGCGGCATGTGGCTCGAGCAGCTACTGAAGGAACCTGCGGATCGCACGCGCATCGTCGACCGTGAGCACGCGTTGACCCTTGAGCCGATCGACCACTTCCATTGTTCTAGCGGGTGAAGGGGAAGCCTACCGGTACGGACCACTGCCGCTGGGCGCGGATCCGCCGGATCTGCCACCGCCGGAGCGACCGCCGCCAGTTCCCCCCGTACCGCCACTGCGGCCACCACCAGAGCCACCACTCCGACCGCCACCGCCAGCCGGTCGCGGCGAGCGGCCTCCGCCCGAGCTGCGCGGAGGACCCGACCGTCCCGCTGCGGGCGCCGCACCACCCTGCCCCGCACGACGCTCGGCCTTCTCCTTCGCCCGTTTCCGCTCTTCCGCCTTCCGCGCACGAATCTCGGCAATACGCTCGGCGATGGGGACCTCGAATCGCTGCTTGGGCTTGCTGGCGTAGTCGAAGCCGGAGACGACGACCCGCGGCAGCCGCTTCCCGATCGCCCGCTCGATGGCGGAGAGGTCGCTCTCCTCCTCCGGGGACACGAACGTGAACGCGTCGCCGGTGGCGTCCGCGCGGGCCGTGCGGCCCACACGATGGATGTAGTCCTCGGGCAGATGCGGGACGTCGAAGTTCACGACGTGCTCGAGTTGCTCGACATCGATACCGCGCGCCACGATATCCGTGGCGACGAGGCACTTGTAGCGACCGTTGCGAAAGCCGTCGAGCGCCTCTGTGCGCTGGGCCTGCGAGCGGTTCCCGTGAATCTTCGCGTTCGGGATGCCCTCAGTCGCGAGATAATCGGCGAGCCGGTTGGCGCGATGCTTCGTTCGCGTGAAGACGATGACGCTGCCGATGTCCCCGCGACGCATCAGCTCCACGAACAGTGCCGGCTTGAGCTCCTCGCGCACGGCGTAGACCGCCTGCCGGATGCCGATGGCCGGCACGGATTTCCGCTCCAGGTTGATGGTCGCCGGGTTATGGAGCAGCTCGCGCGTGAGCGCCACGATCGGCGCCGGCATGGTGGCCGAGAAGAAGAGCGTCTGTCGTTTGGTTGGCAGGTGCTTCAGCACACGCTTGATATCGGGCAGGAAACCCATGTCGAGCATGCGATCGGCTTCGTCGAGCACGAGCACCTCGAGTCCGGCGAGCTTCGCGTAGGGCTGCTTGAAGTGGTCGAGGAGGCGGCCCGGCGTGGCGATGATGACATCGACGCCGTTGCGGAACGCATGCTCCTGCGGTCCCATGCCCACGCCGCCGAACACCGCCGCACCAGACAACGGGGTGTGCACGGCCAGCTGGCGCAGGTGCTCCTCGATCTGCGCGGCAAGTTCGCGCGTGGGCGTGAGGATGAGCGCGCGCGTTGAGCCGCGCGGCTTCTCCATGAGCCGGTTGAGGATGGGCAGCAGGAATGCGGCGGTCTTGCCACTGCCGGTCATCGCGCACGC
The DNA here is from genome assembly GCA_038322445.1 of Gemmatimonadales bacterium. GTDB lineage: Bacteria > Gemmatimonadota > Gemmatimonadetes > Gemmatimonadales > Gemmatimonadaceae > AG11. The sequence goes on from JBBQFW010000001.1 coordinate 13,940, forward strand.
GAGGAGATCCCTGCCCTCCAGTGCGGGCGGGATCGCCTGCTCCTGGATGGGGGTGGCGCGCGTGAAACCCAACTCGCGGGTTCCCTTGAGGAGGTCGGGGTGCAGCTTGAATCCGGCGAAAGGCATTGGATCAGGACAGAGATGGTGCAACGAGCGAGAGTCGTAACCTAGCCGGACGGCCTTGGGCACGACACCGCATCATCCTGCACAAACCCAACCATTCCCGCGTGAGATCTGTCCCGAGGCGTGTGATGCGCCACGTCCCCTTGAACACGGCGCGCCAACAGCCGCGTGACTGACGCCCAGCTCGTGGCCTGGTGTCTCGCCGGTGATCGCTCGGCCGAGCGCGCGGTACGACGCGCACGTCGACCGCGTCTTCCGGATCGCCTATCGCCTCGCGGGTGATTCGGACCTCGCGCGGGGCTTCACGCAGGAGACGTTCGCTCGTGCCAACAGCCGTTTGTCCCCGTATCGCGGCGACGCCTCGCTCCCCACGTGGCTGCACACCATCGCCACCAGCGTGTCGCTCTACCAGCTCGGACAGATCGCTGACGCGCGAAGTCTGGCGTACCTGCTCGAGCAGCTGCGCGCCAACTGGTGAGGCGACCTCGCGGTGGCAGCGGACCGAACCAAGACAGAGGCCACAGTTACTGAGACATCTGCGTCAGTCGTGCAGTGACTGCGGAGCGAAGAGCAACCGGGAGGACGGGGTAGGACTCGATCCTCGGCGCGACCCAGTCCACTGCACTCGTCACAGCAGTACGGCGACGTCGTAAAGCGCGTGCGTCCATGCTGTGATGCCAAAGCCGCGCAACAGGTAGAGAGCGCTGAACGCGAGCCCGGCGACCGTGCGGAAGACGAAGGACTCGAGGTGGAGCGGCTCGCCCAGTGAGCCGACATAGTGAAACGCCGAGAAGAGTAACGCACCGATCACGGTGGCGAGGGCGCCTCCCACGGCTCGACTGGCGCCCAGCAAGCGAAACCCATTCGCCATCAGCGCGACGATGATCACGCGAAACAGCAGCTCCTCGTAGAGTCCAGCACCAATGGCCAGCGTGAGCCGTTCCAGCGGAGTGCCATTGAGTCCACCGCCTGCCGCGAGCGAGCGCAGTGGCCCGAGGAGATGGATCGTCGCCGTGCCCACAACGATGCCAAGCGCCAGGGAGAGCAAGAGCGACTCGCCGAACATTCGCGCGAACACGCTTCCTCGTAACGGCCCCGTGGACCGATCGCGGCGGATGAGCCAGAGCGAAACGCCAATGACGATCCCCATGAACACCAGTGGCCCACGCACGCCGAACAACAGCGTGAACAGGCTCGTGAGCACGACGTCCGCGCCGTTGCGGATCACGCCGCCCTGCGCGCGAACGGGCGAGACGGCCTCGAGCAATTCGTAGAACAGCAGCAGCGGCAGCGCGAAGAGCAGGCTGTAGCGATGCGACCGGCTTACCTGCCAGTACGATCTGGGTCCGCCTGGGCTGGATGCGGGAGGCAATGGGGCGTGAACCGAGGTGGGATGGCGAGGGGCGAACGAACACATCGCAAGCGACTTGCGCGTGGGAGCTCTACGCGACAATTTAGGTAGGAGGTTCTGTTCGCCCGCACGAAGAACCCGAAACGAAGGAGGTGATCAATTGTCTAGTCAGCCTCGGACCAGCAAGATCACCGTAACCCGTTAACTCTTAACGGATTACGCGGATCGGCGGTCTTGCGGTCCGGTTTCATCGTCGTCCGATTCCCTGTAACGGGCATGATCAACGACGATGAGAGAGCGGCAGGTGCCTGGTGCACCTGCCGCTCTTTTTTGATCTAACTATGCCCCGTGCTTCCGAATCCGCCCGCGCGCTCCGTCGTCCGCGTCACGCCGGCTTCCGAGAACGTCAGCGGGAGGTATCGCGCAAACACCACCTGCGCGATCCGCTCACCATGCACGATCCTCCTCGACGCCGGCGCGGCGTTCCGTACGATCACCATCCATTCTTCGGCGTAGTCTGCGTCGACGGTGCCGGGTGCGTTAGGAACCATGAGTGCATTCTTGAACGCCTGACCGCTCCTTGGACGGATCTGCGCCTCCACTCCGTCTGGCAGGCGGGTGCGAAAGCCCAGCGGAATGAGCGCCATTTCCCCGCTCTCCAGCGTGACAGACCACTCATCTGCTTCGCGCACCGATGACTTCTCGCGCTGCGACAGGCCATCCGAGCACTTTACGGAGCGGTCGTGCAGGTACGCACGGAGATCGTAGCCAGCCGATCCTGTGGTCGCACGCGACGGAATCACCACGTCATCGTGCAGGCGCTCAAATCGCACGAGACCATCAAAGTCGCGACCATCGGCCGTCGAGTCCGTCATCCGTTGCACCTCGTGGGTTGAGCGGACAAAACTAGTCCCTTCGCATCTCGCTGTGACCAGGCCCAATCGCCAGCAATCGCGTGATTCCGGTAACCTTTGCCCCTCAAACCCGGTATAGTCATGTGCCCCGGAAACCAACCGGTGCCTCATCCGCCCACTGGAGCAATTCACTCATGGTCGCTCGCTATACGCGCCTCTCGCTGGCGCTCGTACTTGCCTCTCCGCTCGCTGGCACCCTTGTCGCGCAGACCGCGGAGTATTCCACCGGCACCACGAAGTACCGCGTCGTCACGAATGCCAAGGGAAGTCAGATCTCACCCGCAGGGAGCCAGAGCTTTGATGTGGCCCTCCGTGAGCAGCTTACCGTCGACCTGCTGAAGCACGCCAGGGACACTGTGATGGCGACCATCACGCTCGACTCGATCGCCCTCTCGACCTCTGCCGGCCCGTCTCCGGATGTGAGCACCGTGAAGGGCGCGAAGTTCATCACGATGATGTCACTCACGGGCAAGGTGTACTCCACGCAGCCGCCCGCGGGACTCGACGCGACGATGGCGCAGATCACCGATGGCATCGGTCGCTTCCTGCCGAGCTACCGCGCCAACCTGGCGAAGGGCACAACCTGGTCCGATACGACGAAGGGCAAGATCACACAGCAGGGCATGGAGCTCGACCGGACGATCGTTTCCACCTACACGGTGGCAGGAGACACGATGTACGCCGGCCAGAAGGCGCTCAAGATCAACCGTATCACGAGCACGAGAGCCACTGGTTCAGGGAATGCCCAGGGAACGCCGATCACCATGGAAACGACCGGCGCGGGCAACAGCACCTACTTCATGTCGCCAAAGGGTGCATTCCTCGGTGCGACGTCGGTGGATGACGTGAACTCGAAGATCACCGTGCTCGGTCAGAACGTCGAAATCGGCGTCAGGCAGTCGGTGCAGACGGCGGTAGAGGCAATCAAGTAGGGTCGTCACCGCACAGGCAGATGCACTGAGGGGCACGACGAGTTCGCCGTGCCCCTCTTTCATGCCATTGCACCGCGCTGAGCTCGTGTCCATCCTCGAACTCGTCATTCCCGCGAAAGCGGGAATCCACTTGGCCCCGGACCGTGGATTCCCGCGTGCGCGGGAGTGACGAAAGTATCTCAAATCATGGATTCCGGATGGCGCCGAGCTAGTTGCTGCCGCGGCTGCTCAACCAGTGACCGAGACGGCTGGTAAGGGGCGCCGTGCGGGGCGAATCGTGCGCACGATCGGTGGCCACGGCCGGTACTGCGTAGGCCAGTGACGCGCTCGGCATCGGCAGGGGAGTGGTGTCGCGGAGCGCCGCCCACAGCGGAAGGGCGACACACTCCTTGAATGCGCGGCCCGAGCAGGTCTCGCGAGCGCTGACTTCCACGTGGTGCTGGACCTTCGCGGGATAGGCGCGACAGTCCTTGGTGTTCGACCCACTGACGCAGCCATTGTAGTTCAGCAGCGCGACGCGGGTAACGTCGCCGGCGTCGAGCGTGTCGGCCGTCCGCTTGGCGAAATGCTTCAGGATGTAGACGCCGTAGCGGAGGTTCGTCTCGTCGTCGCGGAGGTTCTTGCCGAGGATGGGGCCGAGATTGCGCGCCCAGAGACGGGGCATGATCTGCATGAGGCCGAGCGCACCGACGTTGGACTTCGCCGTGGACTTGAAGGCATCGTTCTCGGTGAGCATCACACCGAGGACCAGCGCGGGCGGGATGCGGCGATGGTAGGCTTCCCGAACGGCGACCTTCGCAATGGAATCCGCACGGTCGCCATCGATCCTGCCGGTTCCCTTGAGGTCGGCGGCAAAGGCCTCGACGTCCTTCTGGAACTGGGGATGCTTCATGGCCAGTGGCTCTGGAAGACTGAGCCACGGCGCGCGCATCGACGCTGAATCCAGGTAGGCGGCAGCAAGCACGCGACCGGCAATCGGCGCCTGGCCGAGGAACACGGGATGCACCACTGATGCGGTAAATACCACGGTGCATGCCGACGCAAGAGCGACGGCCACCTGTCGAGCGATCGGTGCGATACGAATGCGAGCCTCCGGTCTGGCGGAACGACGGGCCGAGGCGGTGCGTTGCGGCGGGCGCACCAAGGAAAGCGAACCTGAACCCTAGTCTCGTTCATCATCCCTGACAAGCTCGGCCGCAACCTCTGTTACATGGCGACTGAGCGCGGACGCGACGATTGCGGCACTGTTCTTCCTCTAGTCACTGCTCCACCGACCTCGAACCGAACGACGTGAGCGAAGCACCAAGTCCGATACCGACCGAAGGCGCATGGACGGGCAACACAGCCGACCTCCCGAACTGGGATGCGATGCCGCGACGAAATCGACGTCGCCGGCGCCGTGGGTCGTACCCCATCTGGTTGAAATACCTTGGCTGGAGCATCGGCTTGGCGGTGGTGGTGACGGCGGCACAGATCGGGGTGCACGCCGTCCGATCCGATCCCCGTGATGCCCAGGTCTACGCCGAGCGTGAATTGCGCCTCAGCGTGCTGCACCCGAACGAGCGCGTGCTCGCGCAGGTGAGCGTCTGGCAGCGGCCAGCCATCGATTACTTCCGACCGACGCGCGGGCTGTTCGTGGTGACGGATGCGCCCGGTGATTCGGCGCACCCGATTGGCGGACGACTGATATACCTGGGCCTTCAGCCTCGAGACCCACTCAGCCCGCCGGACGCCCCGCCGACGTTCGATGAGCGGGATTGGCCGATCGATACCGCCATCGTCGTGACGCCGACGCGCACACTCGCCTACCTGGCGCGCGCGCTGCGCGTGCAGGCGACGCGAGACAAGCTCGTGATCGGAGTGCCCTCTGGCGCATCTGTCGACGCGGACAAAGTGCTCCACGAGGTGGGCAAGAAATACAGCCTCCTGCGCGCGGAAGGTTGGCGTCGGCGGGAGGCGCGCCGGGCGAAGGATCGCGCGGCGCAGGTCGCGTCGTACCAGGGCCGCCGGGAGTGGTTCCACACGGTGCGTCGCGGTGAGGCGCTGGGATCGATCGCGAGGAACTTCAACACGACGACCGAGCAGATCCAGGCGCTCAATGGCATCGTCGGCAGCAAGATCAAGCTGGGCGAGACGCTGAAGGTGAAAGGCTGGACGACGAAGCCGGTTGCCACGCCGCCCGGCGCGGTCCCGGAGTTCAAGCCCTGATCGTCGTTCGACGCAGTCGCTCCAGACGCTACTGAACGGAAAGCTTCGCGACCGCGTCGAGGATGACGCGCAGGACGAATGACGTGCCGGTGGTGCCGAGGGCGCTGATGCGAATGCCGGACACGGCGCCGGTGACCGACACACCCGGCGCCAGCGACCGGTTGAGCTGGGCGCTCAACTGTCCGCGGAGCGAGTCGAGTTGCGTGCCGATGTCGAGCTGGCCGTGGCCGGTCGCTTCGTCCAGCGCGCGCTTGATGCGATACGAGCCCAGCGTCGCCTTCACTCGGCTCATCGCATTGTCGCTGGCGAGCGTGTAGCGCAGGTCCGAGACGAGGAGCCGACGCGTGGCTGTGTCGAACTGCACGCGACCGAGCATATAGAGATCCCCCTGCACCGTTCCGTGCACCGCGACCTTCACCACGGCCGTGTCACCGACGCCCCAGATCCGTACATCATCGATGGAGAGGTCCGTGCCGGCGGCCTGTCCCTTCAGAAGCTGCGTGGCGCGTGCACTGACATCGGTGAACGGAAGCTCGATGTCGATGGGAAGGTGAATGCCCGAGGCGCCCACCGGCGCGAGGCCGAGCGTCGGCAACGGGCGCGGAGTCGACGCGGGGCGCGCGCCAACGGACGCGTGCGGCCTCGCGGTGATGACGAGCGCCGTGGTGAGCGCGTCGCCGCGGCCGAGTGGGCGCGCGAGAGCGATGCCCTGCGGGATCATGTTCAGCCACACCGTGCTCGCCGAATCGAGCGCGAAGGGTTGCAGCATGGTGCGCCAGAGCGAATCGGCTGCGGGCCGCAGGTTGGCGAGCGATGGCAGCGCGCTGTCGACCTGTTGCGCGAGCTTCTTCGACTGGCCGTCGATGATGGTGCGCATCAGCGGAGTCGCATCCAGCCGGAGCATCGTCACCTGACAGGGATCGAGCAGCGTCGCACCGACGGTGGTGTTGCGTGAGCCGAGGCGCCAGTCGTTGCGCCAGTAGAGCGCGGTGCCGGCGCGAAGTTCGGCACGCTTGAGGGGTTCGGGTGCGTAGCCGCAGCTCGCCAGCCCGCCGACGCCGCTGAGTGCGACGCGACCGCGGTACTGGAGTCGGGCGAGAAGATCGACGCGGTCACCGTTCATCCGCAACTCGAGCGAGTCGCGATGATAGACGTACTGGTGACACACGGCGCCGCCCATGGCGACGCACTGTGCCTGCGTGAGCGAATCGCGCACAGGGAACTGCGCCCCGATTGCCGTTCGCAGCTTGCCGAGCGAGATGGAGATTGGCAACACGATCGTTGCCGGTTCGACGGGCGGCAGCGTGGCCGCGGCGTTGGGCTGGACACTCGGTGCGGGAATATCCATGCGACCGCCGCAGGCGGTGGCAAGCGCCAGCACAAGGAACGACCACTGCGGGAACCGAGTGCTCATGCGGCCGTCACCGTTCCGCGGCACTCGCCGAAGCCGATTCGTCGGTACCCCTCGCGCTCGCACCAACCGCGCATGATGACCTCGTCGCCGTCCTCGAGAAACCTCCGCTGCTCTCCGTTGGGCAGTGCGAAGGGTTCTGCCCCGCGCCATGTACGCTCCAGCATGCTGCCGCGCGACTCCTTCGACGCGCCGCTTACCGTCCCACTCGCAATGAGGTCTCCGGGTCGGAGGTTGCAGCCGTTGCTCGCGTGATGCGTAATCAGCTGAGCGACGGTCCAGTACATGTCGGTGAAGGTGCCGATGCTGACCCGCACCGGTGCGTGCCCTTCCGCGCGCATGCGGGCCGACGCGAGGAGCACCTCGAGCGAAATGTCAAAGGCGCCCCGCTGCGTGTCCGCTTCACTGCGCAGGTACGACAGCGGCGCCGGATCTCCGTCCGCGCGCGCAAATGCAGGCGCACGGAACGGCGCCAACGCATCGAGTGTCACCATCCACGGCGACACCGTCGTCGCGAAATTCTTGGCGAGGAAAGGGCCCAGCGGCTGGTACTCCCACGCCTGGATGTCGCGCGCAGACCAGTCGTTCACGAGGCACAGCCCCGCGACATGCGATTCTGCATCGCCAATCGGAATTGGCGCGCCGAGTGCGTTGCCAGCGGCGATGAATGCGCCCACCTCGAGCTCGTAGTCGAGCCGTCGTGTGGGCACGAAGCATGGTGTCTCCGCGCCATCGTCCTTTACCTGGCCGCTCGGCCGCTGCACTGGCGAGCCACTCGGCACCAGTGACGACGCGCGTCCGTGGTAGCCGATCGGGACCCACTTGTAGTTCGGGAGCAGCGGGTTGTCCGGACGAAACATGCTGCCGACGTTGGTCGCGTGGTAAATGCTGGCGTAGAAATCGGTGTAGTCGCCGACCTTCGCGGGCAGCAGCAGCTCGGCGTCGGACTGAGGAACGGTGATCGCGTCCATGAGCCCCTGCGCGCGACGACCAAGCTCTGAATCCGCAGCGAGGATCGCGCTGGCCTGCGTGCGCAGCGCGCGCAGGCTGTCGCGGCCCGCCGATAGCAGCGTGTTCAGCGATGCGTCCGTCTTGCATTGCTGCATGATCGCCGTGAGCTCCACGGACAACATCCCCTGTTCCGCCGCCGCCACCAGGTTGAGGATGCGGTCGCCGATGGCAACGCCGGGGCGCGGCGACTGTTCAGGTGTGCGAAAGATGCCGAGCGGAAGATTCTGGATCGGGAAATCGGTGTGCGGATCCTGCGCCGACTCCACCCATGCCGCGAGCCCTGCGCGATGCGTGGCGTCGATGAATGCGGAAGGCTGGTCGTTCATGACGTCAGGAGCCCGAGTTGGGAGAGGTCGTCGATCGGTTCGCGAAAGGAGCAGGAGCCGAAGGTCATGGCGAGTGTCTTCCTTGTGGACTCGAGATCGTCGAGCGTGAGCGTGTGGCCACGCCACGTCACTTGAGCGTCTGCGAAGTGGAAGGCGTCCGGCGCCGACTCGACGAGCACCTGCTCGAGATGCGCTCCGCGCATGCCACGGCGCGCCAATGCGGCCGCCACGAACACATTGAGGTACCCGAACAATTCGCCGTGCGGCGCGTCGGACGCGTACGTCAGCGGATAGCGACCGCGCACCGGATGGTGCAACCCCGCGGTGGCCTTGAACGCGACCGCGTGCGCGACACAGGCTTCGATGAAGCGCGCACATGCCGACGCCGACGGAATCGCGTTTGCGACAACGCCGCCGGTACGAATCTTCGTACGAGCGCCCGCATCACGCACCGCCTGCACCAATGCCGGCAGGTCGTCTCTCAGCGGGAGCTCGACATATACCTCCGGCACGCGCGACAGGGCATCGACGGACGTTCGGATCTGTTCGATCGACGTGGCACGCACCTCCGCCGATTCGACCACGACGTTCGTTGTGTCCTTCAGCGCGGCGATCCGCGCAGCATCGCCAGACACGTCGTCGCCGATGACCGCGGAGACGGGCCAGCGATCACCGTGCGCAGGCACCAGGGAGAGGAGGTCGTCGAGTCGCGCCGCCGGTACAACGAGACGCCCGAGCGCCCAGCGGTCATCGGAACGGCGATACGTCGCGTAGTTCTGCACCACATCGCCGAGGGGCAAGCCTGCGGGCGGAAACAGTCCTGCGTAATCGATCAGTCCCGAGAGGAGCGCGCGCAGTGAGGCGGACGCCATTGGTTCACTTGGCCTTCTTCCTGGCGGCGAGGATCGTCCCGCGGCACTTCGCCGCGCGGCATCGGCATGCGTAGAGCTTCTCGTCTTCCTCGGTGTGCTCGTCGGTGCGCTCGTACTGGTAGTCGTACAGCAGCTCATCGCCCTGCTTGATGTTGCGCCGGGCCTCGATGAAGATGCGCTTGCGATCATCGATCGCTTCGCAGTTGCCGTCGCACGAGTGGTTGAGGAAGCGCGCCGCGTTGCCCTGCACCGCGCCGTCGATGACCACCTTCTCGTCAACGGTGAAGAGGAACGTGTGGTGGCGTCCCATCTTGTCGTCGTTGTAGCGCTTGTCGGCGGTGCGCCAGGAGATGCGCTGCCCGAGGTACTCGATGATGCGCGTGCCCTTCTTGATGTCGCGCGCCGCGAACGCGCCGGTGCCCTGGATCCTCGACGTGCGGAGTTCGAGATAGGGGTTCGGCTCTTCCTTCCACGGATAGCGTGCGAGGACGCCGCGTTTCGCCTTCGATACGCCCTTCGTCGCCGCCTTCGTGTTCACGCCTGACTTCGCCTTCACGCCCGACTTCGATTTCGCAGCCGACTTCCGCTTTGCCGCTGGCTTCTTCGCGGCCATCAGGCGAGGCCCTGTCGGGTCCGGGCGTACGCGTCGGCGGCATGACGCAGGGCCAGCAACGCCGATGCCTCGAGCTCATACTCCATCTGCATACTGGCCAGCCGCTCGGCGTTACGCTTGTTCGCGAAGCCCTTTGCCATGTCGTCACAGGACGCGTGTCTTCGTGCAAATTCCCGGCTTGCATGCCAGAGCGTGTTGGCCTTGTGCCACCACTGCTCGTCGCGATCGGGATGCACGTCGGCCGCCGCTTGCGTGTACTCGTTGGACAGCTCGGCGAGGGATCCGTCGCACATGGCGCAGAGCGCATCGAGATGGCGGTGCTCGAGCTCCGGCTCTTCATCCCCGGAGATCTTCGCGGCGCGATCATGCTGGCGGCAGCATTCTATGGCTCCGCGATACAGCGCGTCGGCGCGAGCGCGTACGGCGAGCATCGGATCCTTGGGGGGAGCGGACGACTGGCGGGAAGCGTTGGACATTTACCGGGCAATCAGAGTGCGTTCGCCGAGCGGTCGCCCGGGCACCTCGAAAGATGTCCGTGGACGCGGGCTTCTCCAAGTGCCCTGGAGGTAGCGAAACCCGGGCCGGCGAAGTGACGCGTGGCGACGATGCATTGCATTCTGCAGAGGACGAGGGTGGCGATGGGAAGGTGGACGTCGCCTTCGCACGCGAGGTGCCGGGCGCACGGCGAGGCGCAGCGACGTTCGACGCCCCCTACATCGCTTGTTGTCCGCGCCCTCGCGCCGACACCGGCCAGCTCGTCTCGAGGATGCCGCGACGCATGCCGTAGACGATGTCGCTCAGGTGAACGACGATGCAGACATGATTGGGAACGACTCGCACTACCTCGCCCACCTGGGGGCGCCAGCTGGAGCGCGAGATATCCAGCACGCCGTGCTCCTCGGACATTCGTTCGACGATGACTTCAGGATGCTCGAGGAGCTGCCCAAAGCCCTCACCGTCGATGCCGCGCGCCGGTTCGCGGCCCAGTGACTTCGTTCCCGCGTCGATGACCGCCTGTCCTGGTACCGACGTGGAGATCACGGTGGCGAGCACCGTGAGCGCACAGTCGTCCCACCCGCACGCGCCGATGACGGCGGTCGTGCGATCATTGTAGACGTAGGTGCCGGGACGCATTTCAGTGACGTCGGGAATCTCGTGCGTCCGCCAGAGCGTGGGCGTCGATCCGCCGCTGACGGTGCGCGGTGACAGCCCCTCGCGTTCGAACTGACGCACCGCGGACGTCAGCGCCGCGCCGAGTATCGCGAGCTTCTCGTCCTGGTCATTCACTGGCTCGCGGACGTGACCGGGATAAAAGGCGATTCCCGCGAAGTCGAGACCTGGGTCATCGCGCACGCGCCGCGCTAGTGTGATGGCGTCCGCCACGCCGGGCACGCCGACGCGATGCATGCCGAGGTCGAGTTCGACGTACACGCCCACCGTCCGTCCCGCTGATGCCGCGGCTCGACTGATTGCATCGATGGCGACCGGGGAATCCAATGCGACAGTGAGATTCACGCTCTCCGGTAGGGCCGCGAGCTGCGCTGCGCGCCTGGCCCCGACGGGCGGATAGGCCACGAGAATGTCGTCGGTCACGACGGACATGACGTGCGCCTCGAAAGGCGTCGCACAGGTGAGGCCCACAGCACCCAACGCGACCTGCCGTGCCGCGACGACCGGAGACTTGTGGGTCTTCACGTGCGGGCGCAACGCAAGCCCGTGCGCGGCGGCGTACGCGGCGGCGCGCGCAAGGTTGCGCTCCATGATGTCGAGATCGACGAGGAGCGCGGGCGTTTCGATGTCAGCGATGTTCATGGTCACGAGCAAAGCTCCGCGCTCGCGTCATCGCGAGCAAATTCGCGACGGCAGCCGCATCTTACCCGGGTGCGTCAAAGGACTTCTGGATGATGTCCTGCGCCTCGGCCTGAATGCGATGCAGATGCTCCGTGCCCACGAAGCTCTCGGCGTAGAGCTTGTAGACGTCCTCCGTGCCTGACGGGCGCGCGGCGAACCATCCATTGGCGGTTTCGACCTTGAGGCCACCGATCGCCGCGCCGTTGCCTGGCGCCGTGGTCGCGAGGTTGACGATGCGATCACCGGCGAGCTCAGACGCGGATATGCTGGTCGGCGATAGCTTGGCCAGCCGCGCCTTCTGTTCCGGTGTGGCGGGGGCATCGATGCGCTCATACACCGGCGCCCCGAGGGATTGGGTCAGTTCTGCGTATTGCTCGCCCGGATCCTTGCCCGTTACCGCCGTCATCTCCGCGGCGAGCAGACCGAGGGCGATGCCATCCTTGTCGGTGGTCCAGACGGTGCCGTCGCGACGGAGCAGTGTGGCGCCGGCGCTCTCTTCGCCCACGAAGCCGAGCGTGCCCGCCATGAGGCCGTCAACGAACCACTTGAAGCCCACCGGGACCTCGAGCACCGGTCGCCCGATTTGCGCGGCGACGCGATTGATCATGCTGCTGCTCACGATCGTCTTGCCGATGCCGGTCTTCGCGCCCCAGCCCGGGCGATGGGTGAAGAGGTAGGCGATGCACACCGCGAGGTAGTGATTCGGATTCAGCAGGCCCGCGCTGCGAGAGACGATGCCGTGACGATCGTGGTCGGTATCACAGGCCCAGGCCACGTCGAACTTGTCGCGCTGGCGAATGAGGCGCTGCATCGCGTACGGCGACGAACAGTCCATTCGGATGCGACCGTCCCAATCAAGGCTCATGAAGCGAAAGGTCGGGTCGACCTCCGTGCTCACGACGTTGATGGGCAGGCGATGCCGATCGGCGATCTCGCCCCAGTAGGCGACGCCGGCACCGCCGAGAGGATCAGCACCGAGCGTCACGGATGCGCCACGAATGGCGTCGACATCGACCACCTGTGGCAAGTGGCGAACGTAGGCGTCGAGATAGTCGTAGCGGTGCGTCGTCGCAGCCGCGCGGGCACGTGCGAGCGGAATGCGCACGATCGCGCGCAGGTCGTCGGCCAGCAGTGCATTCGCCTTGTCCTGGATCCAGCCGGTGGCGCTGGTGTCGGCGGGTCCACCGTTGGGCGGGTTGTACTTGAAGCCACCGTCTTCCGGTGGGTTGTGCGACGGCGTGATGACGATGCCGTCGGCGAGGTCGCTCGTACGACCGCGATTGTAGGCGATGATGGCGAGCGACACGGCCGGCGTGGGCGCGTAGCCGCCGCGCGAGTCGATCATGGTCTCGACGCCATTCGCCGCGAGCACCTCGAGCGCGCTGCCGACGGCGGACTCCGAGAGCGCGTGTGTGTCGATGCCGAGGAAGAGCGGACCGGTGATGTGCCGCTGCTGCCTGTAGAGACAGATCGCCTGCGTGATGGCGAGGATGTGTCGCTCGTTGAAGGAGCGGTTCGTCGACGTGCCGCGATGGCCCGATGTTCCAAAGCTCACCCGCTCGCCGCGGACCTCCGGATCCGGCAGCTCGGAGTAGTACGCGCTGACGAGCCGGGGAATGTTGGCGAGGTCGCCCGGCAGGGGAGACTGTCCGGCGCGTGGATGAACGTTCATGCGTGTGTGGTCGGAGAGTTTCTGCCCGCAGGCGCAAGGTACGGGCTGGGTGCGGGGTCGGACAATCAGCAAGTCTGACAGTCGGACAGTCGGACCCGGACGGCCGGCTTCGCCGGCGTCCTCGTGAACAGGACTGCAACTGCGCAACTGACACCGCACAACTGGCACTGCACAACTGGCACTGCACAACTGGCACTGCACGACTGCCACTGCACGACTACCACGGCACGACTGCCCCGGCACGACTGCCACGGCACAACTGCCACGGCACAACTGCCACGGCAGCACTGTCCCCCCTCGTCATCGCCGCAAACGCGGGGATCCGTTTTCCGGGTTGCCGAACGAAACATGGATTCGCGTTTTCGCGGGAATGACGAACGAGCGCCGGAGTGCGGCATTGCCCCCTCGTTGTAGCGGCTCAGCCCCGCTCGGCGTCGCGCCGAACACCCGCCTTTTCACCGCGAAGGGCGACGTCGATGGGCTGGGCAGCACCGGCGCCGACTTCGCGTCCTGTGTCGGTGAGCACTCGTGTGACGAACCGCTGGCCTTCCCCGATGCGTTCGACCTCGATGGCAATGGAGTCCATCGACTGGTCGAGACGATTGAGGCGATCGACGAGCTCCTGCGGAAAGGCCGTTACCGCAGCAGCGCCGCGCTTCCAGATTCGACGGGCAAAGGCAATGGAGAGCGGAAGAAACACGATCACGATGAACATGCCGGAGAGCACGAACACTTCCTCTGGTGGACCGCTCCGCGGCTCTGGCGGCCGCTCGACGATGGCGCCTGGTACCGCGGCCGCCTTGGCGACCTGTTGATCCGCCGCCGCGAGCTCCTTGTCCGCGTCCGCAATCCGCTTGTCGACGTCGGCGAGGCGTGTCACGATTCCCGCGCGATCGGCCTTGTCCAATTGCTCATTCCGCAGATCGCTCGTGAGCTCACCCCGTTTGCCCTCGAGCTACTCGAGCTGGTTCCTCAATTCTCGACGCTGTTCGTTGAACGCCTTGTACACGGCCTCCGGAGTAGACACACCTGGCGTGAGGACGACGCGTGTGGGCGCCGTGGTGAGCGCCGGTGGCGCCGGTGGCGCCTGGAGATTGGGGGATGATTGCATCGGTGCCTGGAGCGGGTTCGACCGGCGCGGCGCGCGCGCCGCAGGGGGAACATACGTCGTGGAATAGCGCGCGTTTCAGACTCGGTCGCGGCAATCGAACCGGGCGCGCGGTGGCCCTAGAACGACGCGCGCAGGCCAGCAGTGACGGTACGACCGGGCCGGATCGTGACGTTGTCGGGCTCGCCAAGCTGGCCGCCGAGCAGTTTCTCGCCGATCACGAGGAGGGCAACACCCCGCACCAGATCGCGCGACGTCGACAGGCGCAGGTGCGTCTGGCCATCGTAGGCGCGCCAGTAGGTGCGAAGACGCGTTCCGGTGGGCTCGCGCAGCGGATTGGGCGTCTGTGACAGGTACCACTTCGCGAGGCTGACCCGATCGTAGTTGATCCAGTCGTTGGCGCGCGTGGCGGCCAGGGCCATGAACCACGCGTCGCCCTGGTAGCTCACGGTTGTGCTGAAGGTTCGCGCCGGCACTGAGAGCATGCGGTCGCCAGGCCGCAGATCGCCAAGGTACCCGGTCGCCAGCGCGCGCACCCGGCTGTCGACCGATGAAATGGCGCTGGACAGCGTGAGCGGTCCGCGCGTGGCGCTGCCCTGCAGCTCCCAACCGGTGTTGGTGATCTCACCGACATTCTGCAGTTGGTACCGCACACGCCGCTGCGCGATGCCGTTCCGCAACAACGTGTCGATGGCCACCGAGACGTTCTGGATGAGACCCGTCACGTGCTGGTCGAAGCGCGTGAGTTGCAGGGAGAACGCGCGGCCGAAGTACACCTCCGCGCCTGTTTCGTATCCGGACTGTACCTCCGGATCGAGTGCAGCCACGGCCGTGGCGCCATAGCCGAGGCTGTATGCGTAGCCCGACGATGCGGCGCGCGCCGGGGTCTGCGGCGGTCGAATACCCTTTCCATACGCAGCGCGCCATTTCACCTCGGCGCCGCCAAGATTGCGGACGGCCGCAACGCCGATCATCGGAAGGAGTGGGTAGCGGTTGTTTCCGGAGAAGGCGTCATTGCGCTCCACGCGCAGCCCTGCCGTCATGAACAGCGCGTCATCGATGGACGTGCTCAGCTGCGACAGGATGCCGGTGTTGTGGTTCCAGGACTCGACGACGTTGTCGACGGCCGTCCAGTAGCGCTCGCCCGTCTGGCTCGGAACCCGAGAGGTGACGGTACCTGCCTGGCGCAGGACAGACTGCTCGATACCGACGGTGAGGGTCGTGTGCGGTTCGCCTTCGTCGCCGAAGTGCGCGACACTGCTCTCTCGGAAGGTGACGCGGTCGCCGTTGCCCTGCGCCGCGCGGAGGGCGGAGTCGAGCGGGGAGGGCACCGGATTCGTTGCGTCGGCGACGTTGACGAGGTGATAGCCGTCGAGGCCCGCGAGGAGCGTATGCGTCCACCGGCCCTCCGTCGCACGCGCCACCGCAGTCGACACCGTGTACTCACGAACGGACTGTGACAGGTCAGATCCCGCTCCGACCGCGGGCGCGGCGGCGGTGGAATCCGGGCCGACGAGCGTCGGGAGTGGAATGAGCGGATTGCGGCCCGTCCCTGCACGTTTGTCGAACACGCGCGCAGACGTCGTCCAGGTCTCACGCGCAGTGACGAGGCGCGCGTCACCGGAGGCGGCGAGCTGCCTGCTCTCCGAGGACGGGAAGAGCGCGCCTGTCTGTCCGTAGGTCACGGCGATGCCTGCAGACTTCACGTTCGTGCCCGTGCGCACCGTGACGCGCTGCTCATGCGTGGGGACGAGGCCGGGAGCGTAGGCGCTGCTCGCGGCGCCCGCCATGCTGCGCACCTGCACCAACGGCGCCGTAGCGCTGCCGCCGTCGTGACGCGTGAGCACGTTGATCACGCCGCTGATCGCATCCGACCCGTAAAGGGCAGAACCCTGCGGACCGCGAATGACCTCGATGCGGTCCACGACCTCCGGGTTGAGCTGGTTGACGAGCAGGGGGTTCGCGACTTCCACGCCATCGATGTAGATCTTCGGCGCGCTGGAGCCGAACGAACTGGCGCCGCGGATGCCGCCGTACTGCGACACGAGCGCCGAGGGGCCCTGCGTCCACGACCACACGCCGGGAACCGCGGCATTGAGCAGCTCGGAGAGCGAGCCCTGCGCCTGCTTGCGGAGCTGCTCCCCGTCGATGACTTCCATGCCGATCACGAGCGACCGCCGCGGGGCGGCGATTGCGTTCCCAGTCACGACCACGCGGTCGAGCACACTCACGCCTGCTGATGGCGCCGGCGCGGTCTTGAGCGACGTCAGGGCCGGGGAGAGGACGACGCGACCGGCCACGACCGTCGCCTGCACGGAGCTTCCGCGGAGGAGCGCGGACAGGATGGCGCCGAGGGGTTGCTGATCCGCCGCGAGGCACACGCGCCCATCGACCGGGAGGAAATCGGCCGAGTAGGCGAGGCGCACACCGGATCCCGCGCTGAGGCGATCGAGTGCCTCGCGGAGGGAGACGTCGTACGCGTGCAGGGAGAATCGGGTATCCAGCGGTGCGGTCCATCCACCAGGGGGCGCGGCGACCTGGGCATCTTCGCAGACGTGCTGCGCGCGAGCCGCGGCAGGCAGCGCGAGAAAGGTCAGAGCCGTGAAGCAGGCCCGGCGGGAAGCGGCAGGGAGGCGCATGCGGTATCCAAAACGATACGCGCCGCGACGCACCCCCGCCATCACTTCGTCAGAGAGCCGGCGGGGACCGAGACAATGTGGAGGACGCCGGCTTCGTCGCTGAGGGCTCCTCCGATGGTAGCGGCGACGATCTTCACGACGTCCGCGCCGGAGAGTCCACGGTCGAAACTCGCGGTCACCGGTCGACGGGCCAACGCCGAATCCACATTCACGTCGACGCCATACCAGCGGTGGAGGTCGGCCGTGACCTGCGCGACCGATGCGTCACGGAAAACGAGCCGACCCTGTGTCCACGCGAGATCCTCCGCGCCGACCGCGTTGCGTTGCACGCGGATGCCACCTCCCGTGGCGACGACGGCAACGTCTCCCGCAGCCAACGTCTGGTGCGCGCCGACGGACAGCGCCTCCACGTCGACGGACCCTTCGGTCACGACGACCCGCGCCCCTGCGGCGCCATCGCTATGCACGGAAAAGATGGTGCCGACGTCGCGTATGGTGGCCGCAACCGTATGGATGACAAACGGGTGCGCTGCGTTGTGCACAACGGTGAATCGGGCCTCACCGGTGAGGGTCATCTCACGCTGGTTTGCGCGGAAGCCCTTTCCGAGAATGAGCCGGCTGCCCGGTCCGAGAAGGACGTGGCTTCCATCGGGCAGCGTGAGCGAATCCATGGCGCCCGCCGCGGTGGCGTAGATCGTTGGGGTGTCGAGCGCCGGCGTGCGCTTGACTGCGGCGCGCCACACCAGGCTCGCACCGGCCACCACAAGCACCGCTGCGGCGGCTGCGAAACGAGCGTGGCGCCAACGGTTCCGATAGACGTCGAGCACAGTGACCGATGCGCGGCGCGGAGCGGACGCGGTGCGCTTGTCTTGTGCGGCGCGGGAGTGGACATGCGCGAGCGCCGTCTCGATCTCGTCGGCCGTTGGCGCCATGGGCTGGGGAGCGCGCCCGACTTCCGCCAGCAGGTTGATCAGGGCAGCGCGCGCCGGCTGCTCGTCGATCGCCTGCTGGACACGTGCACGCTCGACGACCGTCCCTTCGCCCGCCAGATGGCGCGCGATGCCCTCCCAATCGGGTTCGGAGAAGTCGGAAGGCGTGCGCGGCTGTTCGGTCATATCGTACAGACACCACAAGGGGGTCGTACCCCATGTGCGGAACGATGGTGGCGCAAGGGCGGGCGGCGCGTGAAGCAGCCGACTGCGGCGGCAACTGTGATGACCGCGGGCGTGAGTAGGACCATTACATTATGCATCGCTCCAGCCTGATTGACCAGCGACACGGACCACGTGGACGAATCGGAACTCCTGCAGCGACTTCGCACCGGCGACAACGAGGCATATGCGGCGATCTTCCGGGAGCACTACCCGGCGCTCGTCGCGAGTGCGACGCGTCTCCTCGGCGAGCGATCGCTCGCGGAGGAGATCGCGCAGGACGTGATGCTGGAGTTGTGGCGGCGGCGTGACACGCTCGAGCTCACGGGCCCTGTGCGGGCGTACCTGCATTCGGCGGCGCGCAACCGGGCCCTGAATCGCCTGAGGCAGGGCCGAACGGCGCAGCGCGGCGAGGTCTACGTCAAGGGTCCTTCCGAGGCACCCGCGGCGGACTCCCGCGTGATGTCGGGTGAGCTCGCCGGCGCAGTCGCGGAGGCGATTGCCTCGCTGTCGGGCCCGCAACGCGAGGTGTTCGAGATGAGCCGGACGCGCGGCCTCACCTACAACGAGATCGCGACGCTGCTGGGCATCTCGGTGAAGAGCGTGGAGGCGCGGATGGGTCGCGCGCTCAAGCAGCTGCGCGATCACCTGGCGCCGTGGCTACCCGAAGCGGGCGGCTGGTAGTACGCTCGCCACGATGGCAGGAGCCGGACGCACGCGAACCCCCACCGGAACGCGCACATCCGACCCTGTCCCCATCCTGACACTTATGGAATCCCTTCAGCGGAACGGCCGCTGACCGGATCCTGTCCCTGATACACGTGACCGTTACGATACCCTACCGCTAGAACGGAAGAAGCGTAAAGGACAGCCCAGCGGCGGAACGGGTGAAGGTCGCGCTGATCTTCGGCGCCAGCAGCTTGCGATCGAAGTAGTTGCCCGGATGATCGTGGCTGTAGTTCACCGCCTTCTGTCCCGCGAAGACACCCAGGAATACGCCAAGGGCGACGTCGCTGGCCCAATGCTCGTCCAGGTACATGCGTGATAGTGACGGCAGCGTCGCTCCGGCATAGAGCAGCGGCGTGATGAGTCCGCGGTGGTTGGTGTCTCGCCGCTTCATCTCTGTTGCCAATCCGGACGCGACCGCGAAGCTGGCCATTGCGTGCATGGACGGGAACGACCGGTAGTTGAAGCTCCGAAACCCCGCGAGGAGTTGGAAGTCGTAGGGCTGGCCATTCCGCTTCTCGCCCACCGCATCGACGACATATGGCCGGGTGCGGCCAAGGACGCCCCGAATGACCTGGATGAACATCGCGGTGGCGGCCAGCCCTTCGGTCGTGTGAAGGGCGACATCCGCGGTGCCGTCGCTGTGCCGAAGTCGCGCCACGCCCCACACCGTGGCGCCGGTGATCATGAAAACGGTTTCCGTCGCCAGGCTGGCGCGGTTGGCCGCGCTGGTGATACCGGGATGATTGACCTGGAACGCGGAGTCGTAGAAGGCATGCGCGAGGCGGACGTCGAGCTTCGACAGCGCGGCCGTGCCCAGGGTGGCGCCCGCGAACAGCACCAGGTCAGGATGCGTGATGAGTGGGGCTGGCTGCGCCATGGCCGGGCTCGATGCGCTGGCGCAGCACAGCATCACGCAGAGCATTGCGCTCGTGCACCGGCGATCGGTCGCGATCCCACTGCGCATCATCGCGATGGCTCCGTCACTCGAACCGGAGCGGTGCCGGCGACATACTCGTACAAGACTGAAGACAGTGCGCCAATCGCGATACCGAGGCACCAGCCGCCGACGACATCGGACGCCCAGTGGACGTCGAGGTACACGCGACTCATGCCGATCACCAATGCAATGGCAGTCGCGCCAGCGAGCGCTACGCCACCCGATACGACTCCCTCGCGATACAGCACGTACGCAACGGCGCATGAGACGGCGCTCGACGTGGTGGCATGGGCCGACGGAAAGGAATACGTGCCCTCGAATGCGTTGCCGTTGCCGGACGGCCGAGCCCGCAAGACGATTGACTTGGTGCCGAGGTACGCGACCACGGCCGCAACGGGAGCGAAGAGCGCGGTCAACGGAACCATGGATCGGCGGACAATGGCCACGAACGCAACCCCGACGCACGCGTACACGATCATCGGCGTCACGGAACCTGCGGTCGAGACGAACGCAAAGACTGCGACGCCGACGGGGCGGTTCGCGGCGAGCGCCCATTGACGGATTGCTCCGTCGATACCGGTGCCGGGGTGGGCGGAAACGGCGAGGCCGAGACCCACGAAAATCGCGAGTGCGGTGGCCGCAATCAGGAGCGCTCGACTTCCCCTAGCATTGCCCGGCCCGCTTCGTGCCTCGATCGATGCTGCTGTGTCGGACATGCGCGCACCCTGTGCACATTTCGGGCGCGGGCGTGTGAGTGTTACCACAATCCACAGAAGGGAAACATCGTTGCGTGGCCCCCGCCTTTTCGGACTGGATCGCGCCGCATGGTCGCTCGCGGCCATGGTCATCCTCCACGGCTGCACGCGCGAGGCGCCCTCCATGCAGCCAGCGCCGCCCGACGCGGCGCCGGCGCCGGCACCGGCGCGTGCGTCGCGCTTGAGCGTGCCGCTGCAATACGACTTCACGTCGGTCCTGCGTCTCGTCGACTCCATTGTGCCACGGAAGTTCGGGTCGATGGACGAGGTGAAGCAGATGGGCGACAACGACCACCGGCACTATGCGTTCGAGGCGGTGCGAGGGCCGTTCTCCGCGTTCGCCGACGGCAATCTGCTCCACCTGCGCGCGACACTCACCTACCAGGCGCGCGGGTTCATCAAGCCGGTGATCGGCCCCACGTTCAGCGCGGGATGCGGTGGGGGGCAGGATGGTCCGAGGCTGGTGGTTGACCTGGCCACACCGCTTACCCTCACCGAGAACTGGCACCTCGCGTCGCGCGCGCGGGTGGTGAGTGTCGCGTCCGCGTCGAATACCCCGCGCGATCACTGCGACGTGAGCATCCTCCACAAGGATGTCACCGCGCAGGTGGTCGACGCCGCGCGCGCGGGGCTCACCGGACAGCTTCCCATGATCGATCGCAAGATCGCCAGCGTGAACCTCACGGATCACGTCGCCGAGTGGTGGGGCATGCTCCTCAAGCCGATCCAGCTCTCGCCGGACATCTGGGTGGTGCTGGCACCGAAGCGGCTGAGCATCGGGCGGATGCAGGGCCACAGCAAGATCCTCACGGTGCCGGTGAGCCTCGAGGCCAATCCCACGATCGTGACCAGCCGCAGCGAGCCGGTGGTGGCGGTGACCGCAGTGCCGCCACTCGGACGAGACTCCGCGTCGGATGGCTATCACATCATCATGGACGGCGTGGTGGACTATGGGACGGCGTCGCGCGAGTTGACGGCGGCGCTCAGCGCCCGGTCGTTCACGCAGTCGGGCCACACGGTGAGCATCAGCAGCGTTACCATCGTGCCGCAGCCCAAGGGCCGACTGGGCGTCTCCGTTGTGTTCGCGGGCGATGCCAAGGGAACGGTCCACCTGAGCGGCACGCCGCGCATCGACCACGCGCACGACCAGATCGTGGTGCCGGATCTCGACTTCGACGTACAGACGGACGACGCCCTGCTCAAGTCCTACACGTGGCTGAAGTCCGACGCACTGCGCAAGGAGCTCCGGTCACGTGCCCGCATTGCAACGGCGCCGGCGCTCGAAAAGGGCCGATCGCTCCTGCTGGAGGGACTCAACCGGAAGATCGGCAGCGCACTGACGATGACCGCGACGGTGGACTCGGTGGCGGTGCTGGGCCTTTTCGTCACGCGCGACGGGCTGGTCGTGCGCGCCGAGGCCCATGGGCAAGCCGGCGTCTCGGTGAAACAGTAGGCGGACAGTCGCACCCGGGCGGCCGGCTTCCCCGGCGCCCTCGCCTGACAGCGGGTCAGACCGTCAGACTGCCCGACTTCTTCCCCAGGCCGGCCATCATGCGCAGCAGGGTCTCCTGCGAGGCGTCCTCGCGCGCGACCTCGCCCACCAAATGCCCTTCTCGCAGGACAAGGATCCGCTCGGCCAGGCGCAGCACCTCAGGCAACTCGCTCGAGATCACGAGAATCGCCGTACCCTGCGCCGCCAGCTCGCCAATCAACGCGTGAATCTCGGCCTTCGCGCCGACATCCACCCCGCGCGTGGGCTCGTCGAGGATCAGCACCTGCGGCTTGGTCGCAAGCCACTTGGCGAGCACCACCTTCTGCTGGTTGCCACCCGACAGGCCCGCAACGACCGCGTCGAGGCCGGGCGTGCGCACGCGCAGCCGCTCGAACAACGTGCTCGTCTGCGCACGCTCGCGTGCGCGCCAGATCCACGTGAAGCGCGAGAGCCGCGGCAGCGTGGGCAGCGAGGTGTTGCGCATCGCGCTCTCGGAGAGCACGAGCCCCTGTCGCTTCCGATCCTCGGGAACGAATCCGATGCCGAGCGCAATCGCCTGCTGGGGATCGCGCATGTCGACCGGCGAGCCGCGAAAGAAGATGCGGCCGGCCGTCAGCGCATCGAGGCCAAAGAGCGCCGCGGCCACCTCGGACCGGCCCGCGCCCATCAGGCCCGCCAGCCCGACGACCTCGCCGGCATGCAGCGTGAGCGACACGTCCGCGAAGCGACCGGGAATCGTCAGTCCGTCCGCGCGCAGCACTTCATCACCACGCGCGGTGGTGCGCGGTGTCGGGATGTACTCGGCGATGGATCGGCCGATCATCATCTCGACCAACTCATCCTCGGTGAGGCCAGCGGTGGACCTGGTGGCGACGTGGCGTCCGTCGCGCAGCACGCTCACCGCATCACAGAGCGCGAAGATCTCCGGCATGCGGTGCGATACGTAGATGCACGTGACCCCGCGCGCCTTCAGCCGCCCGAGCAGTTCGTAGAGTCGCTCGGCCTCGGCCTGACTGAGGCTGCTCGTGGGCTCATCGAAGACAATGATCTTCGCGCCACCGCCCACTGCGGCGGCGATCTGCACCATCTGGCGATTGCCGATGGAGAGTTCACCAAGCCGGCGACTGACGTCGAGCGTGGTGCCCGTTTCGGCGAGCAGGGCCGCCGCGCGGCGCTGCATCTCCGCGAAGTCCACGAGCCCGCGGCGTTTCGGAATGTCGCCGAGACAGAGATTCTCGGCGACAGAGAGGTTCTCGCAGAAGGCGAGCTCCTGGTGCACCATGGCGATGCCGGCCGCCATCGCATCGTGCGGTGTATGCAGGTGCACCGCTTGCCCGAACACGAAGACCTGCCCTTCGTCGGGCGACTGTAGCCCCGCGAGAATCTTGCCGAGCGTGCTCTTGCCCGCGCCGTTCTCGCCGCAGAGGGCGTGACACGAGCCCGCCGCGATTGTCAGCGACACGTCGGTCAACGCCTGCACGCCCGGAAAACTCTTCCCGACGTGCTCGAAACGGACAGCGGGCTCGGTCATCAACGCTACTGCTTGAGCGCGAGGTAGGCGGGATCGATGTTCGTGAAGCCCCAATCCTTCAACTGGCGCGCCCAGGTCCCGAGGTTGTCCTTCGACACGCGGACGAGCTCCATCGGGATGATCGGCGAGGCCGGATCCTTCTTGTCGTGCACCTTGGCGAACAGCGTGCGGACGCCGACGTCGCCCCAGAGATAGACCGGTTGCGCGAGCAGCACCGGCGCGATGCCCTTCGCGACGTAGGGAAGTTCATCGGGCAGCGCATCGACCGACACGACCTTCTGCTTCTTCGGATCGAGGTCGGTGAGCAGGGTCTGCGTGAAGAGCGGCCAGCCACCGATCATCGCCCAGCCGGTGATGTCGGGATACGCGTTGTTCGCGCGGATGACTTCGGCGGCCGCGTCCTGCGGCGTCTCGATGTGGTTGAACGCGCCGACGATGGTGATGCCCGGATATTTCTTCGCCTCGTCCTTCACGCCCTGCACGCGCATCTGGAGGTTCGGTGCGTTCTGGTTGCCCGCGAGGATGGCGACCTTGCCCTTGCCGTTCATCAGGGTGGCGAGCTCGGACATCGTCTTCTCGCCCGTTTTGTGATCGTCCACGCCGTAGAACGCAAACCGCTTCGACTTCGGGGCATCGCTGTCGAACGTCATGACCGGCACGCCGCGGTCGACGGCGTCGTTGATCGCACCCGTCACCTTGCCGGCGTCCGACGCGGAGAGCAGGATCGCGCTGGCGCCGTCGTTCACGGCCTGCCGGACGCGCTGCGCCTGCACCTCGCCGTCTTCCTGCGGCGGAGTCAGCCACACCACCTCGACCGGCACGTTGTTCTTGGCCGAAAGCTCCTTGGCTGCCGCCTCCGCGCCCGAGCGGGCGGCGAGGAACACGGGGTTCGACGAACTCTTGGCGATCATCGCGATCGTGATCTTCCCCGCCGCGCCGGTCGCCGCGCCGCCCTTCGCGGCCGAGGCGTCCTTCGCCTTGTCACCGCCACCGCACGCGATCATGCCGGCCCCCACTGTGGCCAGCGTCGCCATGCGCCATGCAACTCGCTTCATCATGTATGTCTCCGAGATATGAAAGGTCATGTCCTGGCACGCACCCCTTCGGCGGCGCGGCTGAGGCGCCGGCCGGTGAGACGCGTGCTCCACTGGTCGATGACGACGGCGATGACGATCGCACAGCCGATCACGATCCACTCGTAGTTCTGGTCGAAGTGCAGGGTGCGGATCGACTGCCGGATCAGCACGATGAGCAGCGCGCCGAGCATGGCGCCGACCGCACTACCCTTCCCGCCGATCAGGCTCGCGCCGCCGACGACCGCCGACGCGATGACGTAGAGCTCATAGCCCTGCGCGTCGCCCGACGAGGCCGACCCGTAGAAGCTGGCGCCGAGGTACGCGGCGAGGCCGGCCATGAGCCCCGAGATGGCGAAGACGCCGATCTGGATGCGTCCCAATGAGAGCCCCGCGAATCGGCTCGCCTCCACGTTGCCGCCGAACGCGAAGATGTGGCGACCCATCACGGTGCGTGTGAGGTAGATCGCGCCGACGATCGTGAGAAACACCATCGCAAGCATTGGCACGGGATAGAGTCCCACCGACATGCCGAGCGACGCCTTCGCGACCTTCGTCAACGACGTGGGCACGAGGATGCTCTCGGCCTTCGTCGTCACGAACGCGATGCCCCGCAGCACCCACATGGTGCCGAGCGTGATGATGAAGGGATGCACGCGGAGGATGACGACGAGGGCGCCGTTCAGCAGGCCGCAGAGGAGGCCGATGCCCGCGCACACCAGGAGCGCCGTCCACGCAGTGGCGCCGTCGCCCATGGGCCCCATCGCACGCAGGGTCATCGCCATGGTGGTGCCGGCGAGTGCGTAGATCGACCCGACGGAAAGGTCGATTCCGCCGGAGATGATGACCATGGTGGCCCCGATCGCCATCATCGCGAAGAAGCTGGCGTCCGTCGCCGTCTGCACCAGCGTGTTCGCGTTCCAGAAGTTGTTCACCATCACGCCGGTGGTGCGGTCTGCGTGGGAGCCGGCGAGCAGTGTCAGTGCGATAGTCACGAGCACGAGGACGACGACGAGCCCCGTTTCCTGCGAGCCGATCAGCCGGCGAACAAAAGGATGCACGCTTCAGTTGTAGTCGATGGAGTCGGGCCAGTGATGCTCTCCGCGGGAGTATCGCATGGCGTTGGGCCGAATGCGAGTGGCTTGTGCGGCACAGCGCGACTATGCCCCGGGGTGAGCGGCGTCATCCTCGGACAGCCGCCGGGGCCGCAGCGCACCCCCGCGGCGGACATCGACGAAATACACCTCATGCGCGACTCGGCGCAGACCTTCGGACCGGTGCTGTTGACGACGTATCGCACACACACCGACCTCGACCGCTGCAGGTGGACGGTGGCCGAGTATCGAGCCGTCCGCACCGGGTCGGAGCGATCGAAGACGTACGTGACGTCGCCGCACGTGTAGGTGATGTGATCACGCTCGTTCGATCGCGCTTAGCGACAGGGCCCCGGTGTTGCAGCCCGCCGCGAGCACAAGCGTCAGGAGGACGCTGATGAAAAACTTCCCATTGATCCCTCGATTCACGCCTGGCCTTGTCGGTGGGCAACGCTCGGCGTCGCATCCGAGTATAGGGAAAGACACCGCGTACATGCCAGCGCCCCCTGCCGCTGAAGATCGTCGCTGGACGTGTCGACGGCGGCTCGGCAGATTGCGGAGGATCAGTGCCTCCATCCCGCGCTCACACTCGACCAGGGCTTTCCATGAAGGTGACCTTCAAGGTCAACGGCCAACCCAGGCGCGTCGACGTTCCCGGTGACATGCCGCTCCTGTGGACGCTGCGCGATACGCTGGAACTCAAGGGCACGAAGTTCGGCTGCGGCCTGTCGCAGTGCGGCGCGTGCACGGTACACATAAGCGGCGCGGCGACGCGATCCTGCGTGACCCCGATCTCCGCGTGCCAGGGTGCGGACATCACGACAATCGAAGGACTGTCGAAGGACGGCACGCACGCGCTCCAACGCGCGTGGGAGGAACTCGACGTTCCGCAATGCGGCTACTGCCAGGCTGGCCAGATCATGGCGGCGGCGGCGCTGCTCGCGAAGAAGCCGCATCCGAGTGATGCGGAGATCGATGACGCGATGCAGGGCAATCTCTGTCGCTGCGCCACGTACCTCCGCATCCGCCAGGCGATCCACCGCGCGGCGGACCTGCAGTCCCAGGCGGTCCAGGCCGGCGAGCCGAAGCGGCTGAGGGGGAGCAAGTCATGAGCGCCACGACACCAGTCACCAGGCGCGACTTCCTCCGCGTCTCGGCCATCGCAGGCGGCGGGATCCTCCTTGCCAGCTACATCGATCCCCTGAGCGCGAGCGAGGTGGGCTCGGGCGCGGCGGCGGATGCGGCGCTCAACGCATACATCCGGCTCACACCCGATGGCATCGTCACGATCATCGCGAAGAATCCCGAGGTGGGCCAGGGCGTGAAGACGATGCTGCCCATGCTGATCGCGGAGGAGCTCGACGTCGCGTGGAAGAACGTCCGTATCCAGCAGGGCGACCTCGACACGAAGAACTTCCAGGGGCAGGTCGCGGGCGGCAGCACGGCGACGCCGAACAACTGGCTGCCGATGCGGCGCGTGGGCGCCGCGGGGCGCGCAATGCTGGTCGCGGCCGCAGCACAGACGTGGAATGTCCCCGTGGCCGAGTGCGAGACGGAAAGGGGCGTCGTGTACCATCGCGCGAGCAAGCGGTCGGCCACGTACGGTGGCCTCGCGAGCACCGCGGCGACAATCGCGCCGCCGGATCTCGCGACGGTAATGCTCAAGGACCCGAAGGCTTTCCGCATCATCGGCCAGCCCATGCGCGGCGTGGATACCCACCGGATCGTGACGGGCGTTCCGCTGTATGGCATCGACGTCGCCGTTCCTGGCATGCTGTACGCGACTTTCGTGAAGTGTCCCGTGTTCGGCGGCAAGGTCGCGCGCGCGAACCTCGATGCGATCAAGGCACTCCCGGGTGTGCGTCATGCCTTCGTCGTTGACGGCACGGCCAACCTCACGGGTCTCATGCCCGGAGTGGCAATCGTTGCCGACAGCTGGTGGCAGGCACGAACGGCGCGCACCAGGCTCGACGTCACGTGGAACGAGGGACCGACCGCGCAACAGGGCAGCGCGAGCTTTGCCGCGCAGGCCGCCACACTCGCCAAGGGGCCCGCGCAGCGCTCACTGCGGAAGGACGGCGACGTCGACGCCGCCCTCGCCAGCGCCTCGAAGAAGATCAGCGGTGAGTACTTCTATCCCTTCATCGCCCACGCGTCGCTGGAGCCGCAGAATTGCACCGCGCACTGGAAGCCCGACGGCCAGCTCGAGATCTGGGCGCCGTCGCAGAATCCGGCTGCCGGCCGAGGACTGATCGTGCAGACGCTGGGCATCAAGGACACCGACATCACCATCCACATCACGCGGTCGGGCGGTGGGTTCGGTCGCCGCCTCGGGAACGACTACATGGTCGAAGCCGCCGCGATCGCGAAGGTCGTGGGTGTTCCGGTAAAGCTGTTGTGGACGCGGGAAGACGACATCCAGCACGACT
Source organism: Gemmatimonadales bacterium (assembly GCA_038322445.1). Lineage (GTDB taxonomy): Bacteria > Gemmatimonadota > Gemmatimonadetes > Gemmatimonadales > Gemmatimonadaceae > AG11. The sequence continues at coordinate 42,162 of JBBQFW010000001.1, forward strand.
TCTATCGCCCTGCTGGCTTCCACTACCTGTCGGGCGGTGTGGATGCCTCGGGCAAGGTGGTCGCGTGGCGCAATCACTTCGTGTCGTTCGGCGACGGACAGAACTTCGCGGCCGGCGCGAATATCGGCGCGACCGAGTTCCCGCAGCACTTCGTCCCGAACTTCACGCTCGAGGCATCGCTGATGCCCCTCGGCGTGCCGACCGGCTATCTCCGAGCACCAGGCAGCAATGGGATTGCGTTTGCCACGCAGTCGTTCATCGACGAGCTCGCGCACGTCGCGGGCAAGGATCCGCTCCAGTTCCGGCTCGACCTGCTGGCGCAGCCGATCACGGAGGCGGGAGGCGTCGGTCCGCAGGCGGCGCCGTACGATGCGGCTCGCGCGCGCGGGGTGCTCGAGCGAGTGCGAGAGGTTTCCGGTTGGGGCACCACGGCCCTGCCCCGCGGGACGGGCATGGGCGTGGCGTTCCACTTCAGTCACCGTGGCTACTTCGCCGAGGTGGTGAAGGCGAGCGTGAGCCGTGATGGGACGCTCAAGGTGGAGAAGGTGTGGGCCGCCGGCGACATCGGCAGCGAGATCATCAATCCGCTCAACGCGGAGAATCAGGTGCAGGGCTCGGTGCAGGACGGATTGGCGCAGGCGCTCGGCCAGGAGATCACGATCGACAAGGGTCGCACGGTGCAGAGCAGCTTCGCCGATTTCCCGCTCATCCGCTTTGCCCAGGCGGTACCGGTGGAGGTGCACTTCGTGAAGTCGGCGGTGGCGCCCACCGGCCTGGGCGAGCCGGCGCTTCCGCCCGTGCCGCCGGCGTTGTGCAATGCGATCTTCGCGGCCACGGGCAAGCGGGTGCGGTCGCTGCCGCTATCGAATCATGATTTGAGTTGGAGCTGAGCATCAGGAAGCCGTACAGCTGCAAAGACTGAGTCACCACGAAGGTCACGGAGGAAGGCGGAACGGCACTTCCTCCGTGCGCTCTGTGACCTCCGTGTAAATCGCTTTCTGGTTTGTCTTTCGACTCTGCGATGGCTCACGGGGCGCGAGACGTCACCAACGTCGCGCTGCCAGCACGGAGTTTCAGCGCGTCGTCGTCCCCCTCCACATCCCGCCGCCCGCGATGCCGCTCGTCTCGGTCTTCATCTCGATCGCCGTCCTGCTCCTGCTCGTGCTGGTGGTGAAGCTCGACGCGTTCTTCGCGTTGATCATCACCTCGTTCGTGGTCGGCGTGCTGAACGGCATGGATCTCCTGTCGGTGCTCCAGTCGGTGCTGAAGGGAGTGGGCGCCACCCTCGGCAGCGTCGCGCTGATTCTGGTTTTCGGGGCGATGCTCGGCAAGCTGGTCGCAGAGAGCGGCGCCGCGCGCGCGATTGCCGACTGGCTGGTGGCGAAGTCCGGAATGCGGGGGATCCAGTTCGCGATGGCGGCGACGGGGCTGCTCGTGGGTCTGCCGATGCTGTACAATGCCGGCTTCATCGTGCTGATCCCGTTGGTCTACGGGCTGGCCGCGACGACCGGACTTCCCCTGCTCTACCTGGGAATTCCGCTCGCGTCCGCGCTGTCGGTGACGCATGGATTCCTGCCGCCGCACCCCGCGCCGACCTTCATGGCGTTCGCGTACGGCGCGAACGTCAACCGCACGCTCGCCCTCGGGCTGGTCGCGGCGATTCCCGCGTGCCTCGTGGGCGGCATCGGTCTCGCGCGCGTGCTGTCGCGCCTTCCCATGCGGAACGCGCCAGCCCCGGCAGGGCTGCGCGATGCCGCCGACACCGTGCCGCGGGAGCTGCCGGGCGTGGGGGTCAGCATTGGCACCATGCTCATCCCCGTGGCGCTCATGCTGTTCGGCGCGCTCGTCGACGCCGCCACGCATACGACCGGCATCGATCCCTTTCGCGCGGACTTCGATTTCCACAAGGCGCTCGTGACGGCCGTCCCCGATGCGGGCACCCGCGCCTTTGTCGTGGCCGCGAAGTTCCTCGGGAATGCCAACGTCGCGGTGTTCGTGGCCGTACTCGTGGCGCTGTACACCCTCGGCACGCGGCGCGGTCGCGCGATGCCGGCGCTCATGGAGACCATGCGCAGCGGTGTCGCGGGCATCTCGATGATCCTGCTCATCATCGCGGCGGGTGGTGCGTTCTCGCAGGTGCTCCGCGATGCCGGCGTCGGTGACTACGTGGCGCACCGCGCCGCGGGGATGCAGCTCAACCCACTGTTGCTCGCATTCGGCATCGCGTCGCTGATGCGACTTGCGGTGGGATCGGCGACCGTGGCCGGCATGACGACCGCCGGCATCGTCGGCCCGATGATCAGCACGAGCGGGGCGAGTCCCGAACTGATGGTGCTGGCCACGGGCGCGGGGAGCCTGATGTTCTCGCACTTCAACGATACGGGCTTCTGGATGTTCAAGGAGTACTTCAACCTCACCGTGCCCGAAACGCTCGGCACGTGGACCGTCATGGAGCTGACCGTCGCGCTCACGGGCATGGCCATGGTGCTGCTCATGGCGGCGGTTCTTTGATTGGGTTGTTCATCCTGCCCGGGTTCGCCGTTCCCGCGAAAGCGGGAATCCACCTTTGGCTTGTGAACATGGATTCCCGCGTGCGCGGGAATGACGAACGTGGCCTTGTGAACATGGATTCGCGCGTGCGCGGGAATGACGAACGCGTATGGACGCGAGTTAGCAGTCGCAGCGCGTTTGCGCAGCGGACTCCGTTTCGCCCGCGTTACTGCTCTGAGCCCAACGCACCTTCCTTCCCACTGGCATTCATGAATTCTTCGCGTGTCCTTTCCCACGTCGCGTTCGTCGCGGCCGCCGTCGTCGCCCTGGCCGCGCCTGTCCGCGCGCAGGACAGAAGCGCCGCGACCGCAGTGCAATACCTCTCCGGCACGGGCAGCGACAGCACGGTGGCCTGGGACTTCCGCGTGAGTGGCGGGCGCAAGGCGGGCGTATGGTCCACTATCCCGGTGCCATCCAACTGGGAGATGCAGGGCTTCGGCACGTACAAGTACAGCGACGACTGGTCGAAGACGCCGGCGCCGGACAGCGTGGGCGAATATCGCCACACGTTCACCGTGCCGGCGGCGTGGCGCGGGAAGCGCGTGACGCTCGTCGTCGGCGCCTCGATGACCGACACCGACGTCCGGATCAACGGTCGCCCTGCGGGTCCGATCCATCGCGGCGGCTTCTACGAGTTCCGCTACGACATCACCGACCTGGTGAAACCCGGCGAGGCCAATCAGCTCGACGTGACTGTGAAAAAGTTCTCGTCGGACTCGTCGATCAATCGCGCGGAACGCCAGTCCGACTTCTGGCTCTTCGGCGGCATCTTCCGGCCCGTGTGGCTCGAGGCCACCCCGGTGCAGCACATCACGCACGTGGCCATCGACGCGAAGCACACCGGAGCCTTCAGCGCGGACGTCGACGTCGACAGTGCACGGGCCGGCACGCGACTCACGGCGCAGGTGGAGAGCCTTGGTGGTGCGGCCGTGGGTGCACCCTTCTCCGTGGCAGTGCCGACGGGCCGTTCACGCGTGACGATCACGTCCACCCTCAAGGGCGTCAAGCAGTGGTCGGCCGAGTGGCCGAATCTCTATCGCGTGCGCTTCCGCCTCGCGAGCAGTGGCGCACCAACGCACGAAGTGGTGCAGCGCTTCGGCTTCCGCACGATCGACGTCCGTCCGCACGATGGATTCTACGTGAACGGA
>JBBQFW010000002.1:0-45691 GCA_038322445.1 Gemmatimonadales bacterium
TGGAACTGTTCGTCGGTCATCTTCTGGATGACCGAGTCCCACGTATAGCCGGCGTTGTTGACGATGATGTCGAGCCCACCGAAGCTGTCGAGTGCCGCGGCGACTAAGCGTTCACCGAACCCGGATTCGGTGACGCTTCCCGCGCAGATCACGGCCCGGCCACCCGCGGCCATGATCGCGTCGCGCGTTTCCTGCGCCGGTGCTTCGTCCAGATCGTTCACCACGACGCTCGCCCCTTCGGACGCGAGCTTGAGGGCGACGGCACGTCCGATGCCTCGGCCCGATCCTGACACGAGCGCGACCTTTCCTTCGAGCTTGCCCACGCTGTTCCTCATGTGTGATTGGCGCGCAGCTAGATCTGCGTGCCGGTCTTCCAGTATTCGTCGCGCATGGTGCGCTTGAGCGTCTTGCCTGCGGCGTTTCGTGGAAACTCGCTGCGGATCACGACTTCACGGAGCTGCTGGTACCGCGCACCGACGCGTGCGTTCACCCAGAGGCGGAGTGCTTCGGCGTCCGTCGTTGCGCCTGACTTGAGGACCACGGCGCACATCGGCGCTTCGCCCCACTTGTCGTCGGGCACACCGAAGACGGCGGCTTCGAGCACGTCCGCATGGGTGACGACCACTTCCTCGATGTCCTTCGGATAGACGTTCACGCCGCCGGAGATGATGAGATCCTTCTTGCGGTCCACGAGATAGAGATAGCCGTCGGTGTCCAGATAGCCCATGTCTCCGGTGAACATCCATCCATCCACGACCGCCTGTGCCGTCAGGTCATCACGGCCGAAGTAGCCCGGCATCAGGAACGGGCCCTTGCCAACGATCTCGCCGACTTCGCCCGGGGGGAGGTCGTTCCTGTCATCGCCCACGATCCGGAGCTCCGAGAAGGCGGTCGCATTTCCGACCGAGTGCGGCTTCCTGCTCACGTCGTACTTGTCCAGGATGGTGATGACCCCTTCCGTGAGCCCGTACAATTCGTAGAAGACATTCGGCAGGGCGTTCGTGAGCCGCTCCTTGTGTTCCAGGTGGAGGGGTGCCCCAACGGAGCCGAGCATCTCCAGCGAACGCAGCTTTTCGGGCGCAAAGTTGGGGGCGTTCATGACGGCGAGGATCTGCGATGGCACCATCATCACATGGGTGACTCGCTCGCGCTCCACCGTTTCGATGAACTCCGCGGCGTCGAACCGCTGCATCAGCACATAGGTGGTGCCGAGGAACAGCGCCGGCATCAGCGTGACGAACGCGCCGTTGAAGACGAGCGATCCCGCATGCAGCACCACGCTCTCCGGCTGGATGCGGAACGCGGCGGCGAACAGCGAGCAATATGCGCCGCGGATGTCGTGCGTGTGCACGATGCCCTTCGGCGTGCCCGTGGTGCCGCTGCTGTAGATGATGTTGAAGGGCTCGTGCCCGAGGATGTCCACCGGCGCTGTCATGCTGGTGGGCTGCGCGGCGACGAGTGAGCGGAACGAGGTGTACCCGGGCGTGTCCTCGTCACCCACGGCGACCCAGCACGCCGGACGGATCGCCGGCACGTCGCCGCGCACTGCGTCGAGTTCGGCCGCGAGATCATGCGACGTGATCACGGCGACGGAACGCGAATCCAGGAGCAGCGCAGCCAGTGCCGGTCCCCGGAGCAATGGGCTCAGCGGGACGAGCACGAGCCCGAGCTGGACGGCAGCCCAGTACACCTCGAGGACCTCGAGGCAGTTGGGCATCACGACGGCGAGTGCGTCGCCCTGGCGCAGTCCGAGCGCCAGGAATGCGTGCGCAACCCGGTTCACGCGAGCACCCAGCTCGGCGAAGGTGAGCCGCGTGTCGCCACACACCAGCCCGAGATGCTCGCCACGGTACTTTGCGTGGCGAGGCAGCAGCGAGCCCACGTTCATCGAGTGGCCCCCGCTCCGCTGAGGAAGGGACGCAGCGCGTCGTGGAACGCCTCGGGCCGCTCGACCGGCATCATGTGCCGCGATTCGGGAATCACAACCATCGACGCATTCGGCATGAGCGCCGTGTACCACTGCTTCCATGCGACCGGCGTGTAGTCCTGGTCGGCGCCAACCACGAGCACGGGGCACGTGAGCGACGGGAGCCTGTCGGTGACGGTCCATCCGACGATCGCGTCGAGCGCGCGCAGGTATGCCCGCTTGTCATTGCGTGCCCAACGTTCCACGAACGTGCGGCGCAGCTCCCCATGCTCCGGTGCGGGCAACAGGCGCGTGGACAGGACCTCGCCCATCTTCTGCATGCCCATCATCCGCACGATCAGGCGGCGCTGGAGGATGCCCATCCTCTCGCGCCAGGTCCGCAGCACCATTTCCGGGCCGCTGTTCACGATCACCAGGCTGCGGACCAGTTCCGGATAGTCCGCCGCGAGCTGGAACGCGATCATGCCACCCATGGACAGTCCCATCACGTGGACGCGCCCCAGGCCAAGCTGCCCGATGAGCAGCGCCGCGTCCGTCGCGAACTGCTTCACGGAATACTTTCCGGCGGGCTTGGCCGTCTTGCCGTGACCACGCACATCGTACGTGATGACGTGATACGAGCCCTCGAGCGCCTTCACCTGTGGCGCCCAGTCCTCCGTGCTCGACCCGAGGCCATGAATGAGGAGCAGCGGTTCGCCGCTGCCGTGTGATTCATAGTAGGTCGCGAGGTCTCCCAGCGTGATCATCGGCATGGGAGGTGTCTCATTTCCATCGGACTTCCCATTCGCAGAACAGGTCGCCGTCCAGCACGCACCGTGCGTGCGTGACGGAGGGTTCGCGACCGCCAGCGATCTGGATGGCGGCCAGCCAACCGCCGGTCAACCGTCTGCAGAAGAGGCGATCACCGGCTTCGAAACCCACCATGCGCGACGTGGCGCGCCCGGCCGCCCGCTCGGTGATGATCATGTCGCCGGGCCGGTAGTAGCGCTGGAACAGCGAGATGTGCTGCGCCAGGAACTCGAGCGGCGTCGGCTTCTTCAACAGGCCGCTGTACAGCTGCATGCCACGAACGCGGATGGACTCCGCGCCGGCATGTTCTGCCCAGAGCGGGTCGGCGATTCGGAGCGCGTGGTCCGCACTCCGCCACAGGCTCAACGCGACCTGGTACGGCACGTCATCCGTGAGCGACGCGCGCTCGATCCAGGCGCGCTCCTCGGGGTCCAGCCGCGCCAGCACCTGTGCGCACTCGTCAGCATCGAGCACATGCTGGAGATACTCCATGGTGCTGTGCAACGTCGAGCCACGGGTGAAGAACATCGCATGCTCCTGGGATCCGCCGGTGCGCGCCATCGTCATCGGCACAGCATGACGCCCGCGGACCTGCGCGCGCAAGCTCGGTGCGCCCCCTCGCGCGGGGGCGCCCTCCATCTGCACTGCGGTCTCGCCCATCAGGATCACCGGCCGTCCCAGCGCAGGCCGATCAGCACGATTGGCCCGACCAGCGGGGCGTTGATCATTTCCTGGTGGGTCGAGCCGAAGCCGCACGACTGGCCGGCGGTGTAGGTCGCCTGATTGGCCGAACCGATGCCGAGTGCCGGCGGTGTGCTCGTCCCGCCCACGCAGGACAGGATGTTCTGCGCCTGGAAGATCACCTTCGCGGAATTCGACAGCGTGTACGCCGCGGAGATGTCCAGCGTGCCGAAGGCCGGGATGAGGCCGTAGTTCACGCCGGAGCGGAAATCGTACTTCGACACATAGCGTGTCGTGAAGCCCGCCACGAGGCCCTGCACGATGTTGGTGAAGTCCATGCCGCCCGTGACACGCACCGACGCACTGTTGAACGACGTCGCTTCGACAGGATCGCTGGTCTTGCGGATGATGGTGTCGATCTTGACGACGCTCGCACTGCCGGACGCCGCGATCTTGTCCGTGAAGTAGAACCGCAGTCCGCCGTCGATGCCCTTGATCGTCGCCTGGCCGGCGTTGAAGTACGTGAGCGCCACCTGTGGTCCACCCGCGGCGTCCACGATCTTCACGCCGGTCCGGTGATCGTACGCGGTCGTCGCGGCAGGACCGGCGAGGGGGTTCGCGATCACGACGAGCGGGCTGATGAAGCCGTCGAACTTCGTCTGGTAGCCTACGAGGTCCACATACAGACGCTGGCCGATCACGCCCTTGTATCCGAGTTCGTAGGTGGTGTTCACCTCCGGACGGATCGGGTCGATGGTGTTCACGATCGTGCCCGCGCCGTTCTTGACGTCGAAGCCGTCGAGATTACCGAAGACACCGATGAACGGCTGGAAGTTCGGGAAGTAGAAGTCGGTCTGCAGGACGCTCGGCGACTTGAATGCCTTGTTGTACGTGACGCGGAACGTCTGGTCGGTGATCGGCGTGAAGAGCAGTGCCGCCTTGGGCGAGAACTGCGCATCGTACTTGTCGTGCTTGTCGTAGCGGCCCGCGAGCACCAGCCGGAACATCTCGGAAATCGGCGTCTCGCTCTGCCCGTACACGCCCTTCTGGTTGATCAGGATCGGGGTGCCGGTCGCGCGATCGCTGAGCCAGTGCCCGTAGCTGCTTACGCGATCCCTCCGCAGCTGTCCGCCGTACGTGAAGTGCGTGTTGTCCAGCCACGACATGCCCGTCTGCGTGAGCATCCCGACGGAGAAATTGTTCTGCACTTCCGCGGCCTGCACGCGTCCGTCGCCCGGGAACGCGGAGAGCGCCTTCACGGAGTCGTAGCTGATGCTCGGGAAGCGGACGGAGTTCTGCGCCAGGCCATTCAGCTGGAACGTGTTGCCGGCCACCGACTGCGACATGTACGCCTGCGCGAACCAGCGCGCGCCGGTGTACTGGAGCTGTGCGTCGCGATAGCCATAGTTGGCCAACTGGTTCCGGCCGACGTTCGTGGCGCCGACACCATTCAGCTTGCTCATCCCGAAGGTCGCCTGGAGGCGGCTGCCGTCATCCGTGTAGTACGCGAGCATGCCGCTGCCACGAATGATGTTGTTGTTCCAGTTCGCGTCCTTCTCGGCAATCGGCGGCTGGCCGGCGACGACGGCCGGATAGTTCACCGGATTGGAGAATTCGTTCACCGACACGTATTCGCCGGTGACCTTGTAGCCCAGGTGCCCGCCGTTTCCTGCGTAGCGCGCCTGGAGATTGTAGAAGCTGCGTGAACCGCCATCGGCTTCCACCGACCAGCCGGGATACTGCCGCGGATCCTTGGTCGTGAGCGTGACCACGCCGTTCGACGCATCCGGTCCATAGAGCGCGGAGCCCGGCCCGACCAGCACTTCGACGCTGCTCAGGTCGATCTTCGACACGGTGGTCAACGACCCGACGGGCAACCCGCTCTCGGCCAGCACGCCGATGCGTCCGTCTTCCACCTGGAGCATCCGGTTGTTGAACGACGAGTTGAAGCCGCGTGCGTTCACGGCGGAGGAGAGAATGCCCGTCTGGATGAACTCCAGCCCCTTCACTTCCTTCAGTGCCGCCGCGAACGAGTTGCCGATGGTGTTCGCGATCTGCGCTTCGTCCAGGCGTGTGATGGTCGCCGGCGCGTCGGTGATCTTTTCCACGCGACGCGATGCCGTCGTGACCAGGCCGCCCAGTTGCACCGTGGCCGCCTCGAGCTTGAAGTCGACCGTGGTCGCTTCGCCGGACTTCACGATGATGCCGTCGACGTTCGTGGGCTTGTATCCGAACCGGTACGCACGGATGGACTCCGTGCCGGCCGGAACGCTGCGGATCGTGTAACGGCCATCCTCGGTACTGATGGCGGAGATGCCCGAGGGGGACGAGAGCAACTGGACGCCGGTGATGCCGAGGCCTTGCGCGTCCGTCACGCGCCCGACGATGCGACCAGCGGATTGAGCGAACGCGCACGCCACGGGCACCATCGCCAGGGCAAGAGTACGAACGGCGCGCGTCATGATGAATCGGAACATGGTCCAGTCTCCTGAGGGGTGTTCCAGCGGACTGCGATGCGTGAGGAGGAACGCCGTCATCCGGGGCGGAGCGAGTGGTGGAGCGCGCTCACGCCGGCGGCACGACGGCAACGGCGGTACCGTGCGCCCTTATCCGCTTGGCTCGCGAGGGCGCATCATGCGTTCATCACGAGGTGGATGTCGGGGTCGATCGCGAGCGTAGCCGAACGACGCGTGAGCCAGGACACGGCGAAGAACACGAGCAGCGAAGACACCAGCGACAACGCGGAGACGGACACGCCCGCCGGCAGGCCGTAGACCTTGAAGTAGCCGAGCGTTTCTCCGATGAGGGTGACCGCCAGCCCGGTGGAGATGGACGCGATCGCACCGGCTTTCGTGGCGCCTTCCCAGTTCAACCCGATCGCCAGCGCCGGGACGATGGTGCTGCCGAAGAGTCCCCAGCCGAAGATGCCGAGGAAGGCCACCAGCGTCCCCGATGCCTGCGCCACACCGGCCGCCACGAGCGCGAGCACGACGGTGCTGATGCGTCCCCATCGCAGCTCGTCACTCACGCGCGAGCCGAAGGCGATGGGCAGGTCGTGCGTGAGCGCCGCGGCACCGACCGACATGAAGGAGTTGACCGTCGCCATGATCGCCGCGGCGACGCCGGAGAAGACAAGTCCTGCCACCAGCGTCGGCGTGTAGTGCAGGAGGAATTGCGGAGTGGCCTGGTCCGCCTTCGCGAGCGGAGCGATTGCTCCACCAATCACCAGACCCTTCATGGCGATGCCGACGCTCACGTACAGCAGCTGCGTGACGGCCAGCGCCACGGTCATGAGCAGTGGATACCACTTGAGCTGCCGCGGATCACGCAGCATGTAGAATTTGTGCACCACGTGCGGCTGCCCGAGCGAGCCCACGCCGAACACGAAGAAGAACGAGAGCGCTGCCATGGGACCGATCTTGCCCCAGGGCCCCATGAAGGCATCGTCCGCCGCCATGATCGTGTGCGAGATCTGCGACATGCCGCCGCCGGACTTGAGTGCGAAGGCGAACACCACGGCAGACGCGATGGCCATCACCGAGCCCTGGAAGACATCGGTGTAGATGCCGGCGAGGATTCCACCGGCCACCGAATAGGCGAGGATCACCGCGGTCCCGATCCAGATGCCAGCCGTCAGGCCGGTGCCGAAGATCGCGTCGATGACGAGACCGAGCGCGAGGAGGTTCGTCGCGATGTACCCGACCACGGCGATGAGCACCGCTGCGGCGGCGAGCCCCTGCGCCAACCGCGAGCGATATCGCGCGCCGATCGCATCGGGCACCGTGAACAGGCCGCGTGCTTCGCCGAGCAGTCGCATGCGCTTGGCCAGCACCCACGCGCCCAGTGCGTTGCTGAGCGCTCCCGGCAGGATGATGAACACCGCCCCGATTCCGATCGTGTACACCAGGCCCGGCCCGCCGATGAATGCGAACCCGGACAGGGTGGCCGCCATCTTGGCGATGGCGAGCGTCCAGAGCCCCACTCCTGCGCCGGCGACGAAGAAGTCGCTCGCGCTCTTCGTCTTGCGCGTCGCCCAGGTGGCAATGGTCGCGACCACGGCGAAGTACGCGAGCGCGATGGCGACGATGCCCGGTGCGGCCAGTTTCGGCAGTGCGCTTTGCAGGAGCAGCGGAAGTCCGGGCGTCATGCGGCGTCCTTCCGGGCTGCGATGCGCATGGCTTCATACGCCGCTCGCACGCGAACGAGATCGTCGTCGTTCAACGTCGACGCCTCGAACGTCAGGGCGTACGCAAAGGGAAGAATGGCGATGGGCAGCACGCCCACGCCGTACAGCACGAGGGCTGACCGGAGCGGAAGTCCGAGCAGGAGCGGACCGGACGCGCCCTCGTGGGCCGGAAGAAGGAGTGCGGTGACGAATGCACCGGCACACAGGACAAACAGGCCGGCGAATGTCCAGGCCAGCGAACGCGGCATGGTATCGTGCCGCACCGCCCCGATGGCCATCAGTGTCATGATGACCCCGTTGGCGCCGATGGCCAGTGCAATGGGTGCCCACGACGGCAGCGGTGACACGAGGAACAGCGCCGCGTACGCGGCGGCGACGAGGCCACAGCTGGCGACGAGCAACCGGATGAGTGTGCGCTTCACGGCTGACGCCCTGCGGGGCGATCGGTGGTGCCGCGCAACACGAGCTTGACCGGGAGCGTCTGCGACGTGGGCGTCTTCGCCTCTCCGTCCAGGGTCCGGAGCAACAGCCGGACGGCACGCGCGCCGAGTTCGCGCTTCGGCGTATTGATCGTGCTCAATTCGGGAGTGACGAGCGTCCCGAGGTCGATGTCGTCGCAGCCGAGGATGGAGAGTTCCGCGGGCAGCGACACCTTCGCGATGGCGCATGCCTTGTGGGCGCCGAGTGCGATCAGGTCGTTGGCGCAGAACACCGCCGTGGGGCGGTCGGGGAGTGCGAGCAGCGCCCGCATGGCCGAAAGCCCGCCAGCGACACTCGCGTCGGCACGCTGCCAGTAGTCGCTCGGGGGCACAGCGCCGGCTTCGCGCAGCGCTTGCGCGTATCCCCGTTCGCGCAGCCGGAACGCCGACGCGGATGACACCGGGCCGATGAACGCCAGCTTCCGGTGGCCGAGTTCGAGCAGGTGCCTGGCCGCCAGCTCGCCGGCCGCCAGCGAATCGTCCTGCACCGTGGACACGGTGTCGGACGTCTGGTTCACGAGGACGACGTTCAGGCGCCGAAGGGCGGCCTCGCTGAGGGTAGGCTCGCTCATCCCGGCGATGATCACCCCGTCGATCTGTCGGTCCGCGAGCGCCTTGAGGTGCTGCGCGACGTCGATGTCCCCGGTTTCGCAGAGCAGGACGGCGTACCCGGCCTCTGCCGCCACGCGTTCCGCCCCGGAGATGATTTCGGAGTTCACGGGGTTGGCGAAGCCGGGAACGATGATGCCGAGTGCGAAGGAGCGCCGGCGAACCAGCCCCTGTGCCAGCAAGTTGGGACGATATCCGAGCTCGGCGGCGATTTTCAGCACGCGGGCACGCGTCTCGGGAGCGACGCGTGCCTTGGGATTCTGGGACAGGATGAGGGAGACCGTGGGTTGTGAGACCCCGGCCTGCTTGGCTACCTCCACCGCAGTGACTCGACCGCTAATACGCATTGGCACGTTGCCAATACGCATTAGCTCGACGCGTTTGTCAAGACCGGGGACAATATCGGTCCGGCCTGAGGCAAGCCCCGACCGACCCGAAACGAGAGGTTCGCCCTACGAAAAGCGCGGGACTTCGTCCGGCGTCGGGGTAGACTGGTCGCCAAGCAGGGCGCGCACCCTGGCGGTTCGATAGCTGAAGATCCGCCGGAGCTGCAACCGCACGAGGGGATGGGCCAGGTTGCCCAGCGGCCCGAGCGGCAGCCGGTAGCGCACTTCGTCCTCCACGATGGTCCCGCCACGGCCGTCGTCGCGGAATCGGTGACGGTGGATCCACATCGCATACGGTCCGCGGAGCTGCTCGTCCTCGAACTCCACGTCAGGGACCCACCGTGATATTCTCGTACGCCAGCGCATGGGAATGCCGGCAAGGCCGATGGTGTAGTCGATGAGCGTCCCTTCGCCCAGCTGGATGGGCAGCGGGGTCCGGATGGCGAAGGACAGTTCGGGAGGCGTGATGCGCGCGAGGTTCTCCGCGTCGGCGAAGAATGCAAACACGCGCGATCGTGGGAGTGCGAGGTGCACGGCGCAGCGAAGCAGGTGATCGGTCATGCGCGACGAACGGATGACGTGGTCCACCCGTTCCGGCACCGGCAAGAAAAAGAGCGGCGTCCGCAGTGCGGCCGCCGCTCCTTCATCCTGCCGAACGCGTTGCGCCGGACCGTCAGCGCATGAGGGCGACGGCTCCCGCTGCGGCGACTGCCATGAGTGCCGCCGCCGTGACGATGGCGCTCGACGGGGTCACCACGAATTCGCGACGCCACCACGGCGTGATCACCTGCGGAGCATGCTGCGGAATCGCCGCCATGATCTGTGCGCTGAGATGCGCTGGCGTCCGCATGTGCCGGCGCTTCGCCAGGTCATCGTCCAATCGCTTCCAGAAGTCGACGTCACGCGACCATTCACCGCGGCGCGCATCGCGCTCTGGCGTCGTGCCGTCGAGCCACGCATGCACCGCATCGGGAATTGTCGTACTCGGGGGACCGAGCGGAACCTCGCGGTCCGCAAGCGGACGCTCACGATGGCGCCCGCTATCCCGCTTGCGCCCTTCGCCGAGCGCATCTGAGTGGAGATCGTCGAACATGTTATGCGTATTTCTCCTCGAGTAAGGCCTGTAGCGCTTCACGCGCGCGGTGCACGCGCATCTTCAGCGCTCCAACGGTAGTGCCCAGCAGGTCAGCCATCTCTTCATACGACCGGCCCTCCACGTGCTTCATCACGAAGGCTTCGCGCAGCGAAGCCGGAAGTGACGAGAGCGCGATATCGAGATCGGACCGCAGCTCCGTGCGGTCCAACTCCTCTTCCGGCGTTGCATAGCCGGATGGCTGGTCATCCTCGTCGTAGCTGAGATGGGAGCGGCGAATGTTCTTCAGCCAATCCTTGCAGCCATTCGCAACGATGCGGAACACCCAGGCATCGAACCGCCCGCGAACTTCCGCGAGATGCTGATACGCCTTGATGAACGACAATTGCAGAATGTCTTCGGCTACATCCGGGCTCCCCGTCATGCACAGCGCGTGTCGATACAGCGGATCACTATAACGAGTGATCAGCACGGTAAACTCGTCGCGGTCACCCGCGAGTACACGCTGGATTATGCGCTGATCAGAGTCGTCCTGATCAACGAGCAGTTCTGGCTCCGTCGTCCTCACGACGATAGAGTAACGCAGAATTCGCGCTCGGGACAGGGTCGACGTCCCGCCATTTGCCGCATATCGGGTTGCCACGTCTGGTAGACGAGCCGTCCGGGACCGTCGTAACAGCTTCGATCAGCGTCAGGTCACAAGGCTGGATCGAGCGTGTCCGACAGCGAAAACACCCCCCAGCCATGCTCGCGGACGAGGGGCGTGTGCTCCCCGAGACGCGGAGGACGACGCCGTACGCCCCCCGGCACACTCGACGGCATCCCCGTCATGGACGACGCCGCACGCTCGGCCAGCATTTCCGGCACCGTCCGCACGATGCCACAGGGCACGCCCGCAGCATCCAGCTGCGACCGCCATTCCGCAGCGGTACGCTCGAGCACGCGCGCCCGGATCCCCTCGACCACACGCTCGCGCGCCGAGAGACGACCGGCATTGGTGCGGAGGGACTGGTCCGCGCCGAGCGCATCGAGCCCCAACGCGCGCGCGCACGCAACCCACTGCGCGTCCGACCCCACGGCGATCACGAGGGCCCTATCGCTGGCATCGAACAGCTCGTACGGAACCAGGTTGGCGTGCGCGTTCCCCCACCGGCGCGGCGCCGCACCGGAGACGAGCGCATTCTGCGCGACGTTCACAAGCGCCGCCTCTGCGCTCGCGGACAACGACACGTTCACCAGAGCGCCCTGACCGGTCCGGCTCCGCTGCACGAGCGCCGCGAGAATCGCGATGGTGGCGTCCTTGCCGGCCATGACGTCGGCCAGGGCCACGCCGTGCTTCATCGGCCTGCCACCCGGTTCGCCCGTGATGGACATCCACCCGCTCTCCGCCTGCACCACGAAATCGTATCCGGGCCGGCCGGGTTCGCCGGCAAACCCGAGGATCGTACACCATATGAGGTGCGGGTGCCGGGCTCGGACGCCTTCGCCGTCCAATCCATGGTGCGCCAGCGCGCCAGGCCGGAAGTTCTCGATCACCACGTCGGCACCGCGGAAGAGCCCCTCGAGCACCGCAACCGACGCCGCGTCCGTGAAGTCGAGCGCGACGCTCAGCTTGTTCCGGTTGACGCTCAGGAAGTAGGCACTCTCGCCGCGCTCGTCGAACGGCGGCCCCCACCCACGAGTCTCGTCACCTGTGCCCGCCCGTTCAATTTTGATCACGTCCGCGCCCATGTCGCCCAACTGCATCCCGCACAGCGGCCCGGCGAGCACCCTGCTCAAGTCCAGTACTTTCAGTCCTTTGAGCATATGGTGTCGCCATTATGTTCGTGATGAGCGCCACGCTTGACTGCCGGTTCGTCGCAGGGCCGCGACTGTAAAGCAGGCCAAAGTGCGCCTGAGTTCGCGCGCCTTGTCATGAAACCTTGCGTAGCTGTCGAAAAATCATATACTTGCCGCGACAAATCGGGCTTCACGGCTTGGCGCGGCGAAGTTAACGTGCCGGAGCGCAGCCTTCAATGAAACGGGGAGTCCCTCCCCAATAGCACGGGAACGGACGGGACATGACGGAATCAGAGGCGGACGAGGAAAAGGCACCAGCAGCCCCGGCTGCCCCACGACGTGGGCCTGGTCATCGCGGGGCCGACATGCGCGACACCGTCGCCGAGATGGCCGAGCGCGCCCAGCTGATCAGTCAGGAGGCGGGGAGCAAGGTGTCGGCCGCCATGAAGGACGTGATCAGCGCAGCCGCCGGCCTTGCCGGATTCGCCATCGAAAGCGCGAGGGACCTCGTTCAATACATGGTCCGCCGCGGTCAGATGACCCAGGAAGAGGCGGACAAGCTCATTCGCGAAGCCGAAGAAGCGCATGGGAAGAAACCGGCGAGCGAGAAGGGTCGTCCGACCGCCTCCAAGATCGCTGCAGACAAGGCGGCAGTAGACAAGGCAGCGCGCGACGCGGCCAACGCCGCAGCCGCGCTGATCGCTCCGCCGCAACGGCCCGGCGCGTTTTCTCTACGCACCGGCGGGCCGCGTCCAGTCGTGAAGCCGCCTGCACCACCGGCTGCTCCCGAGGTCGAGGCTGCGCCAGCGGCGGCACCCGCACCTGCCAAGCCGGCCACCAAGGCGGCTGCCAAGCCAGCAGCAAAGGCCGTCACCAAGCCGGCAGCCAAGCCCGCAGCGAAGGCGCCGGCGAAACCGGCCGCCAAGGGATCCGCATCGAAGCCGGCTGCCAAGTCCGGCAAGGCCTCTCCGCAAAAGCCGGCGAGCAAGAGCGCGAAGCCGCCCGCCAAGAAAAAGAAGTAGCGCCGTGCGGCGGGCAGCCGCGCGCAGTGTTTCGATGATGGCGGCGTGAAGGGCGCCATCATCACCCGCGCTCCCACGCGAATGGATTTCGGCGGTGGATGGACAGACGTCCCGCCCTACCCCACTCGCGACGGGGGCGCGGTGTGCAACGTGGCCATCACGCGCTACGCCACCGCGTCCGTCACCTCCGGGAACGACGCGGATCGCCACACATCGGCATCATCCCCTGCGTCAACCACCGACGACGACGCCCTCATACGCGCCGCCATACGCCACGCGGGCGCGACGGGCGTCCGCGCGACTCTCGCCAGCAATTTCCCCAGGGCCGCAGGCCTTGGCGGATCCTCCGCCGCCGGCGTCGCGCTCGCAGGAGCGGTGGCCCTGCTCAGGGGCGAATCGCTGGACCCGGCCGCCCTCGCGGAACGCAGCCGTGCCACGGAAGTCACCGAACTCGGTGTGGCCGGCGGATTCCAGGATCACTATGCCGCGTCCTTCGGAGGAGCGCTGCTCCTCGAATTCGCCGAGAAAGTACGCGTCGAGCACATCGCCATGCCAGCCGAGCTGCGAGCCAGTCTCTCGCGTCGTGGCATCCTCGTGTACACCGGCGAATCGCGTATCTCGAGCGCCACGATCACAGCGGTCAGGGACGCGTACATCTCCGGCGAGCGACTCGTCGTCTCGGCACTGGCTCGCATGAAGGCGCTCGCCGGCGAGATGGCGTCCGCGCTCCGCGCGGCAGACCTCGACGCCCTTGGCACACTGGTCGCTGAGCACTGGGAACAGCAGCGCGCACTGCATCCGTCCATCGCGACGCCGCGCATCGACGCCATCGTGGAAACGGCCGCGCGCTTCGGCGCACTGGGTACCAAGGCGCTTGGCGCGTCGGCAGGAGGGTGCGTCCTCACCATTGCCGCTGACGGCCGCGAGCACGAACTCGCTCGCGCCCTGAGTGGATTGGGCGAGCGGCTCGCATATTCGATCGACACAGACGGATTCCATGTCGTCGCAGACGAACGGGGCGACGCCGCCACCATGCACGGAGCCAGTCGATGATGGAAGCAATCGCACCGGGCGATTCCCGGGCGCTCACTCGCGCGCTCGTGCGCATGGATTCCCGGAATCCCACGCTCGCAGCGGATGGGCCTGGCGAACGAGCCTGCGCGCACTTCCTCCGTGATGTGCTTCATGCGTGGGGCTTTCGCACGGAGCTCAGGGACGTCGCGCCCGGACGGCCGAACCTCATCGCTCGCATCGGGCGCGATGACGGTGGCCGTTCCCTCATGTTCAACGGCCACCTCGACGTGGTCGGGGTAGAGGGGATGATCCATGCGCCCTTCGCCGCCGAGGAACGCGACGGACGCATGTACGGGCGCGGCTCGGCGGACATGAAGGGAGGGATCGCCGCCATGTGCGCGGCCGCATGGCGGGCGGCGCGGACAGACCTGCGCGGCGAGATCATCATCGCCGCCGTGGCGGACGAGGAATACGAGAGCTTGGGGACGCGCGCGCTCCTGGCGGCTGGCGTCCGTGCGGATGCCGCGGTCGTCACGGAGCCCACGACGCTGGCCATCATGCCGGCGCACCGCGGATTCGTCTGGATCGAAGTCGAAGTCATGGGGCGCGCGGCGCATGGCAGCCGGTGGGACATCGGCGTGGATGCGATCCGGCATGCCGGTCTCCTGCTGGCCGAACTCGATCGAGTGGACAGTGAGGTGTTGCCGTGCACGACGCATCCCCTGCTGGGGCGAGGATCGCTGCATGCGTCGCTCATCTCCGGCGGCATCGGAATGTCGACGTATCCTGACAGGTGCGTGCTCAAGCTCGAGCGACGCACGATACCGGGCGAGTCGGCGGGGGGCGCGGTGGCGGAAGTCGAGGCGGCGTGCGCAACGGTGCGCGCGCGTCGTCCCAGCTTCGAAGCGTCGGTCCGCCTGCTCGTGGCACAGGGGCCGAGCGACGTCCACGTCGATGCGCCACTCGTGCGCGCGCTCGCGGCGGCCTGCGAAGCCGGGGGCCCCGTGGCTCCCATTGCAGGAATGTCCGCGTGGACGGACGCGGCGCTCCTGAATGAAGTGGGCATTCCGGCCGTGTGTTACGGCCCCGGCGACATCTCCCTCGCGCACGCGGCGGAGGAGTACATTCCGCTCAGTGAGATCGATCGCGCCACGGACGTTCTCGCCGTGTTCGCGCATCGCTGGTGCACCTGAATTCGCCGCCTTCGCCGCATCGATGCCACATCGCCCCAAGGTCACGCAACTGAACGCCGCACAGTACGACGCGCTCGAACGTGCCATCGCTGACGGACGTCGGTTGGCCGTGTGGCGGCGCGGCACGGAGTTCATGGTGATCGTGGACCGGCTGCGTGTGACGGGTGGCCGCGAGGCGCTCGAAACGCACCATCCCACCACGGGCGACAAGCTCACGCTCTACATCGACGAGCTGGAAGGAATCGAGGTCGTGGGCTGAGAATGGACGAGCCGATCGAGGAACTGCCGCTCGTTGCGATATTCGCCGACGAATCCTGCCTTGGAAACGGGCGCGAGGGTGACAACCCCGGCGCCGCGGCCGGCGTCATCGAGTACCTGAACGCCGCCACCGAACGCCTCACTCGGTGGGACTACTGGATTTCCGAGCCCGCCACGACGAACAACCGGATGGCGCTGCGCAGCGCCATCGAGGCATTCCGCGTGATCGGCAAGAAGGGCGGCCGCTTCCGCGTGGTGTTCACGAGCGATTCCCAGTACCTCGTGAAAGGCATGACGGAATGGATCCATGGCTGGGCCGGTCGCGGGTGGAAGCGGACCGGTGGACCGATCGAGAATCTCGAGCTGTGGAAGGACCTCGTGCAGGCCGCGACGCCGCACCGCACGCAGTGGCAGTGGGTACGCGGGCACAATGGTCACCCACAGAACGAATACGCCAACGACCTGGCGATCGCCGCGGCCAGGGGACTGACCAACTCCGACGGCGCGCGCACGTCCGAATTCGATACGTGGCTGGAAGCGCAACGGGCGAAGAAGCGCGTGTCCGTGGCCCCTGCCCCGTTTCCGATCGACCGGCCTTTTGTCGCCTCACGCCCCCTTCCGCGTACGGCCTGAGCACGAGCCGCCTGCGCGATCGATCGTTCCACTGTAGCACACCGGAGAGTCGACGATGACCGATCTTGAACGGATGTACCGCCAGCTCGTGCGCACCATCCGCGCGAGCTTTCCGCAGTACCTGACGCAGCCATTCGAAGTCGGTGAGCTCTACACGACGATCCTGCCGTACCGGCTGCACCGCCGAGAACTCGGCCTCGAGACCAACCAGGACTACGAGATCGCACTCATGGAGCTGTTGACGGGCGCGAACGGCTACCTGGTCGTGGACGACAGGATGCGCGACGTCCTCACGGCCGAGCGCGCGGCGACGACGCCGGACGCGGCACGCATGCGGGAGTTCGCGTCCACGCACGTGGCGCTTGCACCAGAGGCGCTTCAACTGCTGGAGGGCTCGAGCAGAACCCCGGATGCGCGAACTTCCGCGCTCGCCTCCGGCGGGTCGCGCACACCCGTGGCAACGCCGCCCGTGGCGCCGGGGATTTCGTCACCGTCGGTTGTGTCCGGCGCCGCGTCCGGACCCAGCGCACCGTCCGCTCCGCCGGCCGGCCGCGCGCCGCGGCCGGTCACCGTGCCCGAAGCCGGCGAGAACTGCGCGTTCTGTGCTGGTGCCTTGCCACCGGGCCGCACCATCAGCTTCTGTCCGCACTGTGGTCAGGACCTCACCGTGGCGCACTGCCCCGCGTGCGGCAGCGAACTGGAGCGAGGGTGGAAATTCTGCGTCACGTGCGGCCGAGCCGCGGACGTCGCCGCCGGTTGAGCACCGCGGTCGGCTCGCGCTTTGCGAAGGTGTATCACATGCGTATGCGTCCATCCGATCCCCGAATCATGCACCAACGCCGGTTTGTCCAGGTCGTCGCGAGAGGATTCGCGGCCGTCAGCGTCTCGTTGCTGGGCTGCAGCGCGGGACTCTCCAACAGCGCGCCGCCCACACCGAACCCGCCCATCGGTTCGAGCAACACGCTTCCCGCTGCGTCCGCACCGCTCGTATCCACCACGTGGCCCATCCGCACGCGGGAGCACGTGGATCTCTGGCTTCACGCGTACGCACTCGTCTCGCCCGATACGACACTCGTTCCGTATTTCCGGCGAGGATACCGCGAGCGGATCAACGCCGTGCGCGCACAGCGCGGCGTGTCCTCGCTGATCGAGACGAATCGGGGCAAGCTCCTCGCGCGCGCGGCCGTCCAACCAGCGTTGTTGACGAGCGGCCAGTTCCTCCCGCTCTACTTCGCCACGTGGGAGCAGATGCGGCAGACGATCGACCTGTTCGCACGAAGCAACGGCGATCCGGGCGCGGCGAGCAACGAGACGACGCGCATGTATTTCGCCGTGCTGGCCAGCGTCGCCCAGTCCGCAGCCGACCGCGAGTGGCTGCGATCCCTGGCAGAAAGCGCAGACGACGAGAGCCGGAAGTTCTACCACGAATACTGGACAGCGGAAGCGCGATCGCACGCGGCGATCGTGGCGCACACCGACTCGTTGTGGCAGCGCCAATGGCGACCAGCGCTGCAGCGGTTCCTGAACAACTCCCAGCAGCAGAACGGTGAGCTCTATCTCTCCCTCCCGCTCGGCGGCGAGGGACGCACGATTCACTACGGCAAGCAGGACAACGCCGTGGCGGGTCCGATGCCCGACGCGCTGGGCGATGCCGAGGTCCCGCTGTACGTGGTCGCGCACGAGATCGCGGGGGCTGTCGCGAGCGCCGCGATCGCGGACAACACGACGCCCGCAGACCAGCGTGCCGGGCTGACGTCGCGCTATGAGCAGGCAGCCGCGGTACGCGCGGGGGCACTCCTGCTCGAGCGCACCATCCCCGGCGCGCTGCCGGGATACATGCGGTACTATCTCGCGCAGGCGGGGCGTCCGGCGCCGACGGACGCGCGGGCGGCATTCGTCGCCGTGTTCGCCATTCCGGATCCCATCCGCGCGGCCCTCACGCGGCAACTCGACGTCATCCTGGGCGGGATCTGAAGTGCGGCTGAGGGACGATGCCCGATCCCTCACGCGCTCAGGCGAGAAAGTGTGACACCTTGTCGAGGTCCACGTTGCCGCCGCTGAGCAGCGCGACGACGTGGTCCGTAGCACGAACGGCAATCTTCCCTGCCAGGAGCGCCGCCGTGGCGGCAGCGCCAGCGGGTTCCGCGAGCAGCTTGCAGCGGCCGAGCAGGATCTTCATGGCGTGGATCAACTCCTCGTCCGTCACGAGCACGACGTCGTCCACATACCGCGCGACGACGTCATAATTCCGGTCGCCCGCCATGGGTGCGGCCAGTCCGTCCGCGATCGTGTTCATCGAGGACATGGTGCGCGCGGACCCGGCATCGAGACTCTGCCGCATCACCGCCGCGCCCGTCGGCTCCACGCCGATCACGCGGGTCGAGGGACTCGTCTCCTTCACGGCGATCGCGATTCCCGAGATCAACCCGCCGCCGCCGACCGGCACCACCACGACATCGGGCGGTGTGGTCTGGTCGAGGATTTCCAGCCCCGCCGTTCCGGCGCCGGCAATGACCTGATCGTCGTCGAACGGATGGACGAAGGTGAATCCTTCCGACTCCGCCAACTCCAGCGCCCTCCTGAACGCGTCGGCACCGGTGCCGTGCTGGATGACGGTGGCGCCGTACCCGATGCTCGCGTCCACCTTCGTGCGCGATGCATTCGCGGGCATGACGACCGTGCAGGCGACGCCGGCCGCGCGCGCACCCCACGCCATGGCCTGGGCGTGGTTGCCTGCCGACACGGTGACGACGCCACGTGCGCGCTGTTCATCCGTGAGCTGGCTCAACTTGTTGAGGACGCCCCTTACCTTGAACGAGCCTGTCTTCTGCAGGCTTTCGCACTTCAGTTCGAAGCGAGCCACGCCAGTCATCGCGGCAATCGTGGACGAACCCACCAGCGGCGTCCGATGGACGCGCGTCCCCAGCCTGGCGCGCGCGGCATGCATGTCGTGAACGTTGACCATGCGACCAGCCTATCGCGGCGTGGCGACGCGCACAATACGGCGGCATTGCTATCTTTGTCATGCATGGCTGACACTCCACGACCTCCCGGGCTTCCCGCCACCATCGACCGCGCGTCGGTGGATCGCGTGCTCGCGCGCGCCCTCGAGCTGCAGTCGGCGTCCGCTGTGGATCCGGATGGCCAGCTCACCGAGGCGCAGTTGCTCGCGCTGGCCAGGGAAGTGGGGCTGGATCCCATCAACCTGCGACAAGCGCTCGCCGAGGAACGCACGCGGGTGGCGACGCCGGCGGAGCGCGGACTGCTGGCGTCGGTCTACGGCGGCGCCGTGGTGAGCGCACAGCGCACGGTCAACGGGACGCCCGCGCAGGTCCTGCAGGCGCTCGACGACTGGATGCAGCGCGAGGAAGGGTTGACGGTCCAGCGGCACCTCGGCGATCGCGTCCTCTGGGAAGCGCGTCGGGACGTGGTCGGGCTGGTGCGTCGCGCGGTGAGTGGCCGTGGGCATGCCCTGATTCGGGCGACGGAAGTGGGCGCCACCGCCATTGCGGTCGATGAACGACGCGTGCTCGTGCGGCTGGACGCGAACCTCGCCGGCTACCGCGCGCTGATGGCGCAGCAGAACGTGGGCTTCACCACGGCGGGGGTCCTGGCCGGGGGCGTACTGGCCGTGCTGCATTTCCCGATCGTCATCGGGATCGCGCTCGTCGGCGTCATCGGCGGGGGAGGGGTGGCCATCGCGCGCTCTTCGCACAGTGAAACGGTGCGGCGGGCCAATCTTGCGCTCGAGCAGGTGCTCGACCGCCTGGAACGCGGCGATGCCGGCCGCCCACCGTCGCTGATCAGCATGCTCGCCGCGGCGGTCGGCGGCCGGAGCCCCCGCGGCCGCTAGGCGCGAGTCGCTATCGCACGCCGGCGACGACGAACGGACGCCGCATGGCGCGGTCGGCCAGCCAGCCGAGTCCGCGGTTGCTGAGAATCATCAGGAAGCCGATGAGGGTCAGTGACTTCACTTCGCGCCGCGAGATCTTGATCACCTCGCGGCGGGCCAGCGCCTGTGGCGTGCGAGTGAGGTCGCGCAGCGTCGCATACGCAAACAGCAGCGGGAGCACGCAGAACAGCCGGATCGAGACGGCGCGGCGCGGGATCAGCAGCAGGTAGCTGCGAGCGCCTTCGAGGTCGTGCCAGGCAAGCTTCACGAGCGTCGCGAGCGCGTCGCGCGTTCCGCCCAGCCGGTCCGGCGAGAGGATCAGCGCGTGGCTGCTTCCGTGCGCCCGGAGCAGGTCCTCGGGCACATAGATGGAATTTTCCTGCTCGGCATCCGTCGCCACGTCCTTCAGGATGTTGACCGTCTGGAGCGCTTCGGCGAAGGCGCGGCACTTTTCCCGAAGCACCGCATACTGCCGCTCGCCGATGCTCGGCGCGTGTTCGTGCCAGAGATCCGTGAGCAGGTAGCCCACGGTGCCGGCCACGTAGTAGCAGTATTCCTTGTACTCCTCGAGGCTCTGGATGCGGATGCCGTGCGGGTACAGGAGGACGAACTTGCGCATGCCACCGATCATCTCGACCACCCAGCGGCGCACGTGCACCTGCGTGGCGGCGGGAAGGGCGCGATACAGCACGAACACGAGGTCCGTGTTCAGCGCGAGGCGGACGTGCGCGGTCTCCCCCTCGAGTCCAGCCAGGCGTTGCGGAAACGAGTCGGCGAGCGACGCATCGTCGAAGCAGTCGACGAGCGTGCGCAGCAGTTCGGCCTTGAATTCCGCGGGCATCTGCGGCTCGTCTTCCAGCGTGTCGGCGATGCGGCACAGGAGATACGCAGCGAGCACGGCGGAGCCCAATGCGCCCGGCAACATGCGGATGCTCAGCGCGAACGTTCGCGAGACGGCCGGAAGGATCTCGCGGCCGAAGAGCTCCGCGCCCGCCAGTCGCGCCGCGTCTCTCGACTGCTGAGTCTCCATTGGCTCACCGGCGCTCGGCATTAGACTTCTGGTCACGATGTTGAAGATACCCGGTGAACGCGGGGCGGACACCCGCGATTGCCCGGCGAGACCACCATCCTCACGCGGATGACGTCGATCACACCTCCACGCAGCTTTCGCGGCGTCTTTCGACAGGATGCCGAAGCGCTCGCCGTGTACAGCGAAGCGGCCGGTATCGCGCAGATCATCCCGCGCGCGGTCGCGGTCCCCGAAGATGCGGAGGACGTCGCGGCGCTGGTGCAGTGGGCGCATCAGGAGGGGGTGCCGTTGATTCCACGCGGCTCGGGCAGCAGCATGGCGGGCGGCGCGGTGGGTGACGGTGTCATCGTGGATGTGAGCGGACTCGACGCCGTGGAAGCGGTGAACGTCGAGGCACGAACGATCCGTTGCGGACCTGGCGCACTTCGGGACGAGATCGACGCCCGTGCGCGAGCCGCGGGCCTCTGCTTCCCCGTCGACCCCTCCAGCGGCGCGTACTGTACGGTCGGCGGCATGGCGTCCACCAATTCCTCCGGTGCGCACACGCTGCGCTACGGGTCCATGCGCGCCTGGGTCGAAGCACTCGACTGCGTGTTCGCCGACGGATCGCGTGGGGAAGTGCGGCGGGGCGCTCCGGCGCCAGCGACGGAACCCGTGCGACGTTTCCTGCTGACCGCCCCCGAGCTCATTGCAGCGGAACATGCAACGCCATCCCGCCACGCGGGGGTGCGGAAGGAGTCGTCCGGCTATGGCCTGTCGGCGTTCGCGGAGAGCACCGAGCTGGTGGACCTGCTCGTCGGCAGTGAGGGCACGCTCGTCTTGATCATGGGCCTCGAACTGCGACTCGCTCCGCTGCATGCGGCGACGGCGAGTGTGCTCGGCGCCTTCGACTCGCTCGAACAGGCGGTCGTCGCCGCGGCCTCCGCGACGCTCGCCGGTGCGAGCGCGTGTGAACTGCTCGACCGGACGTTCCTGGATGTCGCGCGCAAGGGCGGCGCAAACGTCCCGGCGCCCGAGCAGGCGGAAGCCGTGCTCCTTGCCGAGGTCGAAGGGCACAGCGCGGAAGAGTGCCAGGAGCGTGCGCGCGCCCTGGAGCGCGGGTTTCGCGACGCCGGCGCCAGCACCGTGATGCTCGCGCTGGATCCGGCGACGGAGCACGCCATGTGGGAGCTGCGTCACGCGGCGAGCCCGATTCTCGCCCGGCTGGACCCGTCGCTCAAGTCCATGCAGTTCATCGAGGACGGATGTGTTCCACCGCCACGCCTCGCCGAATACGTGCAGGGCGTCCGGGCGGCGCTGGCCAGGCAGTCGCTGCGCGGCGTGATCTTCGGCCACGCGGGCGATGCCCACGTGCACGTCAATCCGCTCATCGACGTGACACAGCCGGACTGGCGCGCGCGCGTGGACGCGCTGCTGGCCGAGGTCACCGCACTCGCGGCGTCGCTGGGAGGGACCGTGTCGGGGGAGCATGGCGACGGACGGCTGCGCGCGCCGTTGCTCCCGCAGGTATGGAGCGCCGCCGCGCTCGATCGCTTCGCGCAGGTGAAGCGTGCATTCGACCCGCTCGACATCCTGAACCCGGGCGCTAAGATCGCGACGGTTGGCGAACGGGCCGTGGATCGCGTGAAGTACGACCCCGCCCTGGCGCCGCTCCCCGACGCGGCTCGCAGAGTCCTGGCGATGGTGGAGCGGGACCGGGCCTATGCGCGACCGCGGCTCTCGCTGCTCGCCGAGGCTCTCGCCCGCGGATGACGCGGGCAGCACGCCACTCGCGATGCTTGTAGATTTGTGCGCCAACGCCAACCCTGCCGCGAACCTACCTGATGACTGCAGCCGCACCCGCCGCCCAGCGCCTGTTCTACGAGCCGAAGGTCACCGTGCTCTCGCGTCCGGCGTTCACCACGCCGGAGCATCTTCCCGTGCAATGGCAGGGAGAGAGTACGGACGGGGAGCGGCTCGCCGAGTTTGCCGGGCGCCTGTGCTACATGAGCCAGCACAATCCTGCCGGCCGCTCGACGCGCGAGTACCTGGAGAACATCAAGAAGCAGGGGCATGGCAGCGTGCTCGAACACGCCAACTATTCGCTGCTGGTGGAAGGGGTGAGCCGCTCGTTGACCCACGAGCTGGTGCGCCATCGCGCCGGCTTCGCCTACTCGCAGCTCTCGCAACGCTACGTGGACGAAAGCCAGGCCTGCTTCGTGGTGCCGCCGGCCATTGCGGGGGACGAAGCCCTGGAAGGCGCCTGGCGTTCGCAGATCGACGCGGCGCAGGGTGCATACGTGTCGCTCGTGGCGCAGCTCATGGAACGGTACGGCTGGGTGGCCGACAAGGTGCACCGCCGCAAGATGGCGCGAGAGGCGGCGCGTGGCGTGCTGCCGAATTCCACGGAGACCAAGATCGTGGTGACGGGCAATGCGCGCGCATGGCGGACGATGCTGGAGCTGCGGTCGAGCGAGGGTGCGGAGCTGGAGATCAGGCGGATGGCGCTCGCCGTCTTGCGCGTGCTCCGGGAGGAAGCGCCGGCGTTCTTCTCCGACTTCGAGATCTACGAGGCGGAAGACCGGCGCGAGGCGGCGCGGATCAGCTACCACAAAGTCTGATCGCGCACGCAATATTTTCATTGCGCGAGAAATCGTGCGTGCCTATCTTCGGCGACGACGGCGCGTGGCGTGCGTTTTGCCGCGTGCGTGCACGGTGATGTCGGACGCAGGAGCGCCCTCGCGCCTCTCGTGAGTGACACCGATCGCGAGATCGCTCCGCACTGAGAGCGGCGCAGCGGACTCGCGACGGGACAGGCGGTGAAAGCACCGCAGTGCTGCAGACCATATCCGGGATGGAATGACGCGCATCGGTTTCGCGTACAATCAGAGGCCCGAACCCGCATCCGCCGAACAGGCGGACGAGTTCGTGCTTGCCGACGAGGAGCCGCCCAGTAGCGGGTCCCGGCTCGCCGCGCTCGTCGCCCCGTCGCCCGCCTCCGACGACGAATTCGCGGAATGGGATTCGCCCGCGACGATCGCTGCCGTCTCCCGCGCGCTCGCGCCGTTCGGTGAAGTCGTCCCGCTCGAGGCCAACGACGATTTCCCGCAACGCCTCCGCGAAGAGCGCCCTGACATCGTCTTCAACATCGCCGAAGGACTGCGCGGCCCGAACCGCGAAGCACACGTGCCGGCGATCTGCGAATTCTTC
Organism: Gemmatimonadales bacterium; assembly: GCA_038322445.1. Lineage (GTDB taxonomy): Bacteria > Gemmatimonadota > Gemmatimonadetes > Gemmatimonadales > Gemmatimonadaceae > AG11. The sequence goes on from JBBQFW010000002.1 coordinate 24,161, forward strand.
GGCATTCCATACTCGGGCAGCGACCCCTTCACCCTGGCACTCTGCCTGGACAAGGCGCGCACCAAGGAAGTGCTGCGCGCGCGTGGAGTGCCCACGGCCGATTGGTGGCTCGTCCGTTCCGAGGCCGACCTCCAGGGCCTGATCGCCCGACAGCCACGCGTCCCGTTGTTCGCCAAGCCCGTGCACGAAGGCTCGTCCAAGGGAATCACCGAGCGAAACCTCATCGCCCATCCCGAATCACTGGAGCCCGTCGTTTCGGAGTTGCTCGAACGGTACGCGCAGCCGGTGCTCGTCGAAACCTTCCTCACCGGCGCCGAGTTCACCTGTGGTGTGCTGGGCAATGACAATGATGCGCGCGTCCTGCCCATCGTCGGCATGAACTTCGGCGCGCTCCCCACGGGAGCCCTGCCCATCTATGGTTTCGAGGCGAAGTGGCTCTGGGACACTCCGGACGCACCGCTCGACATCTTCGAATGCCCGGCCGACGTGGACGCCACGCTGCAATCCGAAATCGAGGACGTCGTGCTCCGCGCGTATCAGGTCCTGGGCTGTCGTGACTGGTCGCGCGTCGACGTTCGCCTCGGAGAGGACGGACGCGCCAACATCGTCGAGGTGAATCCGCTGCCCGGCATCCTGCCCGACCCGAGCGACAACTCCTGCCTGCCCAAAGCCGCGCGTGCCGCGGGACTCGGCTACGACGACCTCATCGGAGCGTGTCTCCGCTCGGCCGCAGCACGACAGAACGTCAGGCTCGCTGGGAGGCGCACGTGAGGATCGGCATCCTGTACGACGGCGCGAGCGCGACAGCCCCTGATCAACAGATCCTTGGCACGGTGGACGCCGTGGATGCGTCGCTGTCCAGTGAAGGCAACGAGATCGTGCGCATCCCGGTCACCACCGACGCCCGATGGGTGGACAAGCTCCGGCGCGCGCGCGTGGACCTCTTGTTCAACCTGTGCGAGTCGATCGACGGCGTGGCGGCGCTCGAGCCCTCGGTGATCGCCGTGCTCGAACTGCTCGGCATCCCCTTCACCGGCAGTTCGAGCTGGACGACGTCGCTCTGCCTCCGGAAGCACGTGGTGAACGCGGCGCTCGAACGCGCAGGCCTTCCCGTGCCGAAGTTCGCCCTCGTGCGCCGAGGTGGCGCCATGCCGAGCGTCGGGTTCCCGGCCATCTGCAAGCCGGCGGCGGAAGACGCGTCCATCGGCGTGGAACAGCGCTCGGTGGTACGTACCACGCGGGCGCTGACGGACCGGGTCGGCGCCATGCTCGAGCGGTGGGACGAAGTGCTCGTCCAACGGTATGTCGACGGGCGCGAGGTGAACGTCGGCATTCTTGGGGACGCGGTCCTGCCCATTTCGGAGATCGACTTCGGCCGCATGCCGAAGGGCATGTGGCGCATCGTGACGTATCAGTCCAAGTGGGAAGAGGGAGGCGTCGAGGACCTGGGTTCCGCGCCGCGGTGCCCGGCGCGCCTTCCGGCGAGCGTGGCGTCGCAACTCCGCCGGATCGCGAGCGCCGCGTGGCGCATCGTCGGCGGTTCGGGGTATGGGCGAGTGGACATGCGCATCGACGAACGCGGCCGGCCATGGATCCTCGAGGTGAACGCCAACCCCGACATCGCCCCGGACGCCGGCCTCGCGCGCATGGCGCGCGTGGCGGGGATCGACTACGGGGCGCTGGCTCGCCGCGTCTGCGAAATCGGATTGCAGCGCGCACGCGGCGGGAACACCACCGCGGACAACTGGGCGCTCGCGCAGCGGCTCTCCGGCGTGGTGGCCCCGGCTGCCGAGTTGGACCTCTTTGCCGCCGGCGAGGCATAGCGACTCCATGCGACTCGGACCGATGACGAAGCGCGATCGCGCGCGCGTCGCCGAACTCCTGCTCGCGACCGCTGCGTTTTCCGACGATGAGATTGTCGTCGCCATGGAGCTGTTCGACACGGCACACGCGGACGATCCGTCACCGTTCAACGACTACGAATTCATCGCCGCCTTTTCCGAAGCCGAAAAGATTGTCGGATATGGATGCTTTGGTCCGACACCTGCCACAGAGGCCACGCATGACCTGTACTGGCTTGCCGTGGACCCCGAAGCGCAGGGCCAGGGCATCGGAACGCAGCTGATGAAACGGATCGAGCACACGCTGGAATCCCGGGGCGCACGTTTGCTCGTCGTCGAGACATCGTCGCGCGCGGACTACCAGGATACGCGAACGTTCTACGCGCGCCGGGGCTATGCCGAAGCGGCCCGCGTCCGTGATTTCTATGGTCCGGCGGACGACCGCATCATTTTCACCACGCGCCTTTCAACACGAGACGTCGGAGCATCCACGCGATGAGTGACTGGCAAAAGATCCTGCGCGACGACAGCATCAGCACGCTGGAGCAGCTGCGGTCGTACGTGGCCGAGCGTTGGGGGGACGAGGCCGCCGAGCGGGAAATAGACGTCGAGGCGCTCCGCCCCGCCTTCGACAATTTCCAGATGCGGATCACGCGAGAATCCCTCGCGCAGATTCACGAGGTGGGGGACGCGAACTGGCAGCAGTTCATTCCCACCGTCCAGGAGCTGGAGATCGTTGACGGCGTGATCGATTCGCTGGACGAGGACGGCGACTCCCCCGTCCCGAACATCACGCACCGGTATCCGGATCGTGCTCTCTTCCTGGTGAGCCCGGTCTGCGCGAGCTACTGCCGCTTCTGCACGCGGCGGCGGAAGGTCGGCGACCCGGAGAAGATTTCGCTCAACGAGTACGAGTCCGCGTTTCGATACCTGGCGGACCATCCGGAAATCCGCGACGTGATCCTCTCGGGGGGCGACCCGATGATGCTGAGCGACAGGCGCCTGGAGTACATCTTCCAGCGGCTGCGTGCGATTCCGCACATCGAGATCATCCGGCTCGGCAGCCGCATCACGTCGCACCTGCCGGAGCGCGTGACCCCCGAGTTCTGCGAGATGGTGCAGAAGTATCATCCCATCTTCATGAACACGCACTTCAACCATCCCAGCGAGTTGACACCCGCGGCGGTCGCGGCGCTGGACCGGCTGAGCCGCGCAGGCATCTCGCTCGGCTGCCAGACCGTATTGCTCAAGGGCGTGAACGACGACCCGCACGTCATGATGAAGCTGATGCACGAGCTCCTGAAGGCGCGCGTGCGGCCGTACTACATCTATATGGCTGACCAGGTGGCCGGCGGCGAGCACTTCCGCACCACCGTGCAGAAGGGTCTCGAGATCATCCAGGCGCTGCGGGGGTGGACGTCCGGCCTGGCGGTGCCGCAGTTCGTCATCGATGCACCGGGAGGCGGCGGCAAGGTTCCGCTCCTGCCCGAATACGTGGAAGAGATCACGGACGACGAGGTGACCTTCCGCAACTACGAAGGCAAGCGGTTCACGTACAAGCAGCCGCGGCAGCCGATACCGCTCGACGTACCCGGGATCGCCGCGCAGCTGAACGTCGTGCCGATCGAGGCAGGCAAGGCCGCGAAGAAGAAGCGCGTCGCGCGGTCGAGGAAATCCGCCAACGGGTAGGCGACACCAGGACCCCGGTCAGAGGGCGGCGCGCACCTCTGACAGCACGTCCGCGGCGATGCCGTAGGACTGCTCGCTCGTGGGGAAGCGCCGCGCGCGCACATCGGACGCCCAGACCTGCACCGCGGACACGAGCTCCTCGTGGGAGTTGGCATAGCGCTTCACGAAGCGGGCGACGTGCCCTTCGGTGAAGCCGAGCAGGTCGTGGTACACGAGCACCTGCCCACCGGTGTCCACACCCGCGCCAATCCCGATGACCGGCACCTGCACCCGCTGCGCGATGATGGCGGCCACCTCCGCCGGCACGGCCTCCACGACGATCGCCGCACACCCGGCATCCGCGAGCGCATCGGCATCGGCGATGATCGCCAGTGCCTGCTCGGAGTCGCGTCCCCGCGCCCGATAGCCGTCCGGCGTCACGACCGACTGCGGCAGCAACCCGACGTGCCCCACCACGGGAATCCCCGACGCGATGATCGCACGAATGCGTGGCAGCACCTCGCCCGCGCCCTCCAGCTTCACGGCGTCGCACCCGCCTTCCTCAACGAACCGGCGGGCGGTGGCCACGGCCAGTGCATCACTCGACTCGTACGTGTCGAACGACAGGTCGCCGATGACCGGTACGTGGCGCACCGCGCGACGCACGGCCCGCGTGAGCATCAGCAGCTCCTCGATCGATATCTCGCGCGTGGACGAATATCCCAGCACGGTCATCGCCGCAGAATCGCCCACCAGCACGACGTCCACCCCGCCCGCTTCCGCAATCCGCGCCGAGGGATAGTCGTAGGCAGTGAGCATCACGATCGCCTCGCCGCGTTCATATAGAAGCGCCAGCGCGGGCAGCGCGCCGGCACCGGCCGCACTCTCACGGGTGGTCATGCGCGTTCCTCGGTCGTGATGACGATGTTGTCGATCAGCCGGACGGATCCGAAACGCGCCGCGATGGGCACGAGCAGTTCGCCGCTCAGCGAGTCCGTGGGCATCAGCGTCTCCGCAGAGACCACCGTGAAGTAGTCCGGCGCGATTCGCTCCTCGGCAAGCACGGCAAGTCCGGCGTCGAGCGCGCGCGACGCTTTCGTTTCACCCGACTGGATCACGGCCCGCACGGCGAACAGTGCGCGCGACAGCACCGGCGCCCGCTTCCTCGACTCCGGGTCGAGCAACGCGTTGCGGCTCGACATCGCGAGACCGTCGGGCTCACGGACCGTCGGGCAGACCTCGATGTGCACCGGAATGTCCAGGTCGCGCACCATCCGGCGAATGATCAGCGCCTGCTGTGCATCCTTCTGCCCGAAATACGCGTCATCCGGCTGCGTCATGTTCAGCAGCTTCGCCACGACGGTCGCCACTCCACGAAAGTGTTTCGGTCCACGCACCACCCCCTCGAGTGGCTCGGACAACCCGCCCACTTCCACCGTCGTGACGAATCCGCCGGGATACACTTCGTTCACCGCGGGAGCGAACAACACGTCCACGCCCACGGACTCGGCCAGCGACGCATCCCGGAGTTCGTCGCGAGGGTAACGGTCCAGGTCAGCGACCTCGTTGAACTGCGCCGGATTCACGAACAACGAGACGATCGTGAAACCGGAGCGCTCCTTCGCGGTGCGCATCAGCGCCAGGTGTCCCTCGTGAAACGCCCCCATCGTCGGAACCAGCCCGATGCGCCCACCGTGCGAACGCGCCTCGCGGACGACGTCCCGCAGCTGCCGCACCGACCGGATCGTTCTCACTGCGCCCCTCCATGCTGCGGCGTACCGGCGAGATCGCGAGTGGCCCGGACCATCGCATCCCAGAGCGGCAGCAGCTCCGGCGCCGCGGCCTCCACCGCCCTGCGTTGTCCCGCCACCGTCTCTTCATCACCGCGAGCGATGGGCCCCGTGAGCGCGCCTTTCGCTCCGAGCGCCGCCCAATGCTCGACGGTGGCGCGCACCAGCGGCACCAGCGCCACGCGATCCAGTCCCGCGTGTGCCGCCAGCCGCTCGGCCATGTCCTCCACGGTCACGAGGTAGTTCGACGCCACGGAGGCCGCCGCGTGATACAGGCTGCGTTGCGTCGCGGCGATCATCCGCGCGCGCATGCCCAGGCGCAGCGACAGCGCGCGCGCCACGCCGAGCGCCCGCAGCGTGCTGCCCTCGATGGCGCTCGTCACGCCGGCGAACGACGCGCCAGCTCCCACCACGCTGAGCAGCGGATGCATGGCGAACCGCTCATGCGGTGCGAGGAGCGCCAGGTCTGCGGACGCGCTGACGTGGCCCACCAATGGGCCGATCGCCACCGACTGGCTTGCAGCGCGGATCTCACGGTCGGGAACGCAGAGCAGCACGATCGCAGCGCCGCGTCCCGACGCACCACGACCGAACGGCCCACGAACGGCCACTCCCGCAGCGCCAAGTGCACTGGTGAGCGCCTCACCCATCCGTCCCCGGCCGACGATATCGCACCAGCCATCCGGCAACTCGATGCTCGGCGCATCGACGCCATCCCATTCAAGCGAAATCGTCACGTCTTGCTCGTCGCGAGGGCTCCATGCGCGGCGTCGCGCAGGAACAATATACCCCGTCGCGCGGAGGGCGGACCCGCTCGAGCGCGCAGCGCCGCCCCTCGTCGCCCGCTACATGACTTCCTGCGCCCTGGACGCCTCCGCCACGACGCGTTGCGCCGCTTCCGACGGCATCTCTTCATAGCCACGGAAATGCCGCCGGAAGCTCGCACGCCCGTGCGTCATGGACTGCAACGCGCTGGCATAGAGGTGCATTTCGGACTGCGGCACGATGGCGCGCACCCGTGTCCCGCTCGCGTCCTCCGGCGCCTCGGTGCCGAGGATGTGGCCGCGTCGCGACGACAGGTCGCCGAGGACGTCGCCAAGCGAGTCCTCCGGGACGACGATCTCCACTTCGTCGAGCGGTTCGAGGAGCACGGGCCGGCATTTCGGTGCCACCGACTTGAACGCCTGGATGCCCGCCATCTTGAAGGACATCTCGTTCGAGTCGACCGTGTGGTAGGAGCCGTCGAAGAGTTCGACGAGGAAATCCACGAGCGGGAAGCCGGCGATTATGCCGCGCTCCGCCGCTTCGTGGATGCCCTTCTCCACCGCGGGGATGAACTTGCTGGGGATCGACCCGCCGACGATGTGATCCTCGAACCGGATGCCGTCGCCGCGTTGGGCGGGAAGGATCCGCACCCAGCAGTCGCCGAACTGTCCGCGTCCGCCAGACTGCTTCTTGTGCCGGCCCTGCCCTTCCGCGCGTGAACGGATCGTCTCGCGATACGCGATGCGCGGCTTCGACAGTTCGGCGCCGACCCCGAACTTGCGCTTGAGCTTTGCGAGGGCGACTTCGAGATGACGTTCGCCCATTCCCGACACGAGCGTCTCGTGCGTTTCCGCGTTCCAGTGCGTCTCGAAAGTGGGATCTTCGTCGTGCAGGCGATGGAGACCCTGCTGCAGCTTCTCCTCGTCGAGCCGGTTGGTCGGATGGATCGCCATCTGGACGAGCGCTTCACCGAACGTGATCTGCGGCAGCCGCACGGGGTGCGCACGGGTGGAGAGCGTGTCGTTCGTGTGCGTGTTCCGGAGCTTGGCCACGCAGCCGATGTCCCCGGCGTGGAGTCGCGGCACTTCGATGCGCTCGCGGCCGTTGGTCACGGCGAGGTGGTTGAGCTTTTCCATCCCGTCGCGCGTGGCGTTGAAGAGTTCATCGCCGTTGGCGACGGATCCCGAGAGGATGCGGAAGATGCTGACGTCGCCCACGTGCGGTTCGCTCTGCGTCTTGAAGACGAGGGCGGCAAATGGTGCGTCGTCCTTCGCGTGAATCTCGACCGTGTGGTCGCCCTCCGCGCCGACGAAGGCGTGCAACTCCTCCATCTCGAACGCGCTCGGCATCAACTCGACGATGGTGGAAAGCACCGCGCGGGTGCCGTAGTTGAGCGTCGACGACACGCAGAACAACGGAAAGAGCTCCATGCGCTTCATTGCGTCCTTCATCGCCGCGATGGCCTCGTCGCGGCTGATCTCCTCGCCGTTCAGGTAGCGTTCGAGCAGCGTGTCGTCCGTCGCGGCGATGGTCTCGATGAGCTCCGCGTAGTACCGGTCGAACTGCGGCTGTACTTCGGCGGGGACGTCCGTCTCCTCGTAGGCGCCGCTCCGCGCTCCTCGCGCGTACACGTGGGCCTTCCTGTCGAACAGGTTGACGATGCCGTGGAACGCCGTCCCCTCGCCGACCGGCACCTCGATCGGGATGACCTTGTTGGTGAGTGTCGTCTTGATCTGCTGGTAGATGGCGTCGAAGTTCGCGTGTTCCTTGTCCATCATCGTGACGACGAACAGCACCGGGTCGCGTCGGGACATCGCCTCGCGAAACATGCGCTCCGTGCCCACTTCCACGCCGCTGGTTGCACCGATCACGACGAGCGCGCCGTCGGCGGCGGCGAGGCCGGCGATGGCGTCGCCCTGGAAGTCGAGGAAGCCGGGCGTGTCGAGCAGGTTGATCTTGGTGTTCATCCACTCGGCGTATGCGCAGCCGAGGTTGATGGAGTAGCCGCGTTCGATTTCCTCGGGCGCGGTGTCGGTGAGTGTGGTGCCGTCCGAAACGCTGCCGTGGCGTTTACTCGTGCCGGACACGAAGGCGAGCGCGTCGACCAGGCTGGTCTTCCCGCTCGCCCCGTGTCCGACCACCGCGATGTTCCGGATTTCCGATCCCTGGTATTCTCGCATGCGTGAACCTCGTCGTTCTACGTGAGGATGCCGATGCGTGGGGCGGCGTGGAGCCAGGATCGGAGCGCGTCGTCCACGGCATCACGGAAGGAGAGCGGGTCCATGGCCAGGGCGCGTGCAGCATGGCGTCCGTCGCTGATGCAGCGAAACACAAGGGCGCCGTGCCCTTCGTCGTCCGAGAACACTCGCTCGCCACCGGATGGCCGGTTCGGCTCGTGGCGAATCCTGAGCTTTGGCATGTCGGCCCACATCTGCTTGGGTGAGTAGACATGCGGCGGGGGCTCGGAGGTGTCAAGCGGTGCCCGCTGGCCGGCTTGGCATCAAGAAAGAAGCGGCCTGCGTTGGACGCCGGCCGCTTCTTCTGGATCGTTCACTACTCTGACAGGGCAGGGTTCGGGTTAGTCTCCCTCATAGTCAAAGGCCAGGCCGTCGGCTTCGCGAAGCCGGTCGAGGAGTGATTCGAGCGGCGCAAACACCGGCGCGGCCAACCCGACAACCGGGCTGAGCGACACCGTGATGGCACGCCGGGCACCTTCCGGCCAATCGGGCATCGAAAGCCCGGCGACCAGTCGCCGAATCAGCTGCCCACACTCGCCGAGCAACTGGCTGGCGGTGTTGTTGAGGATGTCCAGCGGGATTTCCAGGTCGTGCGTTACCAGCTTTCCTGTTCCGACATCGCGCCATGCGGCATCGCCGATCGCGCCTCTTTCTGCCCAGACGCCCAGATGCCGGATGGCGTCGAGGTTGTCGTGGCCCAGACCCGTGCGGTGTGACTCCACCGCTGCCGCGAGTGCAAGCGCCAGTGATTCCGCGTTCGGGACGCCGTACAGCGTCACGATGTCCCGTGCCGGCCGCTCGGAAGCGAGTGACGACGGGACGGAGTTCACGTGCGCGACCACCGGCGAGTGATCGGGGCTTTCCTCGAGCATTACGAGGACATCCATACCCCCTCCTGAGATGTGTACTGCACTAGCATCACGCACTGAACAACGGCTCGGTTCAAGGTGAAGTCTCGGCATCTCCGGGGAATTCCGTAGTGCCGAGGGTCGAACAGGACAACTCGCTGAAGATCCCGGGCGCACGTCACACCAGCGTGACGTGCGTGTTCCGGACGTGGAACGACGATCCGGCGGCGTCGTTCTACTGCGAATCCCTCACGGCGGCGTGAAAGGCATATCGCATTCCAGCGGCCAGGGCGATGGCCGCAGAGCAGTAGAGCGCGCGTAACTCACCTAACGAAAGAATCGAGGCGAGTCCGCCAGGCGTGCGGGAGACGAGGTGGACGTGCAGCAGGTATCCCACGAAGGACACCCCGAACGCCGCCATCGCGCTGTCCAGTGTTCGGCGAGACGAAGCGAGCCACGCGGAGGCGACACCGCCCACGGCGCTCACTACTAGAACCACCGCTACCCCCATCACCGTCACATCGGACTTGAAGCCCCAGACCCCGTCTGCGCGCGCGCCGATCAGCAGGTGCGCCAGTGCATTCACCGGTTGGAGCAATGTGCCGGATCGCCGTCCCAACCCGAGGAGGATGCCAAGGGATGCGGCGGCGCACACCAGGCCGGCGGCGACCCCCGTAATGGTGTCGTGTGCGCCTGCACGTGGCGACGGCGCGGCAACGCGGGGCGGCATGACGGGGGAAAGCGAGGGCTCGGTCACGCGCGAAAGAAATCGGATCGTCGCGGCCGGTGGAAGTGGCGGCACCTTTCCGGGTTGCGCGGAGCTTCCATAGCAACGGTGCGACCGGCCCTGAACGCAAACGCGCCCGCTGAAGGCGGGCGCGTTACGAAATCAGACGGGCAACGGCAAGTCAGGGACCTTGATTCGGAGCCGCGTTGCAATCGGGGTTGCCCTCGGTGGGAACGCAGGCAAATCCCGTCGATCCCAGGTAACCACTGAAGTGCTTGATGCGGCGCATCGAGAAGCCGGTCGATGCGTCGACGTAGGCGCGAAGCGAGGAGTCGGACGGTGACTCATCGATTCCCTGGGCGCCGACCGTCGGAGCGTACAGGATGCTGACCTTCGAGACATCCGTCGTACCACGAGCACCCGGGATGAACATGTACATCCACACCCACTGCCGTGAATTGGCAGAGGGCACGAAGCGCAGCTGCGGGGTGAAATCCACCGAGCTGCCGGACGTCGACGTATGCGAGACCGCGTGAATGGTGATCGCCGACTGCAGGGGCTCACACGGCCGATCCCACGCGTCTTGACCGTATCCGCTCGTCTGGGGGTCACAGATGCTCTGCGCAGGAAACACCACGGCATTCCGGCCGATGAAGAACACACCTCCCGCCGGCCCGACCGTAAAGTCCTTCGCGGCATCGGCGGGGTAGTCATCGCCTTCGAGGCTCAGCGATGGAGCCCCGATCGGGGCCATGGCCATGGGCGCCGATACCACTTTTCCGTTCGGCGGCGATGTGACACTGCTATCCTGACAACCCGCGATCACGAGCATCGTGACCAACGTGCTGACCGTCTTCCAACTGGGGCGGCGCATTTCGATTCTCTGACTCATCATGACAAACCTGGGCGCCATCCCCGACCTCGGAGAACAGCCGCCTGTACAACGACGAGCGCAGCCGCCGTAAGCAACCACCTCGTGGGGCTCGCGTGACAGCCTCCCGCAAGTATAGCGGGAAGGCTCCCGTTCGGCCAGATGGACCTACGCCCCGGCCTCCAGCAGGTCATACCGCTTCTTCATGTTCGGATTGCCCAGGACTTCGCGGTCGTTCTTGTAGCGCTTCACTGCCGCGTCGATCAACGGTCGTGCGTGCGGCCGAAGCACCATTCCGAACTCCGCGATGAGCCACACGGCCCCTGCCACATCCCAGGCGTGGCACAGCTCGAGCGAACGTTCCAGCTGCGCCACCGCTTCCCCGACCTCGCCCCTCGCCAGGATGAGATAGATGCGCAGCCCCTCGATCAATTCCCGACTCTGGAACCACTCGCCAAGCCTGTCGCTGATCGCCTCACCCCGTCGCAGGGCATCAGCCGCCGAACCATGGTCCCCGAGCGCGAAGCGGCACAATCCCAGTCCCCCGAAAGCACCCGCCTGGATGAGGACCTGGCCGATTCGATCCGACAGCTCGACCACCAGCTCATAGGTGTCGGCTGCCTCGCGATGACGCTTGTTGTCACGCTCCAGGTGCGCAAGGTTGTACGTCGCAAACAACTGCTCCTCGCTGTTCTGCACCATGGACGTCAGCCGCAAGGCTTCTGAAAACGCCCGGTGCGCCCCTTCGTAATCCCCGATGCGCCCGGCCAATACGCCGAGATTGAGTTCAGCGCGGCCCCAGGATTCTATCAGTCCGGCCGTTCGCGCCTCCTCGACGGCGATCGCGAGCAACCGCCCCGACTCCTCAGGGTCGCTGGCCAGCAACAGCACCCCGATGTTGTTCAACCCGCGCACCCGTCGGTACACGTCCCGCTGCATCGTCGCGATCTCCAGCGACCGCTCGTAGAGTTTCCGTGCCCGCGTCGCGTCTTCCACCTGCAGGGTCACCGCGAAACGGTTGCAGGCGTCACCGAGCAGGACGGAATCGTCCCCCGTTTCCGCAATCTCCACCGCTTCCTCCGCCACACGTTGCGCGGCACGCATGTCTCCCAGCCGATACTGCATCTGCGCAATCAGCAGCAGCACTGCCGCCCGCTCCATGCTTGCGTTCTCGGCACTCGCCTCGGCTTCCAATCCCAGCAGCACGGCGAGGGTCTCGCGCGCACCCTCCCCGCGCTTCATGCGAACCAGTGCGCGCGTGCGCTTCAGCTTGAGCGCTTGCAGGTTCTCTCCCTGCGCCTCGAACCAGCCAAGCGCCAGGTCGCACAGCGACTCCGCCTCCTCGTACCGGCCGGCAATCTCCGCCAACGACGCCATGCGCACGCGTACTTCGGCCAGGTCGGCATCGGTCGGCGCCGTGCGCTCGGCGCCAGCCAACAGCTCGGCCGCTGCCTGGGTCTCGTGGACCTCCAGCGCCTGGTCTGCGGCAAGCAACGCATACCGGTGGGCCTCGCGCCGGTCGCCTGCCAACTCGAAGTGCTCGGCGATCTCCGCCATCGACTGGCGCTCGTGCAGCGCGAGCGCGCGCCCGATCCGCAAATGCAATTCGGGGCGCCGCGCCGGCGCGATGCCCTCACGCGCCACCCGCGCCACCTCATCATGCGACACGATGTACGCCGCGCCTCCCCGATCGTACGTCGGGATGATCATGCCCCGCTCGATCAGGGTCTCCAGGCCACGACGGGATTCCGATGCGTCGCGTGAACTCTCGAACAACAGCGACTCGTCCGTCTCCCGCCCCAGGATGGCGGCCGCCTCCAGCACGGTGCGGGCCGATGCCGGCAATCGGCCGATCCGGCGCGCGAGCAGTTCATCCAGCGTGACCGGTGCCGGCAGCTCATGCACCGGTTTCCATTTCCACTCCTCACCGTCGCGCGCTATGAACCCGCTCTCCGACAGATCACGCAGCAGGTGCGTCAGCACCAGGGGATTCCCCTCCGACTGTCGATAGACGTACGCGAGGATCTCGCGCGCGAGCGACGTCGTGCGCGTCGCGCCCTCCAGCCACCGCTTGACGTCGTCGCGCGTGAGATGCGACAGGTGGATCTTCGAGTGCCGGGGACGCGTCGAAAGCCGATTCCACTTCTCCAGCACTTCGTCGTCCGGTCCGCCCTGGAAGGCGAGCACGATGAAGATGCGCTCACTCTCGAGTTGCGCGGTGAGATACTCGAGTGCATCCCACGACGCCGCATCCACCCACTGGAGGTTCTCGAGAAAGAGCAGCAACGGCCGCTGCTGCGCCGTCAACCGCAGGAAATCCGCCAGCTCCTCGAGCAACTGCGTCTTTCTCCCGCCGGCCGCGCTGTCTCCCGTGGCGCGATCGAGCGACGGATCGAGTGCCGGCAGCTCGCGCCAGAGACGCGTGCTCTTCACCGGCAGCCGGCGAAGCCCGCGCAGCACGTCGCTCCACAGCGCGTACGGGACGGGCAGGCGATGCTTGCGCGCACTTGCGGTGACGATCGACCCGCCTCGCAACCGTACCTCCGACACGAGCATGCGAACGAGCGCACTCGTTCCAGCGCCGCGCTCTCCGACCACGGCAACCACGCGACCAACGCCGCGGACCATGTCGTCCAGCGAATCCGTGAGCTGCGCGAGAGGCTCCGCACGACCGACGAATCGCGAGAGTTCCAGCCCGTTGGGTCGAGGCGAACCCGCACTCGCGAACGAGTCGCCACCGGCCACCGTGCGCGCCGCCCGCGCTGCCAAGAGGAGACTCTCGAACGATTGACCATGCTCCGGCGCCGCGGCAAATCCCATCGAGAGAGCCAGGCGTCGACTCGTCTCACTGCCACTTCCCGAGAAGACGTGCGCACGCACGGCGGCGAGCAGGCGATCCCCCAGCGCGTTGACCGGGCCCGTCCCCGCCTGGAGCAGCAGGAGGACCTCGCCATCGCGCATCGCGACCGCGTCAGCCCCGCGCAGGTTCCTGCGGATGAACAGGGTGAGCTCCCGCAGCACCGCCATCACCCGCGCATCGCTCAGGTCGAGCGCCACGCCGTCGGCGCTTTCGGGCACCGCGGAACACAGCTGCACGCGCGACAGCGTGGCGGCCGCAGTCGCTTGCGTCGCCAGCTCGTCGAACGACAACTGGCGCGCGAAATCTTCTGGCGGAATGAGCGGGCTGATCAACGACGGGAGGGATTGGCATCGACGCCATGCGTCAACAATCGACGCAGCGCATCGTCGCGCGACACTACCGTATGGCAATCCCTACCCTCTCCGCAAGCCACGCCGCAAAGATTCAGCGTTAACCATCCACGTGCCACGGCGTCATCCATGCAGACATTTTTCACTGGACCGACTCCATGACACCCAATCCTGCTCGCACGCTCCCGGCGCTTCTGCTCTTGGCCGCCGCCTGTTCGTCGGGCCCCAGGACGACATCCATTGCCTCCGCCGGGTCACCGGCCCCACTCATCGTCGTCGCACCCACCGAGCCCAGGGAGCAGACGGCAGACCAGCAAGTCCAGCAAGTCCTCAATCGCCTCGCGTTCGGCCCGCGGCCCGGAGACGCTGCCAGGGTCCGCGAAATGGGCGTCGACCAATGGATCGCGCTGCAACTCGCCCCCGATCGCATCAACGACAACGCTGCCGAACGCATCGTTGCTTCATATGAAACACTCGGCCGCCCCACGAAGGACCTCGTCCAGCAGTACGACCAGGGCCAGATGGCCATACGCCAGCTCCAGAAGCAGCAAGCGCAACAGGGCGACACGAGCAGCAAGAAGGACCTGCGCGCCGAGGCGCTCCAGAACAACCCGCAACTCCGCGACGCGCAACGACAGAACCAGCGCATCCTCGGCGACGTCCAGTCGGCCAAGCTCGCGCGTGCCGTCGTCAGCGACAGGCAGCTGGAGCAGGTCATGACCGACTTCTGGGAAAACCACTTCACGGTGTTCTCGGGCAAGGGTGTGGACAGGATCTTCCTCCCCGCGTACGACCGCGACGTCATCCGTCCGAACGCCCTCGGCAAGTTCCGCGACCTGCTCGGCGCCGTCGCGAAAAGCCCTGCGATGCTGTTCTATCTCGACCAATGGCAGAGCGTCGCGGATTCCGCGCATCCAACCCTCGTCGCGGCGCGGCAGCAACGCGGCGGCGCTCGGCGCCCCGGAGCAGCGCTTCGTCGGCCCGGAGCGGGACTGACCATGGAACAGGTGGACCGGTTGACTGCGAACGCCGGCATCACCGACGAGCAACGCAAGCGCCTGGCGGCCATGACCCCCGAGCAGCGCGCGGAGCTGGTGCGGCAGCGCGCACAGCAGGCGCCGGCCCGCAAGGGACTGAACGAGAACTATGCACGCGAACTGCTCGAACTCCACACGCTGGGCGTGGATGGTGGCTACTCCCAGCAGGACGTGATCGAAGTGGCGCGTGCGCTCACCGGCTGGACGATGAACCCGCGCCAGAATGCGGAGTTCACCTTCCGTCCCGAAATTCACGACGCGGGGCAGAAGACGGTGCTTGGCCATGTGCTGCCGGCGGGTCGCGGCATCGAAGACGGAGAAACGGTACTCGACATCGTGTCGCGTGACCCACACACCGCGCGCTTCATCGCGCGGAAACTTGCCACCCGGTTCGTCAGCGACACGCCACCGCAAGCACTCGTGGATCGCGCCGCGCAGACCTTCACCCGCACCGACGGCGACATCCGCGAAGTGGTACGGACCATCGTGACCAGTCCGGAATTCTTCAGCCGCAATGCATACCGCAGCAAGGTGAAGAGCCCCTTCGAACTCGTGGCGTCGGCGCTGCGGGCGGTGGGTGCCCAGGCGGATACGACGATGCGCTCCGCACAGATGGTGGCGTTCCTCGGTGCGCCGATCTTCGGCCACCAGGCACCAAACGGCTGGCCGGAGACAGGCGAGGCGTGGATGAACAGTGGCGCCATCCTGAACCGCATCAACTTCGGTCTCGGCCTGGCGGCGGGACGATTCCCCGGCGCGAGTGTAGCACAGTGGAGTGATGCCGAGCGGCTGAAGAACGTGTCGCGCGACCTGCAGGTGGACGCCGTGGTCAGTGCGTTCCTTGGCGGACAGGCGTCACCGGATACGCGCCAGATCCTCCTGAGTGGCGAGAACCCGCTCGCGGCGAAGCTCGCGGCCACCACCATGGCCGACAGTACGCAGGCCGGTGACACGATGGACATGGGCGCCATGACCACAGCGCGTCCCATGCGGGAAGGTGCGCCGCCGGGAAAGAACGGACAGCTGCGTCCCGCCGTGGCCCGTCAGCTCGGGCAGCCGGTGCAACTGAATGGACTATCGCAGATCGTGGGGCTGGCCATCGGGGCCCCCGAATTTCAGCGTCGCTGATCCGACGCCGACTTCAATCAGAGAGGAACCATGGATCGCAGAGTTTTCATGAAGTCCGGCGCGCTCGCCCTGGTCACGATGGGGCTGAGCCCGAGCTTCCTTCGCCGCACCGCGTTCGGCGGTGAGCTGTTGAGCGGGGCCGCACTGAAGGGCGCAGCACGGGGCAAGACCTTGATCTGCCTGTTCCAGCGCGGAGCGGCCGACGCCCTGAACGTCGTGGTGCCGCACGGCGAGGCAGCGTACTACAAGCTGCGCCCGAACATCGCGATTCCACGTCCCGCATTGTCCGCTGGGCCGGCCGGCGCGATCGATCTCGATGGCTTCTTCGGACTGCATCCGTCACTGGCACCCATGAAGCCCTTGTGGGACCGCGGCCTGCTGGCGCCCGTCCACGCCGTCGGCAGTCCGAGCGCCACGCGCTCGCATTTCGACGCGCAGGACTACATGGAAACGGGCACGCCGGACCAGAAGGGAACGCGCGACGGTTGGCTCAACCGTTACCTGGCACTGAAGGGCACGTGCGAAGCGGGATGCACGCACGCCCCCGATGCCGAGAAGGCGTCGCCGTTCCGCGCCGTGGCCATGACGCAGCAGACGCCGCGCATGCTGGAAGGCCCCGCGCCCACCATCGCCATGAATTCACTGGACGAATTCAGCGTGCGCGCCGCCGGCCCGGCGGCCGATCGCCTCGAGGCGCTGTACCGCACGGGGTCCGCGGACGTCGTGCACGCGGCGGGCGGTGAGATGTTCGAAGCAGTGAAGATCCTGAAGTCGGCGAACCCGCAGAAGTACCTGCCGCAGAACAGCGCGGTGTACCCGAACTCGCAGTTCGGCACGCGACTGAAGCAGATCGCGCAACTCATCAAGTCCGACGTCGGGCTCGAGGTGGCCTTCGCGGATGTGGGCGGATGGGACACGCACGTCAACCAGGGAGGATCCACGGGGCAGCTCGCGGGCCGCCTCGACGATCTCGCCAAGTCGATTGCCGCCCTCGTGACGGACCTGGGCGACCGCATGGGCGACGTCACCATCATGACGATGTCCGAGTTCGGTCGGACCGCCCGGCAGAATGGCAACGGTGGAACGGACCACGGACACGCGAGCGCCCTGTTCGTGATCGGCGGTGACGTGAAGGGACGCAAGGTCTACGGCAAGTGGCCCGGCATGGAGCCCGAACAGTTGTATGAAGGACGCGACCTGGCCCTCACCACGGACTTCCGCTCGGTGTTTTCCGAAGTCGCGGCGAAGCACCTGGGCGCAGCGAAGCTCGACACCGTCTTCCCCGGATACACCGGCAACTCCGCGAACTGGCTCGGCCTCATCTGATGCAGTGAGCTGCACGGCATGACATGAACACGGGGGCCCACATGAGCGGGCCCCCGTGTTCGTTCGTGCAATGTGGCCGCGCGATCGGCAATCAGAAGTGGAAAATCTTCTTCAGGATGTTGCCGATACCCTGCACCCCTCGGCGCACGGGGTTCGGGACGCGGATGCTCTGCGGCACGTCGAGAATGGGTTCGTCGGGCATGGGCTCCGTGTGCACCGTGCACACTTCGGTCGGCTCGGTGCCGGGCTTGAAGTACTCATGCTTCTTCTGCGGGCACCATTCGCCGGCGAGCATCCCTGTCTCGGCATCGATGACCCGCATGGTCATCCCCGCTGGTGGTGCCCAGCCGTTTTCCGTCAGCGCCGTTTCATGCCATCCGCGGAGGTAGAAGTCCGCCCAGGCAGGCGCAGCGAGATGCCCGCCCGACGCATGGGGCGCGATGGGCCGAGGGGTGTCGTAGCCGAACCAGACTCCGGCGACGAGCGTGGGGGTGTATCCCACGAACCACACGTCCTCCGCATTGTTGGTCGTGCCGGTCTTTCCCGCCACCGGACCCTCGACCCCTGCTTCGCGCACTGTCTTGCCCGTGCCGTAATCCACCACGCCCCGCAGCATGGACGTGATCTGGTAGGCGTCCCGCGGGTCCATCACCGTGTCGGGGCGCACGATCTCGGCGCTCCACAGCACGCTGCCGTCCGCGGCTTCGATCCGGCGCACGAGCCGCGGATGGACGCGGAGTCCGCCGTTGGCGAATGGCGCATAGGCGGCGACGAGTTCAAGGGGCGTGACGTCCACGGCGCCGAGTGCCATCGCGGGATACGTGGACAGGGGGCTCGAGATGCCGTTGCGCTTCGCCACCTGGATGACGTTGGGGATCCCCACGGTCTGGCTCACGCGGACGGCGGCGGCATTGGACGACACCTGGAGCGCCTTGCTCAGCGTGATCGTACCGATGTACTTGTCGTCGTAGTTCGACGGGCGCCACACGTTGCGTCCCTGCGCCACCTCCACCGGTTCGTCGTCCACGAGGGTGGCGGGGGTCATGCCCGCCTTCATGGCGGCGGCGTAGACGAAGGGCTTGAAGGCGGAGCCGGGTTGCCGGCGCGCGTTGAAGGCGCGGTTGAATCCGCGCTTGCTGCGACGACCGCCCACCAGTGCCCGGATGTCGCCGTTGCGTGGATCGAGCGCGACGAGGGCGCCCTGCGCCGCTTCCTTCACGTGCGAGCCGGAGTACTGCGTTTCGCGGGTGACGACCGTCGTCTGCCGGAGAATCGCGCGATCCGCTGCCCGCTGCGCGTCGAGGTCGAGCGTGGTGTAGACGGTGACGTCCCCTTCCTTGAGTGCATCCGGCCGGATGGAGTCGATGAGGGCGCGCACCGCGTCGAGTGCCAGCGGTTCGTTGGCCGAATCGGGGCGCCATTCATCCTCGGCGATCGTCATCGGCTGGTCGGCGGCCTCGCGCGCTTCCGTTGGCGACAGGTAGCCGGCCTGCGCCATCAGTCCCAGCACGAGGTCGCGCCGCCGCAATCCGCGGTCGTAGTGGTCGCGCGGCGTGTACGCGCTGGGGCCTTTCGGCAGCGCGGCGAGCATGGCCCCTTCGCTGACGGAGATGTCCTTCACGCTCTTGCCGAACAGGTCGCGGCTGGCCGCTTCGACCCCGTTCACGCCGTTGCCCAGGTAGATGAGGTTGAGGTAGAGCTCGAGGATCTGGTCCTTGGTCAGCTCTCCTTCTATGAGACGCGTGAGCCGCAGCTCGATGAGCTTGCGTCGCAGGGTGCGGCCGTACCGCTTGTTGACGAGGAAGGAGTTGCGCGCCACCTGCATGGTGATGGTGCTGAATCCTTCCCGCACACCGAGATGCCGCACGTTGCTCGCCGTGGCGCGAGCGACGCCGCGCCAGTCGAGTCCATTGTGTTGATAGAAGCGGCGGTCTTCCGTGGCGAGGAATGCCTGCCGTACGTGGAGCGGGATGTCGGCGAGCGGAACGTTGACGCGGCGGACGAGGGCGATGCGTCCCAGGAACTTGTCGTTGCGGTCCACGATGCGTCCCCCTTCTCCGGGCCGGAACCCGCGCACTTCGGCGCGCGTGGGACACCCCTCGAAGCCGCAGCTGTTCAGCCAGGCGTCGAAAGTGATGACTGACGCGCAGGCGAGCACCAGCACCGTGAAGGAGCGCCAGTGACGGCGCAGCCAGGTGCGAGCAGGCTCGTCCGATTTCGTCAGACGCTGCCGGAGGACTGCGAGGCGCTCGGAGAGACGTTGCCGGATCATGCTGGTGTGGGAGGGGGACCTCACTTGTCCGTACGCGTCGTGCAGCCGCAGGTTTCTTCGCCCTCGGCGTCGCGGTGCGACCTATGCGAATACAGGGCCGCACGTCGCTATTCTTGAGCGAGTCAGGACAGCGCTCTCTTTTCCTTGTCACCCCGAAGGCCAGAAATGGATCGCCGTTTCTTCGTTCTTTCATTCGCCGCGGCGGCAGCGTGCTCCACTGTAGACGCCGCCGTCAGCAAAGGTCCCCGCGCCGTGCAGGATTCTGCCGCCGGCGACGTCGCCGTCGCAGCCGGGCCGCGTGCGGCCCCCAACCAGACAGGTCGCATTCCGGTCCTCGAGTATCACGTGATCGCCGGCGACAAGAATTCGCTGTACACCAGGACGGCGGCGAGCTACCGCGCGGACCTGGAAGAGGCGTACAAGCGCGGGTACCGCCCCATCACGATCGCGCAGATGCTCGACAAGGACTTCCGCGACGTGCCGGCCGGCATGTCGCCGGTGGTCGTGGTGTTCGACGACGCGTCCGACTCGCAGTTCAGGTATCTGGAGCAGGGTGGAAAGCTCGAGATCGACCCGACGAGCGCAGTGGGCATCTGGGAGGACTTCGCGAAGACGCATCCCGGCTGGAAGAACCGCGGCGTGTTCTGCATGCTGAATGGCGGCGCCGCTGGACACAACTTCTTCGGCGACAACCCGAAGTTCGGCGGCCAGAAGAAGGAATGGCGCTTCCAGAAGGTGAAGTGGCTGGCGGACCAGGGCTTCGAGCTCTGCGACCACACGCTCTGGCACATGCAGCTGAGCAAGTATCCGGATGCGGCGGTGCAGGAGCAGATCGCGCGCAACGCAATGGGGATCGACTCGGCGGTTCCCGGCTACAAGATCCGCACGCTCGCGCTGCCGTACGGACTGTGGCCGAAGAATCGTCCGCTCGCGTGGCAGGGCAGCTGGACCGATCCGAAGACCGGACAGACGCACAGCTACAAGTTCGACGCGGTGCTCGAGGTGGCGGGTGGTCCCGCGCGTAGTCCATATGATCCCGCGTTCAATCCGAAGAGCATCAACCGGATCGAGGCGGTGGGTGATGATATCCGGCGGCAGCTCGCGCGACTCGATTCCACGAAGACGCGGTTCGTGGCGCGATAGCGCGAACCTGTGAGAACGAAAACGCCGCACAACGAATCTGTTGTGCGGCGTTTTTCATTCTTACGAAATTGTAATTCTATTCCGGCGAACACGTGAATAGGGACGTTAACGCGGTGGAATGTTGATAACGTCACAAAAGTGGGGTGTTTCTGTCGCAAATACCCCCTTGAAGTCCTATTGGCAGAGTCCGATTCTCCTTGGAGTGCAATTGGTGTATCAGCATGTGGACCCGAAGCCGGGAGAGTACAGGTGTTTGATTCGTTGCAACGCGTGCGTCATTTGCCGTTCTTCACGGAACTTGCGGCGATCGAGGAGCGGGATCCATCGTGGCGCGCGGTGACAGCGGGGCTGGTGCTGCTGCGTCTCGTGGATGCGTGGATCGAGGAAGGCGCGGCCGCGGTGGCCGCGGACGGGTGGGGCGTGCGCTCGGTGGCGGCCTGCCTCGAGGAGATGCCTGCCGGCCTGCCGGCGCGCGCCATCCTGATGAGTGCTCTCGACGCGCTGACCT
Organism: Gemmatimonadales bacterium; assembly: GCA_038322445.1. Lineage (GTDB taxonomy): Bacteria > Gemmatimonadota > Gemmatimonadetes > Gemmatimonadales > Gemmatimonadaceae > AG11. Next base: position 45,532 of record JBBQFW010000002.1, read on the forward strand.
CTGCGCCCTGCGGCGACATGCACGCGGTGACGCCAAGGCTCATGGCATACGCGCGGACGCTCGATGCGGATGCGAAGTGGAGTCTCGCGGCTGATGTGTACGAGACGGTGATCGCGCACTCGGATCCGTCGCGGGACAGCGACGATGCGATCAGCGCGCA
>JBBQFW010000003.1:0-37594 GCA_038322445.1 Gemmatimonadales bacterium
CAGCGAGGCGCGTTCGCGAGGCCAGAAAAAACGCTGGGCGGCGCCATCCGACGTGAGCCATTCGTGGCGCACGTGCTCCTCACCAAGCGTGACCGCGGCCTCGGAGTCGACAAATGCCGCAAAGACGACGGCGAGCTCGACGACGTGGATCTTGTGCAGGTAGAACGGCTGCACGGTGACGTTGTACAGGCGTTGCACTTCCAGGCCGGTTTCTTCGCGGATCTCGCGGAGCGCCGCGTCCTCCGGCTCTTCGCCGGAGTCGATTCGACCATGGACCGTTTCCCAGGCGCCGGGGCACCTCGTGGTGAGCGAGCGCTGGAGTGTGAGCACACGCCATCCCTCGGGTCGGCGGTCGACGAGGAGGACGTCGATCGTGCCCACGTTCACAGTGGCCATGGCGGCTCGGAGTGCAGGGACAGGCGTTGGGAGGCCGATCTCCTCGGCCCCCTCGCGCTGCAATGTACGCACTCCCGGCGCGATCGCACGCCGCGGCTCGGCCATCAGGCGAACCGGAGCGGCGGCCACTCGACGCAATTCATCCATGGTGGTCTCGCCCTTCTGGACAAGCGCCATGCCGGACTCCCAGAGGCTTGCACATCCGGACGCGCGCGCGGCGGCGGCGAGGGATTCAGTTGGCGCGCCCGCGGCCACCTGTCGCTCGAACTCGGGCGACGTCGTGAGGATCTCGGCAATCGCGCGACGGCCGCGGTAGCCGGCGCCCTCGCATGCCTCACAGCCGACTGCGCTGCACTCGGGGCAGATGCGCCGCACAAGGCGCTGCGCGACAACTCCCTTCACGGCCGTCGCGATCTGGTAGCTCGCGACGCCGATGTCGATGAGGCGCGTGACGGCGCTCGCGGCGTCGTTCGTGTGGAGCGTGGAGAGCACGAGGTGACCCGTGAGCGACGCCTGAATCGCGATTTCCGCGGTTTCCTTGTCGCGTATCTCACCGACAAGGATGACGTCGGGATCCTGACGCACGATCGAACGCAGGGCCGCACCGAAGGTGAGGCCGGCCTTCTCATGCACCTGCACCTGCACGACCCCAGGGAGCCGATACTCGATGGGATCTTCCACCGTGACGACGTTCACCCCGCGCGCCTGGATCTCCCGGAGCGCGGCGTACAGGGTGGTGGTCTTGCCCGACCCGGTCGGTCCCGTGACGAGCACGAGGCCCTCCCGGCACTCCAGGAGGCCACGAATGCGCGCGAGGTCGGCGTCGCTGAATCCGATGGCCTCCAGCGTGCGCAGGCCCGCGGTGCCATCGAGCACACGAATGACGATCTTCTCTCCATGCGAGACCGGCAGCGTCGACACGCGGAGGTCCACGACGGAGCCGAAGACGGCCACACGGGCACGGCCGTCCTGCGGCCGCATCCGGTCGGCGATGTCCAGGCCGGAAAGGATCTTCACGCGCGATACGAGGGACGGGGCAACGTAGCGCGGCAGAGTGCGCACGTGCCTGATGACCCCATCCACACGGTGTCGCACCGCGATGCCCTGCTCCTCCGGCTCAAGATGGAGGTCGCTGGCGCCGCCGCGAATGGCCTCCGCAATCAGCTGGTCGACGAGACGTATGACCGACGGGCCGGACTCTGTGCCGTTGCTCGATGAGGAGGCATCGGCGCTGAAGGGCAGATGCTGGACTTCGACGGGCGGCGCGACGGGGTCGCGTGACACCGGCGTCTCCTGGTACACACGGTCGAGATGGAGGACGATGTCGTCGATCGAGGCGAGTTCCCATCGCACCCGATGTCCGGTCGCGAATGCAATCGCACGTTCGGCGTCCAGGTCGAGCGGATCACTCGTCGCGACGATGATGGTACCGCCATCGACTGCGACCGGTAACACGCGGTGTCGGCGTGCCCAGCGCTCAGCGAGGAGGGCGACGGCGCGCGGATCGATGCGGGAGAAGTCCGCGGGCGCGAGGTCGGGAAGAGTGGAGGCGGCCATGCGAACCAGTCTATCGGTGGCCTGTCCCGCGGCCGGCATCTCCATCGCGCATGCTGTTGCGATTTCGTGCGGTACCCCCGCTAGAGAATGCCCCAGAACTCGCGGCTCACGTCCACGTTGAAGGTCCAGGCGCCGTTACGCAGCCCACGCGCGACCTGGAGCCGCATGAGGTCAAACAGGGGCTGGAGCGCGAGCCCGATACCTGGGTAAGCACCTTCCGGGTGCGTGAAGTCTGCGGAGCTGGCGCGGCGAGCGTACGTCGCCTGCGCGAAGGGTGCGAGCGTCGCCTCGCCAGGAATGCGGCCGAAGCGACCGAGGGAAAACGACGGCGCCGGAATCTTCACGCGCCATTCTGCGCGCGCCGTAGCGCCAGCCAGTGCCGCGAGCTCGTGGAAGCGATACCCAGGGCCGCTGACCGGGCCACCGAAGTAGAGCCAGTCCTGCGGAGGTACCGTCGCATTGCCGCCCACGGCGCCCCCAGCAAGGCTCAGCGCGAGTCGGCCGGCGTCGTAGGGACGCTCGAGCGAGAAAGACGCAAACGCGCGGCCGACGTTCGACGTCGCGAAGGGAAAGGCCGCGTCGTCCTGCGTGAAGTGACTGACGCGAACCTCACCGCTCCCGCGAAGCTCCGTGCCGAGGAACGACAGCGACGTGGGTCGCTCGATGGCCAGTGCGAGCCGCTGCACGCGCACGCGGTCCGCGCTCACCAACGGATCGAACGTGCCGTTCGCGGCCACGGCGTGAATCGCCAGGGGCCGCTGGCGTTCGAGGGTCGCATCCAATCGCATGCGCATTCCGGCAAACGCACGGCTATCGACGCCGAAGCCCACCGCCCGTACGGCGAACGGATCGGTGGCATCGGAGCCGAACTCCTGCGCGGCGATCGAATTGATGATGCGCGAGCGCTCGAGCAAATCGCCCGCCTCGCGGAAGTCGCGCGATCCGTACAGTCGCAAACCCCAGTCGGGCGACTGCCAATCCACGCCGACGGAGCCCTTCACCTCGCGGTCGTCGATGCCATAGCGCGCCGTACCGCGCGCGCCCACGCCAGCGCCGAAGCGCGAGGCGACGCCGAGCCCGACGGCAAATCCTTCCACGCGATCGAACCGCACGAAATCGGAGATGCCACCGGCCGCGAGTGTGAGCGCCTGGGGTCGCTGCAAGGCCTGCGCGCGAACGAGGGAGCGGGCCTCCTCCTGCACCTTCCGCACTTCCGCGTTCGTGACGGCGCGAACATCGAAGGGCAGCGAATCCAGGATCCGACCGCCGAAGTGAAACGTGTCCAGGACGGTCTTTGGCGCGAGTTCTATTTCATTACCGCGAAAGAACGCGGGGGACAGGCCGACGTTCACCTGGTAGTCGCGAATCTCCCAGCGACCGCGAATGATGCCGCGAATGGGATAGTCGAGCCACGTGCCGCCGCGCCGAATCTCGAGTTCCTGTCGCGCGGGCAGCCAGAAGCGGCCGCTCACCAGGCTGTTCTCGACGATGACGAAGAGATCCTCCAGCGCGTTGTCCCGGAATGCCGCGCGAGTGAAGTTGAAGGCCATGCGCACGACCTGCGCGTCTTCCGGATCGATGTAGACGGCACCAATGATCCGCGGCTCGCGATCATTCTTCGGCCGCACCTTCACCTCCAGCACGCGGATGGTGCGACCCGGCAACTGCAGGCTGAACGAGTCAGCGGTGATCGCGAAATCGTACGTGGCGAGTCCCTGGGTGGACAGCGGATGCGGGACGTCGACGACCTCGTCTCCGTCGCCGAGCCGGATGATCGCCGGAAAATTGTTCTGGACGATGCCGAGGTGGTCGCGGTGATAGCTGATGTCGGTGGGGAGGAGCAGCGTGTCCCTGCGCCCCACGATGTGCTGCTTGCTGAGGTTGGGCGCGAGCCAGTAAATTTCGTTCACGAGCTCATCAGCCTTCACCACCTTGGGCGGCTCGGCGAGACCTTCGCCGACCTGGGCCAGGAACGTGACGTAGCCATGCGCCACGGCCTTGTAGTCCTTCAAGCCCGTGTCGGCCAGCTGCTGGGCACGTCGTGCGGTGGCGCGCTCCACGAGCGCGCGGGTGCGCGTGCTGTTCCACTCCTGCGCACCGGCCACGCCTGGCGCGAATGCCACCATCCAGAGAGCGCATGCGGCGACGGCCGCGGCGAAGCGATGCATCGATGAAAGTTCGCCGCGGTGTAGGAGTGCGACAAGCGCGCAGGAAGGCCCGATGACCTTCGACGCATACCAGCAACTCGCGCAGCCACATCATCTGGTGCCGGTGTGGCGCGACTGCCTGCTCGACACCGACACGCCCGTGACGGCGTTCGCGAAGTTGAGAGAGGGCGCGTTCGCCTTCCTGCTCGAGAGTGCGCCGGCTGGCGGCGAGACCTGGGCGCGCTACACGTTCCTCGGCAGCGCACCACGCGGCGCATGGCGCCTCCGCGATGGGGTCGTCGAGGACTGGACCCCCGCGCTCGGCTGGCACAATGAGCGCCGGCCCGCACAGCCGCTCGAGGATCTCGACGCGCTCATCCGCGCGTGTCCGCCGGTGGACGTACCCGAGCTGGGCGGATTCTGGAGCGGCGCGGTCGGCTACTTCAGCTACGACGTCGCTCGCCTCATCGAGCACCTGCCGTCGCCACCGCCGCGCGGGGACGACGCGCCCGAGGCGCTCTTCGTCTTCACCGATGCGCTCGTCATCATCGACAACCTTCGCGCACAGGCGCGCGTCGTGGTCGGGACGCCGATCGGCGCCGACACCAGCGAGCCGGTGCTGCGCGCTGCGTACGATGCAGCGGTCGCCACGGTGGAGCGCACCATCGCGCGACTTCGCACGCCGGTGACCCTTCCCTCGCTCGACTTTCGCAGTGACGCGCCGCCCGCGAGCGGCGTGTCGACCTACGAGCGCGAGAAGTTCATGGCCGACGTCGACCGCATCAAGGAATACATCGTGGCGGGCGATGTCTTCCAGGTCCTGCTGGCCCGCCGCATCCGCGTGCCATTCGACTTCGACCCGCGCGAGCTGTATCGGGCGCTGCGCGCCTTGAACCCGTCGCCGTACATGTACCACCTCGTGCTCGATGGCATCGAACTCGTGGGCAGCTCGCCCGAGCTGCTGGTGCGGGTTGATCGCGAACGGGTCACGGTACGGCCGATTGCCGGTACGCGACCGCGTGGCGCCACACCTGCGCAGGACATCGAGCTGGCCGACGAGCTGGCAAAGGACGAGAAGGAGCGCGCCGAGCATGTGATGCTGGTGGATCTCGGACGGAACGACGTGGGACGCATCGCGCAGTACGGCAGCGTCGTCGTCAGCGACTTCATGACGGTGGAGCGATACTCGCACGTGTTCCACCTCGTGAGCCAGGTGGACGGACGGCTGCGCCCCGGCCTCGACGCGCTCGATGCATTCCGGGCGACCTTCCCTGCCGGCACGATGACCGGCGCGCCAAAGGTGCGCGCCATGGAGATCATCGACGAGCTCGAACCCGACCGCCGCGGCGCCTACGCGGGCGCAGTCGGGTACATCTCCGCTGGCGGCTCGCGCATGGACATGGCGATCACGATCCGCACGTGTGTCATCGCGAATGGCGTCGCGTCCATCCAGACCGGCGCCGGCATTGTCCAGGACTCGGTTCCGGCGAGTGAATGGGCCGAGACGGAGAACAAGGCCCGAGCGATGTTGACAGCGATCGGGCGGGTGCGCGAGGCGTCGAGCCGGGCACGAGCAGTCGAGCGCGACTAGGCAGCAACCCCGCAGCAACACATATTCTGCCCCGATGGCACTCAGACTCGTCAGCCCCGACGGTACGCAGTCGTTCGACCTGCGCGATGGCGTCCCGCTCATCGTGGGGCGCGCGCCAACCTGCGACATCCCGGTTTTCGATCCCACGATCTCGCGCCGACATGCGGAGATCGTGGTCGAAGATGGCATGCTGCGAGTTCGCGACCTGGGGTCGAGCAACGGAACCTTCGTGAACAGCGAGAAGGTCGATCAGGGCAACGCGTCGGTCGACGACCAGGTGACGTTCGGCAAGGTGCCGTTCACGCTCACGTCGTACCAGCCGGCGCCGTCCCCGGTGGTGCAGCCCATGACGGCGCCGCCTGGCGCGACCATCGTGCGCCAGATCCCGATGCACGACACGGGAGGGGCGATTGGACTCGCTGGCGGACCGACGGTGCCGGGTGGCCTCACGCGTGTGGGAATGATGCCCCCCAGCACCAGTGCGGCCGACAAGAACCAGCAGAAGCTCGCCACGCTGCTGGAAGTGTCGAAGGGACTGACGCGCGCGGTGGACGTCGATACGATTCTCGACAAGATCGTCGGCTACGCGTACCAGACCCTCGAAGTGGACCGTGTGGCCATCCTCCTCTGCGACGCGCAGGGCGAGTTGACGCCCAAGATCTCCCGTGACAAGCGCGGCGGCGATGCGCCGCGCGCGGTGCCGCAATCGATCGCGCGGAAGGCGGTGGCCGAGAAGGTTGCGCTGCTGTCGGATAATGCGGGTGAGGATACGCGCTTTGGCGGGCAGTCGATCCTCATGCAGCAGGTACGATCCGCGATCTGCGCGCCGCTCATTGGCAGCGAGGATCGGGTGCTGGGCGTGCTGTACGTCGACAATCCGAGCATCACGCACCGCTTCAGCGATGAGGACCTGGAGTTCCTGGTGGCGTTCGCGGGCATTGCCGCCGTCGCCATCGAGAACTCGCAATTTGCGGAGCGCATCCGCCGTGAAGGCATCGTCCGCAGCAATTTCGAGCGCTACTTCGCGCCGCAGCTGGCGGCGCGCATCGCAGGCTCGCCGGACGCGTTGAAACTGGGCGGAGACAAGCGGGCGGTGGTGGTGCTGTTCAGCGACATCCGCGGCTTCACGGCGCTCTCGGAGACGATGAATCCCGACGCCATGGCGACGCTGCTCACCGAGTACTTCACGGAAATGGTGGAGTGTGTGTTCCGGCACGGGGGCACGCTCGACAAGTTCATCGGCGATGCCGTCATGGCACAGTGGGGCGCGCCCATCGGCAGCCCGGATGATCCCGACCAGGCGATGGCGGCGGCGATCGACATGATGGTCGAGCTGCAGAAGCTGAATGCGAAGTGGGAGGAACAGGGCCGCCCGACCCTGCAGATCGGGATCGGCCTGAACTACGGGGAAGCATTTGCCGGCAACATCGGCTCGGAGCGTCGTCTCGAGTATACGGTCATCGGCGACACGGTCAACACGGCGAGCCGGCTGTGCGGCAAGGCGGGCGCCGCCGAGATCCTGATCTCGGATGAGATGCGCCAGGTGCTCACGGTGCCGCCACCGCTTGATGAGTGTCCGCCGATGGAGCTCAAGAACAAGAGTCAGCCCGTCAAGGTCTTCCGCGTCCGGACGGAATGAGCGACCGCGCACCACCTGCCGGGTTCGAACGCATCGTGGCAGGGCGGTGCTCGGTCACGGTCCGCGCCGCAAATGCCGACGACGCGCGTGCCTTGCTCGCCGAAGGAATGCTCTACGAAGCCGCAGCCCGCGATCTCGGGGCGCGGCCGCTTCAGGGACGCGGCACGGCCTACGCCATCGTCCTGCCGGCGAGTGGGGATCGGGTGGTAGTCCGGCGCAACCGGCATGGCGGATTGTTCGCGCCGCTCACGGGCACGCTCTTCCTGCCACCGAGCCGTGCACCGCACGAGCTTGCCCTGTCGGTGCGCCTCGCGAAGGCGGGCGTGCGTACGCCGGAGGTGGTGATGTACGGTCTCGAGCGCGCGCATGGCGCGTTCTGTCACGCCGACGTGGTCACGCGGGAGGTCGCCGACAGCATGGACCTGTCGGGTTATCTGCAGCCCGGAATGGCGCAGCGCGATCGCGCCGCGGCGTGGGAGGCGACGCGCGAGCTGGTGGCGACGCTCAACGCCGCCGGCGCGCGCCACCACGACCTCAACGTGAAGAACATCCTTCTGTCGCAGCGCGGCGATACGCTGGTCGCCTGGGTGCTGGATGTCGACCGGGTGGTGTTCGGCGCGCCGCGGTCCGAGGACGTCCGCCGGGGCAACGCGTGCCGCTTGCTGCGTTCCGCCATCAAGTGGCGCGAGGAGCGCGGCGGGGTGTTCAGCGCCGAAGACGCCTCCCTGCTCGAGCGCATCGGATGATGACGTCGATCGCGGCGCACGTCACGACCGAGCTCCTCCTCCTCGTGTGCGTCGTCGCCATCGCCGAGGCCTGGCGTCGCGAACGCGCCATGCGAAAGCTGCGCACCTTCACCGGCAAGTGGCCCATCCAGCCGGTGCTTCCCGAGATGATCGACGTCGCCTTTGCTCCCGGGCCTCATGGCCCGAGCATGGACGCGGAGGTGGCGTTCATCGGACGGGGCCCGTACGTGGTGGACGGCGGTACGAGTGACGCCGAGGCGTGGATGCTCGCGGTGCTGGCGAAGCGAGCGGCGTGTCTGTTCGAGTTCGGGACCTGCACCGGGAAGACGGCGTATCTCTGGGCGCGCAATGCACCGGCCCACGCGAGGATCGTGACGTTGACGCTGGCACCCGATCACGCCGGCGATGCGCGGTCCGAGGCAGGAGATGACGTGCGCGACATGACCTTTGCGACGCTCGAGTCGAGTCACACGAAGTTCCTCTATTCCGATTGCGACGAGGCGCACAAGGTCGAGCAGCTGTTCGCGGACAGCAAGGCGCTGGATACAACGCGGTGGGCCGGCCGGTGCGACCTCGTGTTCATCGATGGCTCGCATGCGTACTCCTACGTGATGAGCGATAGCGCGAAGGCGCTGGAACTGGTCAGTCCCGGCGGACTCGTACTATGGCACGACTACGCCGGGCCGCTCCACTCACCGGGGGTGTATCGCGCGCTGAATGAGCTGGCGACGCGCCTGCCGATCGTGCGCATCGCGGGCACGTCGCTCGCGGCGTATCGGAAGCCGCTGGATGCGCCCGCGATGCCGATGTCCTGACGCTTAGTTTTCGCGCATGATGACGACGGGCGGAAAATGGATTCCCGCGTTCGCGGGAATGACGGCCACATGAATCAGCAGCCTCTCCGGCACGTCGGCATCGTGATGATGTCCGCTGTGGGCGACGCAGTCCACGTGCTGCCGTTGCTCACGGCGCTCAAGCGACATTCACCAGATGTCCACGTGACCTGGGTGCTCCAGCCCGGCGCTGCGACGCTCGTGCGCGGCCACTGGGCCGTTGACAGCATTGTCGAGTTCGAGCGGTCGCGCGGCTGGCGTGCCTATCCGGCAGTGCGCAGGGCGCTCGCGTCGCGCCCATTCGACGTCGTGCTCGCATTGCAGGTGTACTTCAAGGCGGGCATCGTGACCTCGTTCACGAAGGCGCCCATCAAGCTCGGCTTCGACCGCACGCGCGCGCGCGACCTCAACTGGCTGTTCACCACCGAGCGTATCCGCGCGCGCGAGGGGCAGCACGTCCAGGACCAGTACTTCGAATTTCTCGAGGCACTCGGCATCCCGCACGAGCCGATCACCTGGGATCTCGGACCGTGGGAGCACGAGCGCGCCTGGCAGCGCGAGTTCTTCACGCAGTTCGGCCGTCCGATCGCCCCGATCGTCGTGGGGACGAGCAAGCCCGAAAAGGACTGGTTGCCCGAGCGCTGGGCCGCGGTTGCCGATGCGCTCTGGAACGACTTCGGCCTGCAGCCCGTGCTGGTCGGTGGCCGCTCCCCGCGTGAGCTGCACGCCGAGCGTGTCATCATGGAGACCGCGAAGACACCGGTCTTCTCCGCGCTGGGCAGCGGGCTCCGCAATCTCGTCGGGATCATGGATGGCGCCGCGCTGGTGCTGTCGCCCGACACGGGGCCACTGCACATGGCCGTGGCGTTGAACCGACCGGTGATTTCGCTGATGGGCTACACCAACCCGAAGCGCGTGGGGCCGTATCGTCGCTACCACGACCTGCTGATCGACGCGTATGGCGATCCGGGCGAAGATTACCCGCTGTCCATGGAAAACCGCCCTGGCCGCATGCCGCGCATCACCGTGGCCGACGTGCTGGACAAGGTCGAGCTGTGGCGGCGGAACTATGCGTCGATGGTGAGTGAGCCGAAGCGATAGTGAATGCCCATGTCTGCCATGAGGCGGACAAGGCGCTGCAAGGGCAGTCCCATCACCGCGAAGTAGTCTCCGTCGACGCGCTGCACGATCGTGGCGCCATACCCCTGAATGCCGTAGGCGCCCGCCTTGTCCATGGGTTCTCCCGTGGCGACGTAGGCCTCGATGTCCTCGGTGCCAATGGGATGAAAGGTGACGCCGACTTCCACGACGTCGGACTGCTGCATTCCACGCCAGCTCACGGCCACCGCTGTCAACACGACGTGTGATCGTCCCGACAGACGGCGCAACATCGCGATGGCTTGGGCGGTGCTGCGCGGCTTGCCGAGCACGTCGCCGTCGACGACGACGATGGTGTCGCTCCCGATGACGATCGCCTCCGGCGCATCGCGCGCAACAACGGCTGCCTTCTCCCGTGCGAGGCGCTCGGCGTGCGCCCTTGGCTCTTCGCCGACGAGGTACGTCTCATCGATATCGGCGGGCCGCACTTCGTGCGCGATGCCGACGAGCATGAGCAGCTCGCGGCGCCGCGGCGACTGCGAGGCCAGGATGACGTGCGGTGGGGTCATTTCTCCAGCCAGAGTGTCACGGGTCCGTCGTTCACGAGCTCGACATCCATCACTACGCCGAACTGGCCGGTCTCGACGCGCGCACCGCGTTCCTTCAGCAGCGCGACGAAGCGTTCATAGAGAGGAATCGCCTCGTCCGGCCGGGCCGCCGAGATGAAGCTCGGACGACGACCTTTCGCGGCGTCGCCGTAGAGTGTGAACTGCGACACCACGAGCAGCGCGCCGCCCACCTCGTTGAGCGAGAGGTTCATCTTGCCGTCCGCATCGCCGAAGAGTCGCAGGCCCACGACCTTCTCGGCCATCCACGCCAGCGCGGCCTCGCTGTCTCCGGTGGTGAACCCAACGAGCAGGAGATAGCCTCGGTCGATCCGGCCAACGGTCCGTGTATCGACGCGCACCTCGGCCCGCGAGACACGCTGAAGGAGAAGGCGCATCGAGCAAAGATATCGCGGCGCTTGTTCCGGAGCAGACCGGCGGCGAGCTTGGGAAGGCGTGAGGGACGCGATTGACGACGGAGAGGCGATGGCAACCGCAGCAGCACGGCAGAATGGTGTCCGCCCGTTCGAGCAGACCGTGGACGTCGAAACGCCGGAGCTCGTCGTCCTCACCTATTCGATTGCCGGGGTGGGTTCTCGCGTCCTGGCGGGCCTCACCGACCTCCTGATCTGTGCGGGGGCGCTCGTCGCCATCACCGTGACCATCCAGATGCTGCGCGGTGGATTGTCGTTCGCCAGCGATCGAGGGGCGAGCTGGGGGGCTGCGGTGCTGTTCCTCGCGCAGTTCGTGATCCTGTGGGGCTACTACGTGCTGTTCGAGGGCCTGATGGACGGGCAGACCCCAGGCAAGCGACTGCACCGGCTGCGCGTCGTTCGCGATGGTGGATACTCGGTCACGTTCGGGGTGTCGGCCGTGCGCAACCTGGTGCGGATGATCGATATGCAGCCCGGTGTGTTCTACCTCGTTGGCATGACCAGCCTGTTCTCGACCAGGCGCGGGCGTCGCCTCGGCGACCTGGCGGCCGGCACGATCGTCGTACGGGAAGATGTGCAACGCGTCGCGGAGCCAACGCGCAGCAAGCCAGCCGCTGAGCAAGGCGCCCCCGCCCTGCAGACGGCACTGACCGAGGACGAGTACGTCCTCCTTGCCCGATTCGTGGAGCGATGGAGCACGCTCGAGCCGCTGCGGCGCGCGGCGCTCGCGGCGCAGCTCGCGGAACGCTTCGGCAAAGTGCTCCCCGATGACCGGCGGCCACCCTCGCCGCGCCTGCTCGAGCTGCACGCGCGCGAGCAGGCGGCACGGCAGCGTGGTGTGGCGTCGCGTGGTGAGACCGGCGCAGGCCGCGAACGCCAGGCATTGATCGCCGCCGGCTCGTCGCGGTGGACCTCATTCGCCACGACGCTCGCCATCGCGCAGAAGCGCGGTCTCGCGGCGCTCGGCGAGTCGGGTGTGCGCGAATTCGTTACCGAGTACCGGACGCTGTCCGCGGATCTCGCGCGCCTGCGCACGGCGTCCGCCGGCCGCGCGCTCGACGAAATGTTCTATCTCGGCCGGCTCGTCGCCGGTGCGCACAATCTCCTGTACCGCGATCGCGGCATGACGATGCGTGATGCCGTGCGCTACCTCTTCACCGATGTGCCGCGCGAGGTCCGCCGCAGTGCCGGCCCGATCGCGCTCGCCGCACTGCTGTTGTTCGGCCCGGCGGTGATCGCGGCAGTCGGTGTCATGCGGGCACCCGAGATCGCCGCGCGCCTTCTGCCCAGCACCATGCTTCAACGCGCGGAGGACGGTGTGCAGCGTGCGAAGTCTGGCGAGGGCTATATCGACGACCCGCAGTTACTGCGGCCGGTGATGGCCAGCCGTATTGTGACGAACAATGTCCAGGTCACGTTCGCGGTCTTCGCCGGTGGCATCACGGCCGGGCTGCTGACCGTGTTGATGCTCGTGCTGAACGGGATCTCGATGGGAGCGGTCGTCGGACTGTACGCCAGCAGGAGCATCGGCGTACTGCTCCTGGCGTTCGTCGCGCCGCACGGCGTGCTGGAGCTCTTCGCCATCTGCGTTGCCGCCGGCGGCGGATTCCTCATTGCGAGTGGCGTGCTGCTGCCCGGCAATCGCACGCGGGGACGCGCGCTCGTGGAGAACGGCCGCCGAGCCGTGCGGCTCATCGCGGCGTCGACGTTCCTGCTGGTGATCGCGGGCACGCTCGAAGGATTCGTCTCACCGATTCCGTGGTGGCCCATCGAGGGAAAGCTCGCGGTGAGTGGCGTGACCGCGGTCTTCCTGGTGCTCTACCTCGCTGGCGGTCGCGCGCGCGGGCGGGCGACCGAGCGCGACCACGTCGACGTCACCAGCTCACTCGGACTGGCGACTACAGTGCACCGCGCGACTTGAGTTCCAGGTACTGGTTCACGACGGCCGCCGCCATGGCATCGGGCGCCACGTCGAGCACGACGACCCCGGCATCGCGCATCCGCTGAAGTGCTGTCAGGCGCTCGGTCAGCAGTTCCTCCGCCGCAGCACTGGTGTACAGGTCTGAGGCGCGCGTGCCGGCCGGCGTCGCCGAAGCGACCAGCGCTTCGTTCCGCAACGCCACGACGAGCGCAAGGTGGCGTGACGCACCCCGCGTGAGGTGCGCCAATAGGGATCGGGCGGCTCGCGCGTCGATGACATCGGTGACGAGCACAATGAGCGCGCGCTTGCGCTGCCGCTGCGCCAGCGTTCGAAAGGCGGCCGCATAGTCGGGCTCGACGAGACTCGCCTGCACCGGCACGAGCGCCGTCCGTATGGCATGCAGCGCCGTCGTTCCTCGCTGTGCCGGCACGAGCGCGCGAAGCTGGTCGTCGAAAACGAGGGCACCCACGCGATCACCGGCCGTGATGGCGACGTCGGCGAGCAACAGTGTCGTAGAAAGCGCATACTCGAAGCGCGGAAACCGGCCGGCGAGCTGCGTCATGCTGCGGCCGGCGTCCACCAGGACGAACACGGTCTGCGACTGCTCGGTCGTGAATTCACGCGTGATGGTATGGCCGCGCCGCGCCGTTGCCTTCCAATCGATGTGGCGCGGATCGTCGCCCACGACGTAATCGCGAAGGCGGGCGAAGCTTCTCCCCTCTCCCTTTCGCCGTACGTCGCGAACGCCAGCCGTCGCAAGACGGTGGTGCACCGCGAGCCAGCGAAAGCGTTTTACCCCGGCAAGCGACGGTGCGACGAGGATCTCGTCCATCTGCGGGTAGCGAAAGATGCGCGACGACAGGCCCAGCGGTGTGCGCACCCGCAGCGCGATGTCGCCGAGGTGCGCCAGACCCCTCGTGGCGCCCGTCACCTCGATCGGGAGACGCACGACGGTCATGGGCGCAAGCTCGCACTCGACGTACGGCGTGGATCCGGAAAGGCTGCGCGCAGGCAACGCATCGTAGAGGGTCACGTGCAGCGGGCGTCGCCAGTGCGATGTCACGTCGTAGGACCCGAGGGCCACATCCCCGACGCCCACCGACGCATCGAGCGCCCGACGCACATCGATATCGGCGGCCTGCGGCAGCATGGCACTATCGACGACCTTTGCCGCTAGAAGCAGCAGGAGGACCAGCGCGGCAACGATCGTCCCGGCTGGCCAGGCGCTCAGGAGCCAGAGTGGCGCGGCACAGGCGAGCAGCAGCGCGAAGCGGCGCGTTGGTGAGAACCGCATCGACTCCGCGAGCTGCCGTGCACGCGCCCACGTGTCCGACACCTCTACTCCGGAACCCGGATGCGATCGAGCACTGCGGAGAGGACGTCGTCCGCCGTACGCCCTTCCACCTCCAGCTCTGGCGACAGGGCGATGCGATGCCGCAGCACGGCCGGCGCGATGCTCTTCGCGTCATCCGGCGTGGCGAAGTCGCGCCCCTCGAGCACGGCCACCGCGCGCGCCGCGCGAAACAGCGCTACCGTCGCACGGGGCGAGGCACCGAGCGCGAGCATCCGCTCCTCGCGTGTCGCGCGCGTGATGTCGGCGATGTATTCCCGCACTTCCGCGGCAACCCGGACGCCATCGACCAGGCCGCGCAGCGCCGCGATTTCCGGTGCGGCCAGTACCGCTGGCGTGGCGACATCGAACGCGCGCTCCGCGTCGAACCCACCCTCGTAGCGGTTCAACAGCTCGAGCTCGGCCTCACGCGACGGATACGGCATCACCGCCTTGATGAGGAACCGGTCGAGCTGTGCCTCGGGGAGCGGATACGTCCCTTCGTGCTCGACAGGATTCTGGGTCGCGAACACCGTAAAGGCGTCGCCAAGAGGCCGGGAGATACCATCCACCGTGACCTGTCGTTCTGCCATCGCCTCCAGAAGTGCCGACTGCGTCTTCGCGGGCGCGCGATTGATCTCGTCGCCGAGCAGGAGGTCGGTAAAGATGGGACCCGGCTGAAATTCGAAGCCGCGCGCCGGATCACGCAACACGTTGATGCCGGTGACGTCCGAGGGCATCAGGTCCGGCGTGAACTGGATGCGCGCGAAGCGCAGGCCGAGCGCCGCGGACAGCGAGCGCACGAGGAGCGTCTTCGCGGTGCCGGGTACCCCCTCGACGAGCACGTGTCCGCGGGCGAGGAAGGCCACGAGCGTGTCCGTGACCGTGGCGTCCTGGCCGACCACGCGCGTCGCCACGGCAGCCCTGACCCGCTCGAGGAGCACGGCGCCCTCGGCGGGCGTGATCCCTGTGCTCATATATCGCTCGTCGTAAGTGTGTGCTCGATGCGGCTGAGTGCTGCACCGACGTCCGGCAGTGCGCGATCCGACACGGTTTCGCCCAATGCGTGCCGCACGATCTCGATGTCGCCCTTCACCTGCGGCGCGCGACGGGCCACGTCGTCGAGGAAGATGCTGTCCGACCGACCTGTGCGCCCTCCGGTACGTTCGGCGCGACGCCGCACGCCGTGAAGCAGGCGCGCGGTGATGGTGCGCGTCGCGCGCACCTGCTCGTAGGCGTGCGCGAGGGCGTCCACCTGCTCGCGCGGATCCCGTCGCTCGATCCGCTCCGTGTCAACGGGCGGAAGTGCTCGCGGCGCCACGGCGATCAGGAGGACGAGCGATGCCAGCAGCGCCATCGCGATCGTGCGTCCGACCGGGTGCGTGATCAGGAACTCCATGGCGGTACTCATCATGTCGCTGCGCGGACCGAAGCCCTGATGATATTCGTCGAAGACCAGCACGGTGCGCGGCGTCGTTCCGCCCGCGCGGAGCCACTCGAGCATGGCCATGGCGATGACGTCCGCGCCCCACTCGCAGTGCCGAAGCACATCGGTCCGCAGCAGGTCCGGATCGGCCACCACCACAACCCGACCGAGACCAAGGGGGAATCCCGCCGCACCATCGCTCGGTGCTGGCATCCCGAACTCGCCCTGGTTCAGCGTCGCGAACCCCACCTTCTCACTGGGCGCGTTGCGCAGCCACCGGATGCCGAACAGGTGCACACGCCCATCGGCCCAGAGCGGAGGCGTCATTTCCTTGTATGACTGGCACTCGCCACCCGCGTTTCGGGGACCTGGTAACAGCCCACCGCGCGCATAGTGCGCAACCCCGAGCGAATCGGTGAGCGCAGAGCGGTCACTGAGGACGAGCAGCAAACCGTCGCCTGCACGTACTGCCTCCAGGTAGCGATGTGCCTGCGTCGCCGTCACTGGGGTGACGGGCGCGAGGACGGCGTGAATGGTCCGGCCATCGCCCGCCGCCGGCGCGCCGATCGAGTCGTCGCGTGCCGTGTGCCAGCCGGAACGTGACGCCATGTCATTGAGCACCCTGGCGCCCAGCGCGCTTGGAAGGTGTGTCGTCAGTCGCGAGTCGCCGAACCGGCCCGACGCTTCCTGCGGGGTGAGCAGCGCCACGAGCAACACGATGGAGCACACGATCGGCAATACGACGACGGGGCGTGTCCACCATTCCGGCCGGGGAGCACCCCCGTCCTGCGGCGCGGGCGTCGTCACGCGGCGCGACTCCGCGCGCGAAACGGAATGGCGAGCTCGCGCAGTTGCGCCACGGCGGCGGCGTCGGGCGGCACGTGTCCGTACACCAGCACTTCGAACCGCCGTGCAAAGGCAACGAACGGGAACACTGTAGATGACGACCGACGTCGCAACTCGCGGGCATAGTCGCCGCTCGTCTTCGACGGGTCGAGGCGCATCCGCTCGGTGTTCGCGAGCGACAGGATGACCGCACGGTACAGCGCGTGTGCGGCGTCCTCGTGCCGCCCCAATGCCAGCAACTCGTCAACGGCCTGCCACGGGTCGGTCCCTGCCGACACGCCCCGATTCGACGTCCTTCTCCCACCGCCATCGCCTCGCACACTCGCGGCGATGAGGAAACGCACGAGCACGAACAGCACGAGTGCGCCCACGAGCATCAACGCGAGCGTTCGCGTGGACGGTAGCCCGCGCAGCACCTTCGACAGTCGCGTGAACCAATCGACGAGCCACACCAGTATTCGGTCCGCGACCGATCGTCGCATCGAACGGTGAAACACCGGATCCCGGAGAACGGCCTGCACCGTATCGTGGACCGCAGACGGTGTCCACGGACGCTCCGACACCTGCACCAACGCCGCGATGAGTCTCAGCGCGCGCTCGGCTGAATGGGCGCTGCGCCCAGCTCCGCCGCCATCAACTCGATGTCCAACCCTTCGCTCTGGATGCGGGCGTCATAGTACAGCAGGCACTCCGTGATGGCGATGATCGGATACGCGAGGATGGTGTAGATGCCTCCCGCCATCACCTGCACCACGAAGTTCCCCGACAGCGAGGCGACCATGCTGATTCCCATGGCCACGACCCAGTAGATGATGGCCGCCAGGCCGAGCGTGTTCAGGATGTGACGCTTCCGACCGTTCGACAGCGCGGCCGACCGACTGAATGCCGTGGGGACCGACGCGTCCTCGAGGATGATGAGCGGGGTCAGGGCGAACAGGCGCGCCGCAACCCACAGTGCACCAACGAGGAAGAAGAAGATGCCCAGCGTCAAACCCACGTAGCGGAGCAAGGCCGCCACCATCACCCGGGGCAGGCGCGGCGCCGCGCGGCGAATCGCCACGGCCACGTTCACCGGATCACCGAGGTATGCCTGCGAGGCACACGTGATGATGGCGGCGCTCATGAGGGCGAAACTCATCCAGATGCCCATGCCGGCCAGCACTGCGACCCACCACGTCGTGCCCGCCCATTGCCTCGGATCACCGAGAAACACCAGCTGGACGATCAGCCAGGGCAGGTACGCCAGCGCGGAGCACATCACGAACTGCGAATAGTGGGCGCGAAGGATCTGGAACGCCGCATCCACAATTTCGGAGACGCCACGTGGGCGCAGCGCGGTGGTGCCCACCTACATCTGTCCGTTTCGCGCACGCTGACGCGCGCGCACGGCAATGGCGAAACGCTGCGCGTCCTCTGAGCTGAACGACGCCATCACGTCCTTGTTGTTGACCTTCGCGTCGCCAAAGTGCTCGGGCGGCTTGCCGTTCCATTCGAACACGAGCCGCTGTCCGTCGTACCGGACGTCCTTCACCGACGAAACAGGAACCGAAATGCGCGTCCCGAGCGCACTCTGCACCGTTCCCTTGACCATCTTCTCGATCGACGCGCCGAGACCGGATCCTTTCACGGCACTGGTATCTGTCTCGCGGCGCAGCTTGGCGAGCGCGAAGGCGGATAGTCCACCGCTGATCGAATCGCCGATCAGCGCGAGATCGACCGCGGTGTCGGCACTTGTAATGCGAATGTCACCGGCCGCCAGCGGCACGTCGGCCAGCGCGGTCGACGGCCGGGACAGGTTCACGGGGACCTTGGCCTCGTCGTCACCGTGACGACAGGCCGCAAGCCCAAGGAGCGCACCAAGCAGCAGGACAGCCGCACGCGTATGCATGTTTTCTCGAAGTAAGGATTCGCTATGATCGACCGCCCGTGCTGGGCGCGCAAGTGCGCTCCCTCCGAGTACGGATGTCACGCCGTCGCGCCGAGCGGGCGGAGACGCCACCCTGCCGTTTCAATGCGCAGCAGGGGGCCTCCCGCGATGTTCCCGTGGCCGACTATTCGACCGTGACCGACTTCGCCAGGTTGCGCGGCTGGTCCACGTTGAGCCCACGCTTCGCCGCGATGTAGTACGCCAGCAGTTGAAGCGGAATGGCCGAGAGCACCGGGTTCAGCATGTCAACCGTTTCCGGCACGCGGAACTCATAGTCGATCTTGCCGTCGAGCGACGGCTCGTCGCGACTCGTGATTGCAATGACCCGTCCACCGCGCGCCTTCACCTCCTGCACGTTGGACACGACCTTGTCGAACACCGAATCATGCGGCGCGATGAACACCACCGGCATCTCCGCATCGATCAGCGCGATCGGCCCGTGCTTCATCTCCGCGGCCGGATACCCCTCCGCGTGGATGTAGCTGATCTCCTTCAGCTTCAGCGCGCCTTCGAGCGCGACGGGGAAATTGTAGCCGCGGCCCAGGTAGAGGAAATTCTGCGCGTCCACGAAGGCTTCCGCGATCTTCTCCACTTCCGCGGCGCGGTCGAGGATCGACTGGATCTGCTCCGGCAGCCGGTCGAGGGCCTGCGTGATCACCCGTCCCTGCACCACCGACATCGTGCGCAGGCGCGCGAGCTTCAAGGTGAGCAATGCCAGGGCGACGACCTGGCTCGTGAAGGCCTTGGTCGACGCGACGCCGATCTCCGGACCCGCATGCAGGTAGATGCCGCCGTCGTCTTCGCGCGCGATCGTGGACCCCACCTGGTTCACGAGGCCGAGCGTCTTGGCGCCACGACGCTTCGCCTCGCGCATCGCGGCCAGCGTGTCCGCCGTTTCGCCCGACTGCGAAATGACGATGCACAGCGTGCGGTCAGTGACGATGGGATTGCTGTAGCGGAACTCCGACGCGTACTCCACCTCGCAGCGGATGCGTGCGTGCTCCTCGATCATCATCTTGCCGATCAGCGCGCTGTGCCAGCTCGTGCCGCAGGCCGTGAGGATGATGTGGTCGATGCGCTGCAGGTCCTCGCGACTGAGGTTCAGCCCGCCCAGCTTCGAGAACCCTTCGTCATCCACCGAACGACCGCGCATGGTGTTCTGGATCGTCTGCGGCTGCTCCATGATTTCCTTCAACATGAAGTGGTCGAAGCCGCCCTTCTCGATCTGGTCCAGATCCCAGTCGATGCGGGTCGCGCGCTTCTTGACCGTCCTCGCGTTGAGGTCCATCACGCGATAGCCATCCTTCGTGAGCACGGCCATCTCGCCATCGTCGAGGTACACCACCTGTCGCGTGTGCTGGAGGATCGCGGCGACATCGCTGGCGATGTAGTTCTCGCCTTCGCCGAGCCCGATGAGCAACGGGCTACCCTTGCGGGCGGCCACGACCTTCTCGGGGTCGCGCGAGCAGATCACCGCAATGCCATACGTGCCTTCCACCAGCGCGAGCGCGTCGGTGACCGCCTCCTCGAGGTTGCCATCGAATGCGGCCTCGATGAGGTGCGCCAACACCTCGGTATCGGTCTCCGACACGAACGTGTGCCCCGTCTTCTGGAGCATCGCGCGGAGCGGTCCGTAGTTCTCGATGATGCCGTTGTGCACGACAGAAATCGTGCCGGTGCAGTCATGATGCGGGTGCGCGTTGCACTCGTTCGGCGGACCGTGCGTGGCCCAGCGCGTGTGCGCAATGCCGACGTTGCCCTTGACGGGATGGTTCACGATCGCCTCCTCGAGCATGGCGATCTTGCCCTTCGCCTTGCGCGTCTCCACGCCGCCACCATCCATCAGCGACACACCCGCCGAATCGTAGCCCCGGTATTCCAGGCGCTTCAATCCGTCCACGAGGAGGCCGGTCGCATCCCTCGATCCTACGTACCCGACAATTCCGCACATGATCGTCTTTCCTTGTGTGAGATCCGGACCCGCTTCCGTCAGCTCCGCAACGCATCCAACGGCTCGCGCGAACGGCGAACCAGTTCCTTCGCGGCCTGCTCGTCCGGCCCTTCGGCAATCACCCGCACGATCGGCTCCGTTCCACTCGGCCGCACATGCACCCACCGATCGCTCCACGCCAGTCGCAGCCCATCCTGCGTATCGACGGTCGCATCGGGAAACGCGGACCGAAGCGCTGCATACACCGTGTCGAGACTCGCGTTCGGACGGTCGAGCTTGTCCTTCACGATCACGTACCGCGGCAGGGCGGCCACGATCGCGCTGAGCGGCTTGTCCTCCTCCACCAGCAATTGCAGCAGCAGGGCCGCGCCGATCGGGGCATCCCGCCCGAGATGCACCTCGGGAAGGATCACGCCACCATTGCCTTCCCCGCCGATCGGTGCGTTGAGGTCCCGCATGCGCACGGCGACGTTGACCTCCCCCACCGGAGCCCGTACCGCCTCCACCCCCGCCTCACGCGCGACATCATCCACCAACAGGCTCGTCGAGAGATTCGTCACGATCGGCCCCTTCCGATGCCGCAAAACCAGCTTCGCAGCGAGCGCAAGCGTATAGTCCTCGCCCACCGCACGCCCCTCATTGCTCACCAGCGCCAGCCGGTCGACGTCAGGATCCACCGCGAATCCGATGTCGGCACCCGACTCCGAGACGAATCGCTCGAACTCGCGCAAGTTCGCCGGGATCGGCTCCGGCTCTCGCGGGAATCGCCCGTCGGGCTCCATGTTGAGGCCGAAGACCTCGCATCCCAGTCGCTCGAGCAATGCTGGCATGATCGTGGCGCCGGCGCCCCGCACGCAGTCGAGCGCCACCTTGAACTTGCGCGCGCGAATCGCGACGACGTCCACGTACGGGATGGCCAACACGGTCTCGATGTGCCGCGCGGCCACGTCGCCATCCTCGGTCACGCGGCCGATAGCGTCCCACTGGGCGTGGGGCGTGCCGGTGTCGACGAGCGCGCGCATCGCCGCACCCTCGCTGGCCTCGAGGAACAACCCACTCGAGCCGATACACTTCAGCGCATTCCACTCGATGGGATTGTGGCTGGCGGACAGCATCAGCCCGCCGGCGGCATGGTGGTATTCCACGGCGAGTTGGCAGCCCGGCGTCGTCGTCAGCCCGATGTCAATCACGTCGCAGCCGACCAGCTGCAGCGTTCCCACGACAATCCGGTGAAACATCGGCCCCGACACTCGGCTGTCGCGTCCGACCACGATCGCCCGCGACGGATTGTTCGCGATCGACCACGCGCCGAATGCCGCCGCATACCGCGCCACGACCTCAGGCGTCAGAGCCGCTCCCACTCGGCCCCGTATCCCCGATACCCCGACCATCAGCCCGCTGACACCCTGCGACATGACGCCTCCGTCGATAAGAAGCCAAAGCTATCCTGTGGCGTCGAGAGGACCAACGACCGCAACGCATTGGGAAGAGGGCTGCTCACGCAGGGTGTTGGGCTCGCATGGCAGCAGTGCGATAATCGTCCCAAAAACCATCTGTCTCGAGCGGATCAACCGACGCACCTGGCCGCGAAACTTTCCTACAGAACAAACTGCTATATCACAGTGTCTTGCAGACCTGGCAGACGTCCAATACTCAATATGAAATCAGCTGAGCTCGGCTGGTATCGTCACTAAGTGCTTATCCGTAAATAATGTTGCGCTTCCTCGGAACATTGCGAAAGCAAATGATGGCGGCAGCGAGCATGTTTAACGCGACGTACGACCGATGCAACTTTTCATAGCGGACCAGCAGCTTGCGAAACCGATTGAACCACGAGTGGGCGACTTCGACGACCCACCTCCGCGGGCGCTTGCCCTGGGCGCGCTCGGTGCGCTCTTCGCCGCGCGCCCGCACGTGCGGCGTATAGTCCCGGACGTAGATCTCGTTGAGCGCGGGCACGCCCACGAACCCAGCATCAGCGCACAGATGCTGCGGTGCGCGCGGCGTGACCGCGGGGCGCGGGACGACGATTGCGTCGAGGGTGGCGCCGAGTTGGCTGACGTCATGCCGGTTGGCGCCGATCACGATGAGCGACAGCGGGATGCCATGCGCGTCCACCAACACCATTCGCTTGCTTCCATTTTTTCCCCCGGTCGGTCGGGTTGGACCCGACCGACTCTTGGGCGAGGGGCGCCTTCACCAACGCGCCGTCAATGCTTTGCCAGCGCCAGGCAATCCCCTCCAACTCGTCGTACTCGGCCAACCCCGCCTGCCACAGGGCGCGGAACACCCCGGCCTGTTCCCACTCGAGAAACCGTTTATGAATCGCGCTGGCACTGCCGAACCGTTCGCGGGGCAGCGCCTTCCACTGACAGCCGGTCCGCAACACATACACAATCGCTTCAAATACGAGGCGGGCCGGCTTGGGTTTGCGCCCGGCGCCCGGCTGGCGCGTGTATTTGCCCCGCGACGGTCGTGGCGCCCGCGGCGGAATCAAGGGCTCGACCCGCGCCCAAAACGCGTCCGATACGATCCACGACTGCAGCCTCGCTTTGGCCATTGCCGCTCCTCCCCACGATCTCGGATGAAGATGCAATGTACATCATTATTTACGGATAAGCACTAAGGCTGCCGCCGCGCTCCAGCCAGCGAGCGATAGTACTCCTCGACCGCCGCGCGATACTCGGCGGGCACCGGGGTGTTCGCACCGAGCGCCGGCGCCTTGCTGTCGCCGAGGCCAAGCTTGCGGTAGAGGGTGAACTCGAAGGTCTTGAGTCCGTCGATCACCGACTTCTGGAGCTCGTCGATGCCCTTCGCGTCGCCGTTGGCCATGGAGCCCTCGAGACGACGCATCTCGTCGATGGCACGGTCGAGCTCACCCGTGGCGACGCCCTGCTTCGCGAGCGCCTTGCGCAGCTCCTCGGCGCTCTGGCGACGCATGGCGAACTCGCGCGCGAACTGCCGCGCGTCACTCGGGTCCACGCCGTTGCGTGCGCGCGGGTTACCGCCCGAGCCACCACCGCCGGATGGATTCTGGCCGTTCTGCTGTCCTCCGCCTTGGCCCTGTTGGCTCTGGCCCTGTTGGCCCTTGCCTTGTTGTCCCTGCCCCTGCTGCCCCTGCTTACCCTGTTGTCCCTGCGCGGGCTGTTGGCCCTTCATCCCCGTCTTGTCGCCAACCCGCTGACGCAGCGACTCCATTCCACGCACGAGCTCACGCGTCTGGTCGAGCGTCTTCTCCTGGTTGCGTGACGCGGACTGACCACTGATCGCACCCGTGGCCGCCTTCGCGCGATCCGCCACGTCCTTCAGGTTCTCGCCGATCTGTCCCTCGAACGTGTTCGCGTATTCCGACGAGCCCCCGCGAATGACGTTCTTCGAGAAATCCACCTTCTCGCGGATGCGCTGGTCGCGGATCGCGTTACCGACGTCACCGAGCTTGCCCGACGCCGCCGGTTGTTCCCGACGCGCTTCGCGTGCCGCTCGGTCGGCGTCGTTCTCGAGCTTCTGCACACCTTTCGTCAGCGCATCCTTCTGCTGGTTGAGCTGCTGGATCTGCTCACCGCGTTTCTCCGGCGGCGCATTCGCCAACTGCTTCACGCCTTCGGCAATCGACTGTTGCTGGTCCTGCAGGTCCTTCGCCTGTTCGGCAAGCTTGTGCACGGCGTCACTCGCCGCAGCCGACCGCGCGTTCTCCAGGCCGCTCGCCGCGCGATTCAGTTGCTCCGCCGCCGCCGCACCCTGCGCCGCCGAGCCTGTCGCGGCGCGCTTCATCGCGTCCGCCGCCTGCTGCATCTGCTGCGCGGCTTCGGCCAGTTGCGGCGACTTCTGCTCGCGTGCAAGACGCTCGAGTCGGCGGGCTTCTTCCTCCGCCTGCTTCGCCAGCTCGCGCTGTGACCCTCCACCGCCGCCACCGCCCTGCGCGCGGCCGAGCTTCTCGCGCATGGCCTCGGCCAACTTCTGCATGCGCTCGTTCTCCTGCTGCTGCCGGTTCGCGAGCTGCTTCAGCCGCTCGAGGGTCGCATCGACCTCGCGGCTCTGCTGTTGCTGCTGCGACTCCTGCTGCACCGCCTCGTACTGGTTGTTCAGCTTGTCGGTCTGCAGCTCGAACAGGTCGGCGAGCTCCTCGGCCTTTTTCTGCCCGCCGCCGCCCCCGCCACCACCGCCCTGCTGGCCACCCATCTGCACCTGCACGTTCCGATAGAGCTCCTCGGCACGCTGGAGGTGCTGGAGCGCCACCTGCTCGATGGGCAGCGCCTCCTTGCCGTGCGCCTTCACAAGGCGTTCCTCGGCGCCCTGCAGGTGCTTCGACGCCTCAACGAGCTCCGCCTGGATGAGCGCGAAGGTGGTGTCGGTGCGCGCTGCGGCGCGCTCGGTCAGCTTCTGCGCCAACGCCACCACCTCGGCGCGCAACCGACCCTCGGCGATGTTCAGCGTGGCGACGTCTTCCTTGTGCTTGCGCACCGGCACGCTGGTGCTGTCGCGCATCCAGTTGAACGTGCCCGCCACGACCTCACGCTGGCGCGCGACGAATCCCTCGGGGGAGTCGCCTCCACCACCGCCGCCGCCACCCTGCTGCTCAGACTGGCGATAGTTCTTCGCCAGTGCGCGCACCTCGAGGAAGTAGACGTCGCTCACGCCCTGGTTGCCCGCACCATCCTTTGCGATCGCGTGATAGGTGATGAGGTCCCCGGGCGTCAGCTTCTCCTCCTCGAGGAAGAGCGTATGCGCAGCGCGCGGCTCGGTCGACCGATGTCGTCCGCTGTCCGAGAGCGCGATCGTCCTCTCCTCGCCACCGTTGACGCGATAGACGAGCTGGAGCGACTCGACACCGTAGTCGTCGGACGCCGCGACAGCGATCGTCACCTCCTCGATGCTGCTGACCTTCGTGTCGCGGCCTGGCTCCGTGATGCGCACAGTCGGCGGCCGATCGGGCAATGCCTCGACCGCATACTGCACCGCGCCGGGCACGTTCGCGCCGTCGGGCGCGACGAGGTCGACGCGATAGAAGCCCGTCACCTTCACGGGGAATGATGCCGTCAGCGCGCCATCGGCTCCGATCGTGAACGGCACTTTCGTACCGTTGTCGAATGCCAGCATACCGCCCTTCACCGGCTTCGTGATCGTGGCGTGAATCGTCACCATCGATCCGACGACCGCCGCAACGTCCCCGCCTTCCTTGAAGTGCTCCGCCGGCAGGCCGGTGTACGCCGGGTAGCGGAGGTCGATTGCCATCGCGCTCATCGCCGGAAGGTCCGTGATGCTCAGCGCATACGTCGGCGAGCGAATGCCGTTCGCGTCCACGTAGTACTCGGTGCGCTTCGTGAGGTCGAACACACGCGACGTGAAGCTTCCGTCGACGGAATCGCGCGCCATCGGCAACCGCACCCACTCAGCCGCCGAGTCGGTGCGGAACACCAGCTCGGCGCCATCGGCGGTAAAGCCCGCGAGCGAGGCGCTGACGTCGACCGCCGCACCGCGCGGAATTGCGGCATTGCCCGGCCGTACGCGCACAGCCAGCGTCGGCACGGCGGCCTCGGCCACGGACCACGGCGCAAAGATCTGCCGCGCCGTGCTGCGGAGCGCCTTTGGCCCGATCGCAAAAAGCACCGCCGCCGCGACGGCCATGCCACCGATGGCGCGGAGCGCGCGATTCACGCGCGGGCGTTCAATGGTGCGACCCTGCGCGATGGGGCGGACAACGGCCAGCGTCCGCTCCATCAAGCGCGCGGTGAGCGACGGAGACGCCCGCTCGGCATCCGGTGCCTTCAACTCGTGCACGGCGGAGAGCAGCATCTGCCGCAGTTCCGGCGCGCGCTCCTCGACGTAGAGGGCGAACCGCTCGTCGCTTGCGCGCCGCACCAGCGGACGCACCAGGTAGCGCACGATCGCGGCGACGATGAGCACGTAGCCGAGTCCACGCATGAAGAGCACGGTCGTGGAGGTGGTGCCGAACATCGACGTGAGGAGAAGGCCCGAGGCAATCGCGATTACCGCGGCGATGGCGATCCAGACGACGGATTCGAGGACGACACGCAATCGCCACTGGCGGCGGAGGGCAGCGAGCGTTTCGACCAGTTGGTTCGCCGGTGTCATGATGCACTCCCTTCGGTCCGTGTCGCGCCATTCCCATTCGCGATGCCGCGCCAGCCGCGATTGGCCATGAACGTCTCCCCCAGCAGCAGCACCGCGAGCGCGATCAACAGGCCGCGCCAGAGCCGCTGTCGTCCCTCGACTTCCGATCGAGTCGGCACCTCGTTCGTGGCGTCGGCGGTCGCGGTGCTCTGTCGCACACCGAGCAGCAGCTCGCGCGGATCGACCGACGTGAGGTCCGATTCGTTGGCGGGCGCATTGACAGCGAGTAGCGCGGTGGGTTCGCCCTGGACGCGTCCTTCATATAACGCATACACGCCAGCCTCCCGGAGCGCCACTGTCGAGCCCCCCGTGTCCTTGGCCGGCCGGAGAATGGAGCCGTCGGGAGTCAGGACCGCCGGCTCCTTCAATGCGCCGGACAGGACCCAGCTCTGGCCTGTCGTCCGCGCGAACGGCGTTGCGTCGCGACCCGACGTGTAAAGCGTGAGTCGATGCAGGAACGGCAGGAACGACGACTGGAGAGGGAAGTCGCCCGAGCGTGCGTCGAGCGGCATTCCGACCAGCACGATGCGCCCCGATCCCTCGCGATGCTCGACAACCGCCGGCTGGCCATCGTCGAAGCGTGCCAGCACGTCCGTGCCGACCGCCGGCTCGATGCGCGGATAGCGGAGGAATCGCGCGGCGCTCAATGCGGCGGGCGCACTGCGGAACGCGCTGAACAGCGGATGGTCGAAGCGCACGTCACCGAGCGAACCACCGCGGTCGGTCAGGCGATCCGCCTCGCCAACGATGCGCGCCGGCATGAGCGTCGAAGTGGACACGCGGCCAACCGACCGACGACCGGCCGCGACGACCACTCCCCCGCCGCGCCGCACCCACTCCGTCAGCGCCGCACTCGCGCGGCCAGAGGGAACGGGTGCATCCCACAGCACCACGAGCGCTGCGCCATCGAGCCTGTTGGCGTCGAGACCCGCCGCGCGTACCCGCTCGATGCGGATACTCGGCGCATGTCCAACGAGCAGCGCCCGCTCGAAGAAGAGCGTCTCCTCGCCGACTGCATCGTCGGGCGCCACGAGCAGTACGCGCAATTCATCCCTGGCCGCGAAGGCAAAGTGAAAGGTGTCGTCGGCGGCGAGGGCGTCGTTGTCGATCGACACGGAGCCGCGCACCAGTCCGGCGGGCAGCAGCACTGGGGTGAACAGCACGCGCGCTTCCCCAGCAGCGGGAATCGTGACGCGCTTCGTACCACTCGGTCGGCCATTGAGGATCAATGTTGCCTGCGCGGTGCGCGCCGCCGCGCCCTCGCGTGCGACGATTCGTGATTCGACGGCGAGCATCGTGCGCAGCGGCTCGATGGTGCGGTGAATGTCCACCGATGCGACCGTCGCATTGGCGCGACTCTTCGGACCAACGGCAATCGTCCTCACCGTGAGCCCTTTCGGAAGATCCAGACCCGCGACTCCGGACACGCCGGTGCGTTGCAAGTCGGTGATGATCACGACCTCCGGTGTCGCCTCACCGGGCTTCGCGGCGAGCTGGCGCGCCGCGCGCAGGGCGGCGGGGTAGCGAGTGCCCCGATCCGCCGGCCTCGCCTTCGCCAGCACCGCGAGCGCGGCGCTCCGGTCCGTACTGAACGGTTGGGCAACCTCGGCCTCGTCGTCGAACAGCACGAGCGCGAGCCGGTCACCTGCGCCGAGCGACGCGATGACCGTGCGAGCGGAGTCGAGCGCGGCGGGCCAGACGTCCCTGTGCCCCATGCTCATCGAGCGGTCAACCATGAGGATCATTGCGCGGACACGCTTCGACTGCTCCGTTTTTACGTCGCGCGAGAAGACCGGGCGCGTGAACGCGAGCACCAGCAGCGCCACGGCGAGCGCGCGCAGCAACATCAGGGGCAGGTCGGTGATCCGGCGACGTTCGGCGGTGCGGATCGGGAGCTGCTCGAGGAACATCAGCGACGGAAACCGATATGGCCGGTCCTTGTCGCGGTGACGCAGGTGCAGCACGACCGGAATCGCGAGTGCGGCGAGTCCGGCCAGGAATGCGGGGACGAGGACTCCGAGGCCCATCACCGCACCCTGCTGCGCGCGAGACGGCGATCGAGATACGCGTGCAACGCGCGGTCGAGCGGCTGGTCGGTATCTACGCGGACGTAGTCGGCGCCCGCCGCAGCAAGCCGCTGCGCGACAGCGACGTGATGCGCGCCGAGGAGCTCCTTGTATTTCCCACGGAGATCATCGGGTCGCAGAGGCAAGCGCGTGCCACTCTCCGCATCCTCGAATGTCGTCGCCGCGGTAAACGGGAAGTCACGCTCGGCGGGATCGACGAGGTGGAACACAATCACATCGTGTCCGCGCATGCGGAGCGAAGCGGCGGCACGGCCGAGTGCATCTGGCGTTTCGTAGCAATCCGTCACGAGCACCGCGATGCCCGTGCGCGCGGAGAGGTGCGTAAACCGCTCGATCGCCTTGGCAAGGTGGCCGGTGCCGGTGGCCTTCGACCGTGCGAGCGTGTGCAGGAGGAGCTGGAGATGCCGGGTCGACGGAGGCACGACGTCCACGAGGTCGCCCGTGAAGGTCGCAAGCCCGACACGATCGCCCTGCGCCTGTGAGAGCCACGCGAGCGAGGCAATGAGGAACCGGCCGTAGTCGTACTTCGTGACCGGGCCGCTGCCGAAGTCCATCGAGCCGGTGGAGTCGAGCGCGAACATGACACTCGCGTTCGTGTCGGCCTCGTACTCCTTCACGTAAAACCGGTCCGTGCGCCCGAACACGCGCCAGTCGATGCGTCGGAGGTCGTCGCCGGGCTGGTAGGACCGATGCTGCGCGAAGTCCATCGACGATCCCTTCCGCAACGACCGGTGCTGCCCGTGCATGAAGCCATCGACGACCGTACGTGCCAGGAGCGACAGGTCGGAGATGCGCGCGAGCAGCGCGGGATCGAGGAAGGAGGCGGGCGCGGATGCCACGCTAGAGTGCCGACTTCGGGATGGGTACGGCCGCGAGCAGTCGTTCGATGAGTTGGTCGGTCGTGACCTTCTCGGACTGCGCCTGGAAGTTCAGGAGAATGCGGTGGCGGAGCACCGGTCGCGCGAGGGCGCGGACGTCCTCGAAGGTGACGTGCGTGCGCCCCTGGAGCAGCGCACGGGCCTTGCTGCCGAGGACGAGGGCCTGTGCCGCGCGGACGGATGCGCCGTAGGAGACCCACTGCTTCACGAAGTCGAGCGCGCCGGCCGACGTCGGCCGCGACATGCGCACGAGCCTGACGGCGTAGCGCGTGACCGCATCGGCAACGGGTACACGTCGCACGACGCGCTGGAAGGCGAGAATCTCGTCGCGCGACACCACCGCCTGCACCACCTCGAGCGGCACGGTGGTGGTCGTCTTCACGACGTTCACCTCGTCCTCCTCGGGCAGGTAGTCGAGATTGACCTCGAGCATGAAGCGGTCGAGCTGTGCTTCCGGGAGCGGATACGTGCCCTCGAGCTCGATCGGATTCTGCGTGGCAAAGACAAAGAACGGCGGCTCGAGGTCGTACGTTCGCCCTTGCACCGTGACGCGTCGCTCCTGCATGGCCTCGAGCAGCGCGGCCTGCGTCTTCGGCGGCGTGCGGTTGATCTCGTCCGCGAGCAATACGTTGGCGAACACCGGACCCGGCATGAACGTCAGGCGACGTTGCCCCGTCGCGGGATCGTCCTGGATGACGTCCGTGCCCGTCACGTCCGACGGCATGAGATCGGGCGTGAACTGGATGCGCGAGAACTTGAGGTCGAGCGCACGCGACAGTGTCGAGATGAGCAGCGTCTTCGCGAGACCCGGCACGCCAACGAGGAGGCAATTGCCGCCCGCGAAGAGCGCGATGAGCGCCTGCTCGATGATGTCGTCGTTGCCGACAATGACCTTGCGAAGCTCCGTCTTGATGCGACCGCTCGCCGCGGCGAGGCGGTCCGCGAGCGCAGCATCATCCAGTTGGTCGAGCGCGGGTGCAGTGGCGGGACCGGTCAAACGATTGCCTCGCGTGGGTCAGAAGGTGGGCGCATACTGAAGTAGTCGGCGGCGGGCGCGTACCGTTGGCCGCTCATGGGGAGGCCGGCGGCGCACTGCGATTCTTGAGCTCGAGCAGTAGTGTCTGCGCCTTCTCGAACGCCGGCGCCTGCTCCAGCACGCCGAGCAGCTCGCGACGTGCACCCGCCACGTCACCCGCGTTTGCCAGGGCTCGCGCAAGCTCGTAGTGCGCATCGAGCGGATCGGGCGGATCGAGCGCCACGATCGCGCGCCGCTCACGCAACTCCGCCACGTGATCACCCGCTCGCTCGGACAGCTTCGCCAGACGGACGTGCAGCGGGATGTCGTAGGGCGTCATCCAGATGAGCCGCTCCAGCGGGGCACGCGCGCCGACGGAATCGCCGAGCTTTTCGCGCAGCTCCGCCTCGAGGAGATTCGCGTCGACCGCTGTCTCGCTGCGCGACGTGACGCGCTGCACCTGCGCGAGCGCCTCCGCGAGGTCGCCGCGAT
Source organism: Gemmatimonadales bacterium (assembly GCA_038322445.1). Lineage (GTDB taxonomy): Bacteria > Gemmatimonadota > Gemmatimonadetes > Gemmatimonadales > Gemmatimonadaceae > AG11. The sequence goes on from JBBQFW010000003.1 coordinate 31,052, forward strand.
CGCGCGCGAGCTGCGCGAGGAACACTGCCGGCGATTCATTGCCCGCGTAATCGGGAAACAGTTCCTCGGCATGCTGGAGCTCGATGCGTGCCGCATCCGACTTGCCCTGCTGCATGAGCGCGATCCCTGACCGCATCGCCGACACGAACGAACCGGAGGGACCGGCCTTTCCGTCGTTCGCCGCGACGGCGGCCAGCGGGCCAGCCAGCTTCGTCTTCACCCACGCGTCGAACTCCCGGTCGAACTGCTCGGGCGTGCTCCCGAGCACGCGGGAGAAGACGGCCGGCGTAGAGAGTCCATCGCGATATGCGGTGAGCATGTCCACGAGCGCCTTCGCGCCCTTCTTCTCCGCGATCATCTCGCACACCAGCGATGCATCGTAGTACGAGAGGATGACCTCGTTGTCGAAACGCGGTCGAACGAATCCCTCATTCAGCTGGCTCACCGGACGCAGGCGTCCACCGGAATACGCCGCGAGAAATTCCAGCGTGGCGCGCCCACCCCACGACGGCCGCGCACGACGCTCCTCCAGCACCGACAGCCCTTCGGACAGCCATCGCGGCGCGCGATTGTTCGACAGGCCGAGCGTGAAAGTGTGCGCCAGTTCATGCCAGGCCACCGATCCCCAGTTGAACTCACCGACCTGTCGCGCCGATGGCGCATCCATCATCAACACGGGGCCGAAGCTCACGCCGAGTGCGCCGAGTCCCGAGAGACCCACCGTACGGACCGAGAAGTCAGCGTGCCGCGGATAGATCTCGAGTCGCACGAGTCCCGCCGGCTTGTAGCCGTAGTGCGTGGAGAGCGAGTCGTACGCCTGTTCCAGCAGCGGCGACAGGTACGTCGTGAGCAGCTCGGCCTCGCTCGCCGGTGCCACATAGCGGAAGTGGCCGCGGTCGATCGTGCGGTACGACTTCAGCTTGTCGAGCAGGTCGAGGGTGTTCTTGTGCCACAGGTTGAAGGGGTCGATCGCGAACGCGCGCTCGAGCAACGCCCGACCCTCCTCGATGTGGCCGGCATGCAGCTCGTTGTTGCCGAGCAGCCCGAGCACGCGCGATGACGTGGAGTCGACAGCGAGCGCGACGCGCGCAAGCCGCATGGCTTCCTCATATCGACGCTGCCGGACGAATGCATCGGCCAGCTCGGCGTAGAAATCCGCCGGCTTCCTGCTCAGCCGCTGTGCGGCCGCAAAGGCGCGATTGTATTCCGCGGAGTCGCCCGTCATGCGAGCAGCCGCGCCGATCATGGACCAGGCGCCGAGCGACGACGAGTCGGACACCAGCGCACGACGCGCGTCGGTCATGGCGGAATCGTACTGTTCCGCCTCGAGATGGAATCGCGCCGCGAGCACCCGCGCGTCTGCCAACGACGGGTTGGCGGTGAGGCTCCGCTTCAACAGGACCTGCGCATCGGCCTTGCCCTCGAACATCGCCACGCGCGCGAGACCGAGCAGTGCGCGCGGATGCTCCGACGCAACCTTCAGCGCCGCCTGGTACGACAACTTCGCATCTGGCGCATTGTACTTGTCGAGCAGCAGGTCGCCGGCGCGCACGCGGGCTTCGACGTTGTTCGCGTCGAGCTCGACGGCCTTGTCGAATGCCGCGAGTGCCTGGCGGACCGCTGCCACATCGCGCGCGCCGAGCACCACATTCGCGCGGCCGAGCGAGACGTAGTCGTCGGCTGTCCACCCGCCGGCGCGCTCAGCTTCGGCGGCCAATGCACCGGCGAAGCGGAGCGCATCATCGCGGTCGCCATAGCGAAAGGCCAACTCGGCGAGCGCCGCTTCCGCGCTGCGACGCGACGACTTGTCCCCCTGAAGCGCGACGTTCAACACCTGGGTCGCTTCCGGCAGGCGGCCGCGCAGCACGAGCACTTCGCCGAGGGTCTCGGTCAACGCCGAACCACCGGTGCGCGCGAGCCGCTCGGCCTCATCGAGCTTGCCAGAGTCCGCGAGCGCGCGGACCTGTGTGCGCACGTCGCGCGACGGCTGCTGCCATGCGCCGAGCGTGGCCGCCGCCGTCAGGATGAAAAAAGGACGGAGGATTTCGCCGAATCGATGCATCATGGCTTGCCCCCAGCCACCCTGATCGCCTGGCTCTTCTCGGCCAATTCAAGCAACAACTTCTCGAGTTGCGTGGCGTACACGGTGGAATCGGTGATCGCCTTGCGCGCCCTGAGGTCGGCAACCTGCGTCTCGAGCGCCTGCCGCTCCGCGACGAGCGCCGCAATTTTCGGGTCCGCGCCCCCGACCGGCGCACCGAACGACACACGTCGCGCGAGAACGGTGTCACTCAGGATGGCGTGCTCGGTGAGCAGTTTCTTGTCGGCGGCGTAGGTGCGCGCCACTTCCCTTTTCGCGAAGTCGAAGGCCTCGAAGATCGAGACGCGTCCGTCCTTGTCCGCATCCGCCTCTGTGCCGGTGAGCCCGCGCACGAATGGCGTTGCGAAGATCGTCTCGTTCCGCTCGATGCCCGTCTTCGTCGCCGTGACGATGACACGGCCCCGACCCGCGAGTACGGGCAGGAAGTCGCCGCTGCCGCTGGCCGCGTTCACGAACACGATCGTCTGTCGCGCAAAACCGGACAGCCACGTTGCGTAGTCGGCCGCCGTGGGATCGGGGCCCGGCAGGTTTACGCGTGAGCCCGGACCCTCACCTGCACCGTGTCCGTTCAGGAAGACAAGCAGCACGTCACCGGCCGCGACACGCTTGGACAAACGCAGGAACGCACTCGCAACTTCCGCCTTCGTCGACTTGCCCTTGATGCGCGTCGGATCGTCGGCGGGATCTTCCCCGAGGACGATCAGGCTCGAGTCGGCCACCTTCCATCGCGAACGCGCGGAGTCGGCGAGCGTCGCCAACGTGCGGAGAAACACTGCCTTGTACTGCGGCTCCGCCGACAGGCCCGTGATGATGAGGACGTGTGTCTGCTGTCCGACCGCGATCCGCGCCGACGACGCACACGCGAGCGCAGCGAACATCGCGCAACTGAGGCGGCGCCGCATCACGCGAGCCCCACCCGCCGACGGTAGAACCATTCCGTACCCATCAGCGCGATCAGGATGAAGAAGATGATTGGCATGTCCCAGAGATCCTTCGAATCACGCTGCGTGACGCCTGCTTCCGTGTACTGCACGTCGTCGGAGAGACGTCCGGACTCCTTGACCGGATAGTACCGCCCACCCGTTTCACTCGCGATGCGCCGCAACAGCGGCGCTCGCATCTCGGCCTGACCCACGTCCGCGCCCTGGTCATCGACCAGCAACGCACCGCCAACCGAGCTGGTGGTGTCGCGTCCGCGACGTGCGATGGCCGAGAGCGTATACACTCCGGTGTCCCCAACGGTGTACCGGCCGATGTACGCGCCGTCCTCGCCGAGTGCGCGCTCCAGCGGGACGTCGACGGCGTCGCCGGTGGAGGTCGTCACGCGGGCGTTGACACTCGCGTCATTCACGTCGGCGAAGGTGGAATCGGTCACGTGCGCCCGCAGCACCACCGGCTCACCGGGACCGGCGCGCGCTGGGACCGAGACGATCTCCACCTGATCCGGCGCGCTGCCGACCATCCAGCGAATGAGCTGTCGCCACAGGGTGGAATGCGTCATGTCCTCCACCGGAATGCTGGCGTCCATCTTCCAGAGCCATGTGTCCTGCACGTTGAAGACGGCGCCGACACCGCGCCCGTATCGCTGGTAGGCGAGCACCGGCACCTCGGGCGCCGTGCCCGGCTTCCCGCCCGGCCGGCCCGACAGCAGCACCATGGCACCGGCGCGCAGCGGTCCCAGACGATTCACCGACGTGAGCGGCGGCAGCGAATCCCACCGCGCGATATTCGCCGCGTCACTCTCGCGAAGTTGCAGGGCCGCGTGCCCCAGGCCGGCCGACGTGGGATGCACGCCAAGCACGAGTGGCGGCCCCGCAGTGTCGCCGCTGGCCTGCTGCAGCGTGACCGGAAGGACTTCGGCCACCGGCGTCCCGGCGAACTTGCCCTCGCTCAACGCCGAACGACCGCCGAGCGCGAGGAGCGTTCCCCCGCGCTGGCTCACGAAGTCGGCGAGCATGCGCAACTGGTCGCCGGTGAAGAACGACGACTCGATGCTGCCAAGGATGATCGCGCGATACTTGAACAGCTCCTCGCGCTTCGTGGGAAAGCCACTGACCAATTCGAGGCTGTCATGCACGCCGAGCCGCAGGAACTTTTTTTCCGCGCTGCGCATCAGGCCCACCACCTCGATGCTGCTGTCGGCCGCAACCGCTCGCCGCAGAAAGGCAAACTCGGGACGCGGCTCGCCCTCGAGATAGAGGACGCGAACCGGTCCGGGCCTCACCTCGAGGACGGAGTGATAGGTGTTGTTCTCGGTTACCGTTTCGTTGGCGAGCGCCTTGGCGGTGACGGTGAGCCGATAGGTGCCAGCGGGGAGTGGCGGAATCCGGAGACGGACGCGGGCGATGTCGCCGTTGGCGGGAAGCTTCACGTCTTCTGCCGCGACGATGCGACCGTTCGCCTCGACCGTGACCGTCGTGTTCTCGCCGCTGGCTCCGCGCACGGCCACCGCGGCCTCGACAAGGACCGTGGATCCCGCGAGGACTGTGGCTGGTGCGGCCACGCGCTCGACCGCGATGTCGCGCGCGAAGCGTTCCTGGCCGATGCCGATCGTGTAGACCGGCACGCGACGCGAGCGCAGCGCGAGTAGGGTGGCGCCGAGGTCGCCGCCACCGTTGTCCGCTCCATCCGTGACGACGACGATGCCGGCGAGCGGCATGCCGGCCAGGTCCTGTCGCGTGGCCTCGAGCGCGCCCGCAAGGTCCGTGCGGCCGCCGGCTCCGGTGAGTGTGGCGGCGCCGGACAGCGGGCTCGCGTCGGCGGCGAAGCGGAATTGCCGCACCGCAAAGCGTTGCGACAACCGGCGCAACAAGGCACTCGTGTCGGCAAATGCAGATTGGAGCACGGCAAGACGCGCACGGCCGTCGACGTCCTTGAGCCGCATGCTCCGCGAGTCGTCGAACAGCACCGCGAGCACGTTGCGCTGGCTCACGGCGCTGGACAGCACGACGGTTGGGCGCAGCAGGCAGGCGAGGACGAGCAGGATGCTGGCGGCGCGAATCGACGCGAGGACGACGCGATCGCGCCCGCTTACCGCCTTCACCCGCCGATACAGGACGACCACCAGCGCGACGGCGCCAATTGCCGCAAGCATGAGGAGGATCGGCGGAACGACCGGGGCAAGGACAAGATCGCCGCGCTGGAAGACGCGCGGCGGATACTTGAAGAGGAAGGTGATGACGGACTCGAACGCGGCTCCCAAACAGGCTCCCCTGGTAAAGGACACGGGCGGTTCAGGTGGCTCTGCCGCCCGCCCGGGGCGCGTTCACCTCCTCCTACCGCCTACGCAGTGCACCGGCGAATGGTTCGACACCCGCGACAACGGAAATTGATGGCGGAACTCCGCCTTCGACAGGACTTGCGGCGGCGATCCACGGCTTCCTCCGATATCAGGTCACCACGCCTTGGCACCGTTGGCTCCGCGCCCCATCTTCGCCTGATCCCCGATTCATCACAGGTCCGTCAGCCTCGCTTCCCTTCTTGTCCATGCGCCCGGTTCGCCGTTCGACATTCACCGCCCTGTCCCTTCTCACGCTCGCAGTCAACGCCGGGGCCCAGGTGCCCGCCGTCATGAAGGCGGGTGACCTCTCATCCTACGACGCCGCTCGCCTTGGAGCGCTGCGCTACCGGATGATCGGCCCCGCGCGCGGCGGCCGAGTGACGGCCGTGACCGGCGTGAACCAGGAGCCGATGACGTTCTACTTCGGCTCCACGGGCGGCGGCGTGTGGAAGACGACCGACGCCGGCATCTCCTGGCACGACCTCTCGCCGCATGCGTTCGCGTCGGCATCGATCGGCTCGATCGACGTGGCGGATTCCGATCCCAATGTCATCTACGTCGGCACTGGTTCGGCGAGCATCCGCAGCAACGTCTCCATCGGGAAGGGCATCTACAAGTCGACGGACGCCGGCAAGACCTGGCGCTTCAGCGGCCTCAAGGACGCTGGCCAGATCGGGCGGATCATGGTGCACCCGACCAATCCCGCCATCGTGTATGCCTCCGTCCTCGGCAACCCGTTTGCGCATGGGCCCACACGCGGCATCTATCGTACGAAGAACGGCGGCACGTCGTGGGAGCGCGTGCTCTTCCTGTCCGACAGCACCGGCGCTTCGGACGTGGAGCTCCAGCCTGGCAACCCGAACGTCGTGTACGCATCGATGTGGCATGGCCAGCGCCGGCCGTGGACCATCATCAGTGGCGGCGGTGAGGACGGCATCTACCGCAGCACCGACGGCGGCGACCACTGGACGAAGCTCGGCGACGGCCTCCCCACTGGCGTGTTCGGCAAGAGCGACCTCGCGGTTTCCGCGGCGGCGCCGCAGCGGTTGTACGCGCTCGTGGAGGCAAAGCCCGGCTCGGGTCTCTATCGCAGCGACGACGCAGGCGACCACTGGACCCTCATGAACACGACGCCCGGTCTGATCACGCGCCCGTTCTACTA
>JBBQFW010000004.1:0-35010 GCA_038322445.1 Gemmatimonadales bacterium
GATGTTGATGGCGGTGATGAGCAGGCCGGCAATGGCGTCGCCCTTCACGAACTTCGACGAGCCGTCCATCGCGCCGTAGAAATCGGCGGAGCTCGCGACTTCCTCACGGCGGCGGCGCGCGACGTTCTCGTCGATGAGCCCGGCCGAGAGGTCGGCGTCGATCGCCATCTGCTTGCCCGGCATCGCGTCGAGCGTGAAGCGCGCGGCCACCTCGGCCACACGTCCGGCGCCCTTCGTGATGACGATGAAGTTGATGCCGATCAGGATGAGGAACAGCACCATGCCGACAGCGTAGTTACCGCCGATTACGAACTCGCCGAACGCCTGGATGATCGCGCCGGCGTGCCCGGTGCCGAGGATGAGGCGCGTGGAGCTCACGTTCAGCGCAAGCCGGAAGAGCGTGAGGATCAGCAGCACCTGCGGGAACGAGCTGAACTCGAGCGGGTCGGTGGTGTTGAGCGACACGAGCAGCACGACGAGCGCGGATCCGATGCTCGCGGCAATGAGCAGGTCGAGGATGACGCCGGGCAGCGGCACCATCAGGAGCGCAATGATGCCCACGACGCCGATGCCGAGGATCAACTCGGCGCTCTTGCGCGGAGTGGTGGCGGTCACGCGCGTCATGCGGTGGCGCTCCCCATCCAGCTGCCGCGCGAGGCGCGCGTCTTCAGTACGTAGGCGAGGATTTCCGCGACGGCGAGGTAGAGTTCGACGGGAATCATCGTGCCCACCTTCGCGCTCTTCACGAGGGCGCGGGCCACCGGGATGTTCTGCACGATCGGCACGCCCGACGCGATGGCGATGGCCTTGATGCGCTCGGCGACGAGACGCTGGCCGACCGCGAGGACGATCGGCGCGGGCGCGAGCGCGGCGTCGTAGCGCAGGGCGATCGCGATGTGCGTGGGGTTGACGATGATGACGTCGGCCTTCGGCACGTCCTTCAGCATCTGGCGTCGCGCATAGGAGCGCGCGATCTGACGGCGACGGCCCTTTACCTGCGGGTCGCCGTCCTGCTGCTTCGCCTCCTGCTTCACTTCGTCCTTCGACATGCGAAGGTCCTTGTTGAAGCTCCACCACTGCCAGAGATAGTCGCCGCCGGCGAGCACGAGGTACGCGAGGCCGGCGGAGATGAGCAGTTGCACGCTGTACTGGCGCACCATCGGCAGCAGCGCCATTGGCGGCAGCTGCGCGAGCCGCAGTGCATCCGGCATGCAGGCGCGAAGCGCGGAGTAGACCACCCCACCGATCAGCGCGAGCTTGGCCAGCGACTTGACGAGGTCGATCAACGCCTGCGAGCTGAGCAACTTCTTGCCGTTGGCCAGTGGGCTGAGGCGGCCGAAGTCGGGGCCGAGCGGCTTGAGCGACAGGACGCCGCGCGCCTGGAGCGCGGTGACGGAGAGCGCGATACCGCCCATGGCGGAGATGAACAGCCCGATCGCGGCGACGAGACGCCAGCCGAGGTCGCGGATGAGCACCGCGGCCGAGCCGGCGTCGAGCTGCATCGTGCCCACGTTGGCGAGGACGTCGCCCGAGATGCGGAAGATCGTCCAGGTGAGCGAGCGACCGGCGGTATTCAGCACGATGGCGCTGCCGAGCAGGAGGAGCGCCACCGTGAGCTCGTTGCTCTTCGGGATGCGTCCTTCCTCGCGTGCATTGTCCTTCTTCTGCTGTGTGGCCTCTTCGGTCTTTTCTGCGTCCGACGCGTCGCTCATGGCACTCCGGGGACAGGCGCGTGCGCGAGTGCGCCGAGCGAGTGGGACAGCATCGACTGGTAGGTCCCCTGCCAGCCGTTGAAGAACATCGCGATCGCGGGCAGCGTGGCGGAAAACGCGAGCAGGCCGACGCCGATCTGGATGGGAAAGGCGACGGACAGGATGTTGAGCTGCGGTGCCGCACGTCCGAGGATCGCGAGCGACACGTTGGCGATGAGCACCACGGCGATCACGGGCGACGCGAAGCGAAGACCCAGCCCGAAGAGCTGGCCGCCCATCGCGACCAGCGCGCGCGCGCCGCCCGCGAGGTCGAGTGCACTGCCCACGGGGATCACGCGCGTGCTGCTGGCCATCGCATCGAGCATCACGAAGTGACCACCGAGCGAGAGCATCAACGTGAGCGCGAAGAACGAGCAGAATTGCCCGAGCGCGGGACCCTGCTGCTCGGTGAGCGGATCGAACAGCGCCGCGCCGGCCAGGCCGACCTGGATGGCGATGAGCTCCCCCGCGGCGTCGGCGGCGCCGATGATGAGCGCGGCGCCCATGCCGATGGCGAAGCCCACCATGGTCTCGGAGATCGCCGTGACGAAGGTGAGCGAGGCCGATGCTCCGGCGGAGGCGCGTGCTGCCGGCTGGAGCAGCACCGTGAAGAGGAGCACGATGCCGACGCGCAGCATGGCGGGAATGGGCTTCGCCGAGAAGACGGGCGCCACCATCACCAGGCCGGCAACCCGCAGGCCCAGCAGCACGAGCACGGTGGTCGAGCCGGCGGCGAACGGATCGAACGGCAGAATGGTCGTCATCACGACGCCATCGAGGGAATGCTGCGAAACAGCTCCGTCGTGTAGCGGATGAGCGTCTGGAGGATCCACGGCAGCGCGATCAGGAACACCGCGGCCACGCCAAGGAGCTTCGGAACGAAGGCAAGCGTCTGCTCCTGGATCTGCGTCACCGCCTGGAGCACGCTGACGAGCAGGCCGAGCACGAGCGCCACGATCAGCATGGGCGCGGAGAGCATCAGCGCCACCATGATGGAGTTGCGCGCCAGGTCGACGACGAGTTGCGGTGTCATCGCCGGTTACCGGAAGGAGGCCACGAGGCTCTGCACGATCAGCGTCCAGCCGTCCACGAGGACGAACAGGAGGAGCTTGAAAGGCAGCGAGATCATGGCGGGCGGCAGCATGAACATGCCCATGCTCATGAGCACCGACGACACGACGACGTCGATGATGATGAAGGGCAGGAACAGCGCGAAGCCGATCTGGAACGACGTCCGGAGCTCGCTGGTGACGAACGCGGACATCAGCGTGACGAGGGGGACGTCGTCTGCCGTGGTGGGACGCGCGCCCTTCGACAGGTCGACGAACACCTGGAGGTCGTGATCGCGTGTCTGGCGCAGCATGAACGCCCGGAAGGGCACGGCGCCACGCTCCAGCATCTGGCCCTGGTCAATAGTGCCGGCCATCCAGGGCTGGAGCGCGTCGCGGTTGAGCACAGTGAGGGTGGGCGCCATCACGAAGCCGGTGAGCATCAGCGCGATGGCGGCAACGAGCTGCGCGGGCGGCGCGTTCTGCGTGCCGAGCGCCTGTCGCAGGAAGTGCAGCACGATGAGGATGCGCGTGAAGCTCGTCATCATGAGCAGCAGCGTAGGCAGCAGTGTGAGCAGCCCCATCATGACGACGATGCCGACGGTGCCACTGAGCCGGAGACCGCCGCGGTCGGACTCGCCGCCGACCCGCAGGTCCATGGACGGCGCGATGCGCGTCACGGCAACGTTCGCGACTGATGCGGCCTGGGGCGCGGCGACCTGCGCCGTCCCTGGCGCTGCGGCGGCCGTCTTCGGCGTCTGCGCGCCCTTGGTGGCGGTCGCCGATGCGGCCGGAGTCGCCGCGGTGCCTTGCCCCGCCATGATGGCCGCGGCCTGCGCCGCAGCGAGGATCGCGTCTGCCCGGCCATTCGGGCGCGGTGCATTCGCGGCCGGCGTCCCTGGCCTCGGCGCATTCGTTCCCGCCGCTCCGGTGCCCGCAGCAGTCGTCCGCGCACTCGTTGGCGTACCCGGCGCGGTGGGAGTATTGCGGGGAGCAGCAACCTGCGCGCCGACGATGGCTGCACTGCCCAGGAGCAGGCAGAATACGAGTGCGGACCGGACGCCGACCGACCCGAGCGCCGCCGTCAAGGCAGAGCGGAAATCCGGTCGACGCACCGTCGCGACGGGCAAGGGCGCCGGAGCCAAGGCAGCGATGATCGCATCCGACTCCTCGTCGCCCAGCTCGAACAGGCGACGCATGCCGCCCTCGCCGAGCGACACGGCAATGACCCGCTGCCCGATGCGCACGACCGCAATGCCCTGCTTCGGCCCGAGCGACATCCGCTGCACGATCTCCATGGGCACCCGCACGCGGCCGCGCGTGGTGCCGGGCGCCAGTCGCTGAAGCAGCTTCAGCGACACGCCGAGGAGCACGAGCACGAAGCCGAGTGCGAGGGCAACGCCCATGAGGGATCCCAGACTCACGAAACGCTGGCCGGGACCGGCGTGCCGGCGGACAGCACGCGCGTCACGCGCACGCCGAAGTGTTCACCCAGAACGACGACCTCACCCTCCGCAAAGCGCCGGTCGCCGACGTAGATGTCGATCGGCTCGCCGGCCAGGCGCTCGAGCTGAACCACCGACCCACGCCCGAGGCGCAGGATGTCGCGTACGGTCATGGTGGTACGACCCAGCTCGATGGACACCGGCAGCGTGAGGTCGAGCAGCATCGCCAGCGGCACCTCGCCGTGCGTCTGCGATTCCGAGAACATCGTGTCGAAGGCGCTGGGGAGGCCCGGGTCCACGATGTCGGTGGGGACCGATGCCGGCGATCCGCCGGCCTTCGCGCTGTTCATCAGCGCGTCCAACTCTGCCTGGTTCATGAGACGGGGTGCGTGGGTGCGCCCGTTCCGGGCGTATCGATGGGCTCGAGGACGCGGACGGCGAGCTTGCGCCCGACCCATCCGGCTGAGCATTGGAACCGCGGCGTGGTGCCGACAAACGCGAGCAGTGGCTGGTCCGTGGGCATGCCCGTCGCGAGCACCGTCCCCGCGCGCAGCTCGGAGACGTCGCGGATGGAGAGGCGGAAATCCGGCATCCGCACGCGCACCGACACGCTCGTGGCGCGGAGCTGCGCCTCGCTGTTCTCGCGCGTCGCAATGAGCTCCTTCTCGGAGCCGAGCGACGTCAGGTTCCCCTTGCGAGTCCCACCCGCGACGACGAAGAATTTCTCCAGCACGCCGAGCGGGAGGCAGATCGAGAGCAGGCTGGTCTTCTCACCGAAGGTCGCGCCGAGCGTGACGACGAGCACCGGATCTTCGCGTCCAACGGCCTGCATGGTCTCCGGCACCGACTCGAAGCCATCGATCGCCATGTCGAGCACTTCCTGGTCGCGCCAGATCTCCTGCACGCCCTGCATCACACGCTCGGCCACGACACGCAGCGCCATGCGCTCGATGGGCGTGAGCGCACGGTCGAGGATGGTGGGCTCACCACCGCCGCCGAGCAGGCGATCAACGAGGAAGTACGCCAGCTCGACGCCGAAGTCGATGACCCCCTGCTGGCCCCCCGCATCCTTGATCGCAACGAGGTACGAGCAGCAGGGCGAGCCGAGGAACAGCGAGTATTCGCCGAACGAGATCTGCTCCACGCTCTGCAGGCGCAGCTCGACGTGGCCGCGCACGCGCGCCGTGAGCCAGCCCTCGAGCGACTTCACGAGCCGTTCGTACATGACCTCCAGCGTGCGGAGGCGTTCCTTCGACACGCGGTGCGGGCGACGGAAGTCGTACACCTGGACGTCCACGCCGGGCCGGGCCGGGGCGGGTGCGGCGCCGCCACGCATCAGTTGGTCGATCTGATCCTGCGCGACGGACTCGGAAAGAGCTGCCATTGGGCGGCCTACTGGATGACGAACTGTGGGAAATACACGGCCTTCACGCTGCCGGGCTTGAACAGCGGATGGAGGAGCGCGAGGATGTCCTTCTTGATGGTGTCCCGCTGCGTCATGTCGGTGAGCTGCTCGACGGTGCGCCGTCCGAAGTAGGACAGCACGATGTCGCGGACCTCTGCGTCGCGCGTCTTGAACTCCTCGTCGGTCGCGGCGTCCTTCACGTCGAGCGTGACGGTGAGCATGAGGAACCGCGTGCCGCCGGAGTTGGCCGGATTGAGGACGAGGTTGTCGATGATGTGCAGGACGCCTTCGCCGGCTTTCAATTCCTTTCCATCCTTGCCCTCCTTTCCTTCCTTGCCCCCGCCTTCCTTGGCGGCCGCGTGATTCCCGTCGGCGGCGGGTGCGGCGGCGGACGTGCCCCGGAAGCGCGCGACGATGGCGGGACCGGCGATGAATCCGCCGACGCCGGCGCCGACCAGCAGGCCGGCGGCGGCGGCGATCAGGACGGTTCGCCTGGAGCCTGCGGCGACGTTCGGGGCAGCGGCGTCGGTCGTTTCGACTGTGGCTTCCATGCTCGTGGAAAGGGAGGGGATCCAGCGGGGCGCTGCGGTGGGATGGCGGGACGTCGTCACCGCCTGCCACCTATCAAGGCAGGGTGCATACCGAAGTGCGCGACACTGTCACTGATCGCGTAACACGATGATGTGTATGTGTTTGTGGAAGTCTGACTGCCGCCGTTCGCAGCGCGATGGAGGGCGCGGAACTGGCCTGACCGGCATGATTTACCGGGTGGGGTGGGGACGGAATTGCCGGGTAGGTATCTGGCTCAGCGGGCGACTCCCCGCCTCGTTCGTCAGCCCGCAGCCCTGGAACAGCAACTGATTGTTTTACGCTTCCTCACGCGCGCCACCCGGCGTCCGAATCCTCGACGACTGTCGCCACGCGACCACCAACAGATTTGCACGAATCGGTCGAATGACTGCGTTGGTGGTTGGGCGGAACAACAAATGAAATGGAAGGTCAAAACAATGCTGCTACTACCAACCCGAAGCGCCGGTGTTCGACGGATTCGCTCTTGATTCGTTGGTGGTGGCGATCGGACACAAGTGGAGGATTCGGACGACGCTGTGAATCGATTGGAAGCGTATCCCATTCAGTTGCAGTTGCAGTTCACGCAAGGATCTCGACCCGAAACAGCAACTGAGGTGCCGATAGGGCGAACATGCATTCACGCCTTCGCGGCAACGACACCCCAGCCACGAGCCCGCGGCAGCCAGCCCGCCGCGAGCCCTCACCTCATCCGATTAGCGCTTCAGCTGCACCAACTCCTCGAGCATCTGGTCCGACGTCGTGATGACGCGACCATTCGCCTGGAAGCCGCGCTGCGCCACGATCATGCTCGTGAACTCCTGCGCGAGATCCACGTTCGACATCTCGAGCGCGCCACTCGTGACTTCCGCCTGCGCACCCGCGAGCGCAAAGCCGAGCACCGCGTTGCCCGAGTTGCCCGAGACCGTGTACATGTTGTCGCCGGCGCGAATGAGGCCACCGGGATTGTTGAAGTCGGCCAGCGAGATCTGCGCGAGCGACACGTTGGTGCCGTTCGAGAACGCGCCGGAGATCGTGCCCGTGCGATCGATGGTGAAGTTCTGCAGCGTGCCGGACTGGTACCCGTTCTGGTCGCGCAGCACCGCGTTGTTGGTGCCGGCGAACTGCGTGAGCCCGTTCGTGCCGCCCAGTGCGCCGCCGCTGGGGTCGAGCGTGATCACCACCGGCGACGCGCCGTCGAGCGGCGTGAACGTCACCTTCGGCGGAATGAACGCGCTCGTGTCGAGCGTGCCGTCCGCCTTGAACGTCATCGGATGCGTCCCTGACACTTCCGTGATGCCGGCCGGCGTCACGGCGAGGCCCGTCGGATCGAACTTGTAGTCCCACTGGCTCTCCGCCGACTTCCACATCACCATCTTCAGCTCGTGCTTGCTGCCGAGCGAGTCGTACACGGTGATGGAGACGTCCTTGTACGACGCGGAATTCTGCGGCAGCGCCCGCTGCGCCGGATCCATCGGGTCGACCGCCGCGTACGGACCCTTGTCGAACACGGTGGCCGCGGCATCCATGTTACCGGCAAGTGTGATCGAATCGGTCGGCTTGGCGGCCGTCTTCTGGCCAAAGGGCAGCTTGATGTCCTGCACGCCATCCTGGAACACACCGTTCACGGCCATGCGGCCCTGCACGACGAAACCATTCGTCGGCGAGACGAGGCGTCCGTCGGCGTCGAGCTGGAAATTGCCGGAGCGCGTGTAGTAGTGCTGGTTGCCCTTCGCGACGACGAAGAAGGACTCGCCCTGGATTGCGAGGTCGGTCGCGATGCCCGTCGTCTCGATGTTGCCCTGGCTGAACAGCGTGTCGATGCTGCCGATCTGCGAGCCGAGTCCCACCTGGATGGGGTTGATGCCGCCGTGATCGCCTGGTGGACGGCTCGCACCGGCGACGAGTTGTGCGAAACCCTCCTTGAAGGTCACGCGGCCGGCCTTGAAGGCCACGGTGTTCACGTTGGCGATGTTGTTGCCGATGACGTCCATGCGGATCTGGTGATTGCGCAGGCCGGAGACGCCGGAGAAGAGAGAGCGAAGCATGTCAGTGAGCTCCTGGAGTGGTTGAGGCGATACGGCGCGCGACGGATGCCGCGCACCGACGGTCAGTTCCTGATTTCGACGACCCTGGAGAAGGGAATCGCGAGCGTACCCGCGATGAGCACGGGACCGTTGGCGGTGGACTGCACGCTGTCCACCTTGCCCGTGGTGTAGGTCGTGGCGTTGGTGACCGCACCGGAAGCGGACGTCACCTTGATCGAGAAGTGGTAGTTCCCCGGGGCGAGGCCCTTCGCGGCGTCGCCGAGGCCCACGCTCAGCGGACCGGCACTCACGGCGCCGAGGCTGCGTGAGCCAACCACGGTGCCGCCGTCGTCGGTGATGGTGAGGACGGCATTCCCGCCAGCGCCGGAAACGAGCGCATCAACCTTGAGCGCTGCCGGATCCGCACCAGCAGGCACGACCACCGCATCACCGATCGCGACGACGTTCTTGCCGAGCGTGCCCATGGCCGCACTCGACTGGATGCTCGCGATGATGCCGGCGTTGTTCGTGCCCTGGCTGGTGAGCGTCGCGTTCATCGTCTGGAGTTGTTCGAGACTGGAGAACTGCGCGAGCTGCGCCGCCATCTGGTCGTTGCCCGTGGGATTGAGCGGATCCTGATGCTTCATCTGCGTCACGAGCAGCTTGAGGAATGCGTTCTTGTCGAGGTTGCCCTTGGTGTTGAGGGGCGTGGTGGCCGAGCCGGTGGTGGGTACGGCCGAGCCGATCGGCGGCGTGTACGGCACGGGAGAGGATGCGACGGTGCTCATGATGCCTCGGTCGTGAGGGAGAAGGAGGTGCCGCGGCGGCGCTGGTCGTCCTGTCGCCGCTGGGCGCGCTCCTGTTGATCGTCATGCTGCGAGAACTGTTGGCGCGCCTGGTCACCCGCGCCGAACTGCTGCCTGGCATTCGCCCCGCCGGTGTGCAGCGGGACTCCGCGTGGGGCGTCGGACGTCTGGGTGCTCATGCGTGCGACGTCGGTGTCGCGGATCGCCGCGCCGGACCGCACCTGGAACGCCTGTGGCTCCAGTCCATGCTGCTCGAGCGCGCGGGTGAGCTCGCCCATCCGTGCGGCGATGCGATCGGCGCCGCTGGCGTCGCGCATGTCGAACGACGCGCCCACGCTGCTGCCGCGCAGCCCGATGCGCACCTGGTCCTGCCCGCCGCGCCCATCGTCGAGCGAGAGCGTGAGGCGCGACAGCGTGCGCGGCGTCGGCGCATCCTGGAGCCGCATCACGCGCTCGGCGCGCGCTTCCGTCAGCGCGGAGGCATCGGTCTTCAACGTTGCGCCCGATGCGTCGGACGCGTCCGCGGTACCGCGATCGAGAGTCTGATACGACGCTTCGCCACCCCGCGCGTCCACTCGGCCGTCGATGGCCCGTGCGCGCGGCGCATCGCGCCGCGCGTCGGGGCTGTCGTCGCTGTTCTGCTGCGATGCGGCGCCGTCGCGCGATCCAGCCTGGCCATGACCGCGCGCAGCAAGAACAGTCGCGCCGGACGTAGCCACCGTTCCCGCATCACCCGGCACGATCGGTGGCGCACTGTCGTTCGCGGCCCTCGTCACGCGCGAACGCGGTGACGCGACGGCGACATTCGCGACGGTGGCACCCTGCGCTGCGACGAACGCACTCGCCTTGTCCATCGCGACGGCCCCGAATGCCGAGGATGCGACCTGCGTCACAGCGCCGCCATTGCCCGGCGCCGCGACACGGGCCACCGCGGCAACACTCGCCACCGCAGCCGCCGTGGCAAGGCGTGCCACGCCGGCAAGCGGAGCCAGCGTTGCAACACTCGCGACTCTCGCAACACCGGCGATCCCCAATGCTCGCACGATCGGCGACGGTGATACTCCTGCGGCGACGTCAACGTGCGGCGCAGCGCCCGCAAGCTCGAGATGTCCCGGATCCTTGGCGCCGAGCGTGTGCAACCCTTCCTCGGATGCGATGCGGCGCAACAACGCGAAGCCGTTCGCGTCGCCATAGCCACCATCAATGGTCACATCCGCCGCACGTCCCGCGGTGTGCAGCGAGTGCCGCGTCCACGTCACGACGGGCCCTGCCGCCCCGCGGCCCTGCGCAAAGAGCGTATCCTGCCGCTGTTGCGAACGCACGCCCTCCACGACGGTCACGTCACGGCCGAACTCTTCCTTCATCCGCACGATTACGCGCGCGAGCTTCGCCTTGAGCGTCGGATCCAGTCCAAGCGCAGCGGCGCCGAGTGCCACACTTTTTGTGTCCACGTCGGTGACGCTCGTCTTCTCGGCGTCGTCCGCCTTGGACGCACCCGGCGTGGCGTCGGCAATGCCCTCGTTCGCGAGCACTTCGGCATCCGGCACGTGCGAAGCCTGCGGAGCGCCCAACAGCGCCACCGTGGGCAGCGCCTGCGGCACGAGCACGCCAGCGAAGAGCGCGGCGAACGCGAGTGCGGCAGGCACTGGCGCACCTGGCGATGCCGACGGACTCGCCGGGAGCACCGGCGCCGCCGTCAGGATCGAACCCACGGTGCTCACTTCACCACCGGTGAACCGTGCAGCGCAAGCTTCGTGATCAACGCGAGCCGCTCGGCGGGCAGTTGCGCGAGGATCGCGGCTTCCTGCTTCTCGGTCAGCCCGTTGAGGATGATGGCGACATCGTGATCCGCGAGCTGCGTGAGGACCTTGGCCGCGTCGCGCGGCGCCATGGCGGCGACGACGCGTGAAATGCGTCGCTCCGCGGGCGCCAGCTCAGCGGGCGTTGCCGGTGCGGCAGCCGGCTTCGCAATCGCGACCGGGCCACCAGCCTGCGTCACACCGCCCTCCTTTCCGCCGGAAGCCAGGGGCTTGAGCGGCGGCGCCCCGGCGCGCGTAACCGACCCCTCGGACGTCTTTTCCGCACTGTCGTGCGCGGGAGCATTCGGCATCGCGAGCGCAGGTGCCTTCTCCACCGCACCGGTCGAATCGATGACGCGGACATGTCCCGTGTCGGCGTGCGCCAACCTGGTGCTGTCGACAACCGCCGCCGGCGCCGTCTTCGCACGCATCATCGTGACCCCGGACGCCACGACCATGCCGATCACGATCGCGATGACGAAGGGCAGGATGGCGCGCTTCACGTCTCGCCCTGCCGTTGCGGTGCCTTGCGCGTGAACAGCGTCAGGGCCAGGGAGTCCATCAGCTCGCGGTCCACGTGTCGCATGCCGTCGTGCCAGTCACCGAGCTGACGATCGCGCAGTCGATCGAGTGCGCGCTTGGACTGCTGCGCCAACGTCATGTCGGACTGCGCGCCGTCCACCTGCGCTGCCGCGACCTGCACGACCTCCTCGGCCTGGTCCAATCGCTGGTCCATGCGCTCGAGCACGTAGGCAATGTTCTGGAGCTGGCCGGCCGTCGCGTGCTCGGAATGCGCGGCGGCGAGCTGCGCGCCACCCGCCTGACGGATACTGGACAGTGTCTCGAGGGCCTGGCGCGCGTTGTTGGCGCGGGCATGCGCCGTGGCCAACTGCATCGCGGCCGCCTGCGCCGCCCGTTGCTTGAGGTCCAGCACCTTCTGCAGCCGAAAGCTGAAGCGGCTCATGACGTTCTCCCAATGAGGTGTTCGATCTGCGCGCCGATGCCGACGAGCGACGCGCGGGTGGTGGCCGTAGCGGACATCTCGTCCGGACGCTGCTGCAGGAAGGCGAGGATGCGATCGCGCATCGTGACTGCGGCGTCCACGTGTCGATCGCTGCCCTTCTGGTAGGCACCCACCATGATGAGGTCCTCCTTCTCCCGGTACGCGGCTTCCAGTCGCACCACGGCATTCGCGGCGTTGCGCTGCTCTTCACTGATGATCAGGTCGCGCACCCGGCTCTTGCTCTCGAGCACGTCGACCGACGGGTAGTGGCCGGCCGCAGCGAGCTTTCGCGTGAGCACGATGTGTCCGTCGAGAATCGAGCGCGCCGCATCCGCCACGGGCTCGTTGAAGTCGTCGCCATCCACGAGCACGGTGTAGATGCCGGTGATGCCGCCGACCGCGCCATTGCCCGCACGCTCCAGCAGCCGCGGCAGCGCCGCGAACACGGAAGGCGGATAGCCCTTGGTGGTCGGCGGCTCGCCAGTGGCGAGTCCGATCTCGCGCCACGCCATTGCCACACGCGTCACCGAGTCCACCATCAAGAGCACCTGCTTGCCTTCGTCACGGAAATATTCGGCGATCGCCGTGGCGACCAGCGCGCCACGCGCGCGCACGAGTGCCGCCTGGTCACCCGTTGCCACGATGATCACCGAGCGCGCGAGACCTTCGGGGCCCAGCGAATGCTCGATGAAGTCGCGCACCTCGCGACCACGCTCGCCGAGCAGCGCAATGACGTTGACGTCGGCCCGGGCGCGGCGCGCGATCATGCCGAGCAGCGTGCTCTTGCCCACCCCCGACCCGGCGAAGATACCGATGCGCTGTCCGCGGCCGATCGTCAGCGTGCCATCGATCACGCGCACGCCCGTCTCGAGCTGCTCCGTGATCATCTGGCGATCGAGCGGATTGGGCGGCTCGGCGGCGAGGTTCACGCGCCGATCGAATTCGAGCTTGCCGAGGCCATCGATCGGATGACCGAGGCCATCGAGCACGCGTCCGAGGAGGCGAGGCCCGACGTCCACGCCAAAGGTGCGGCCGAGCGGCCGCACGCTGCTGCCGGGATGCATGCCGCTCATGTCGCCGAGCGGCATGAGCTGTACGCCGCGCTCGTGGAAACCGACGACTTCGGCGAGCACCGACTGCTCGCCACTCATGCTCGTGATGCGGCACAGTTCGCCGAGCCCGACATCCATGCCCGTTGCTTCGGCCACGAGGCCGACGAGTCGCGTGATCCGGCCGTAGCTCGCGAAGCGCGGCATGTCGACCAGTCGCTCGGTAATGGTGTTGAAGGTCATCACGCCACCGTGTTGGTGAGGCGCCGATAGGCACGCTCGATTGCGGTGTCCACGCGTCCGTCGATGATGCGCTCGCGGCCCTCGATCACGCAGCCACCGGCGATCACGCGGGAATCGGGCACCCACGCGATCTCGCGGCCTGGCGCGATCTTCACGGCGGTCCCTTCCTTCGCCACCGCGAGGGCGGACAGGTCCAGCGGGTTCACGCGGATACGCAACGCCTCGCCCACGGGGAATTCAGCGACGGCGCCGCGAATGAGGTCCGTCGTGATGTCCGGCGAGGTGCGCACTTCCCGGGCGATGATCTGCCGGGCGACGCACACCGCCATCAGCGCGAGGTTGTCCTCGAGTGCGCCGAGGTAGCGGGTCTCGTTCTCGGTGACGACCGCCGCCGCCGTGGTGAGCGCCGCGATGGCCGTGCCCAGGCGCTCCTCGGCGGCTGCGTCCGCGTCCGCGCGTCCGGCGCGATAGCCCGCATCGAATGACTGCGTGAGCGCACGGTCGTACTCGGCCTGCGCGTGAGCGGCGATCTCCTCCGCCGTTGCCGCGAGCTCCTCCTCGGCCGCGAGGAACGTGTCCGACGCCGCCGCGTTGAGCTCGTGCAATGCCCAGGGAATTGCCGTGTGGATCGTCGGCGTCAGCGATCGCGTGAACGGCACCATCTTCTCAGACGAGATCATCTCCCCCTCCTCCCAGTACGATTTCGCCGGCGTCCTCGAGCTTGCGAACGGCGCCGACGATGTTCGTCTGTGCCTTCTCGATATCCGTTTTCCGGCTCGGGCCCATCATTTCGATCTCTTCCTTCAGCGCCGCGACTGCGCGCTGCGACATCACACCCATGATCTTGTTGCGCACTTCGTTGCTCGCCTGCTTGAGCGCCAGCGCCAGCTCGCGCGAGTCCACGTCGCGCAGCAGGCGGGAGAGGGCGCGCTCGTCGAGGCCGACCAGATCCTCGAAGACGAACATCAGGTTCTTGATCTGCTCGGAGAGCTTCTCGTCGATGGACGTGACGCCGTCCATGATCGCCTTCCCCAGCGACGGCGCGACGAGGTTCAGCACCGCGGCCACCGCGGCCGGCCCGCCCGACGACGACATGCCTGGCGTGGGCGAGAGGTCGGCCTCCTCGAGGATCGAGCGCTCGATGATCTGCAGCATGTCCGGCGACACCTTCTCCATCTTCGCCATGCGCAGCATCACCTCGCTGCCGAGCGTGGGGTTCAGCACGCGGAGGATGTTCGCGGTGTGCTGCGGCTCCAGGTGCGCGAGGATGAGCGCGATGGTCTGCGGGTGCTCGCCGCGCATCAGGTTGCCGAGCTGCTGCGGATCCGCCGTGCGGAGCCGCTGCAGGCCGGCCGTGTCGGCGAGCTGCGACTGGATCCGGCGCAGCATCGCACTGGCCTTGTTCGAGCCGAACGCCTTCTCGAGCACCTCCCGCGCGTAATCGATACCGCCCTCGGCCAGCGAGTCGGCGGCGACCATGATCCCGAGCCACTCCTGAAGCACCGCCTCGGCCACTTCACCGCTCACGCGGTCCATGCGGGCGATCTCGAACGAGATGGTCTCCACGTCCTCGGACGACAGCTTCTGCGTGAGCTTCGCGGCGGACTCCGAGCCGAGTACCATGCAGAGGATCGCGGCCTTGCGTGCGCCGGTCAGTCCCGCGAGCGTCGGGGTGTCTTCCTTGCGGGCCAGCGTGAGGGCCACGGTCATCCCTCCTTCATCCAGGCGCGCACCAGCCGCGCGGCCACTTCGGGCTGCTCATCCACGCTCGCCGTGATCCGCTCGCGCAGCACGTTCGGCACAGGCACGATCGCCTGCGGCATCGTGATGTACGCCGTGTCACTCACCGGCTCGCCGCGCGGCAGCATGATGGTCGGCACCGCCGCCAGCTCGCCCGGCTTGCGCAGCGCCTTGAGGCTGAGCATCGCGATCACGAGGGCCACGGCGATCGCAAAGAACCCGAGGGCGGGGCGCTGCACCGTCTGCACGATCTCGAGGATGTCCTTCTTCGGCACCGCCTGCGTGGCGTGTGCATTCGCGTCGAAAGGCATGCTCACCACCGTCACCACGTCACCGCGCGTGCTGTCGAGCCCCACCGCGGTCCGGATGAGCGCCTCGATCTGCAGCACCTCGGCGGGTGTGCGTGGCGTGTACTTGGGCGCCTTGTCCTTCGGTGCGGAGTCGCGCTTCTCGGCCACGAGCACGGCAACGGTCACGCGCTTCAGGTTGCCGATGGCACCGGAGAACGTCTCCACCAGCTTCGTGTTCTCGTAGGTGGTGCCGGAGTTCGTCTGCGATGCGCCGGCGCCGGGCGAACCCGGGATGATCTCGCTCTTCGACTCGCTGGCGACGGCCTGCTTGTTGGGGTCGACGGACTCCGTGCGTCGCTCGATCTTGTCGAAGTTGATGGCGGCGTTGACCTGGACGCGCGCATTGCCAACGCCGACAGCCTGTGCCAGCAGCCGCTCCGCCTTGCCGCGCAGGTAATCCTCCACCTCCCGCTCGAGCTGGAACTGCTTGCTGCTCATGCCTTCCGGTGTGGCGCCCTGTCCCTCGTCGCCTTCATTGAGCAGACGGCCAGCGTCGTCCACGATCGTCACGTGATCCGCCGTGAGGCCGTCCACGCTGCTCGCCGTGAGGTGCGCGATGCCCTTCACGACATCCGCTTCGGGCTGCTGCCCGCTGCGCAGCTTGAGCACGATGCTCGCCTCGGCGGGCTTCTCGGCGGCGCCGAATCCCTGCGTCTCGTGCATCACCAGGTGCACCTGTGCGGCCTCGACACCGCGCATCTTTCCCACCGTGCGCTCCAGTTCACCCTCCAGCGCGCGACGATAGTTGATGCGCTGGGTGAAGTCGGTCATGCCCCACGACGGCTGGTCGAACAGCTCCAGGCCTGGCCGGCCCGCGTTCGGCATCCCGCCGCGCGCGAGGGCCACGCGAGCCTTCGCCAGGTCGGGTGCTGCCACCAGGATGTCCGCGCCACCGCGCTCCAGCCTGTACTGCACGCTGGCCTGATCGAGCTTGTCCGTCATCTGGCCCACGCTCTCGAGCGGAACGCCGCTGAAGGCCGGCACCCACTCGGGACGATTCGCCCACTGGGACACGCCGAAGATCACGACGGCGGCCACGACGCCGATGGCGATGATCAGCACGCGGGCGGCTCCGCCCACGCTCGCAACGAGTTTCTGGAACACTGGAGGCATCGGTTACGTCACTCAGCTCTGCATGTTGATCACGGTGCGATACGCATCCGCGAACTTGTTGCGAAGCTCGATCAGCATCTCGAGGGAGAGCTGCGCTTCCTCTGTGGCCGCCATCACCTGATGCAGCTCCACGTTCTCGCCGCGCGTGAACTTCCCGACGTAGTCGGCCGCGGTGTCCTGCGATTCCTGCACGCCGCCCAGCGCATGCTTGAGAGTGTCACTGAACGACGTGTCCCCGGACGCGTCCTTGCCGATGGGCCGGTTGCGTCCCTTCTCGCCGGCGATGTCGAGGCCGATGCCGCCACGCCCACCGGGCCCGCCAATCGGCATGCTCATCAGCCGCGAATGTCCAGGCGCCCACCGCGCACCGCGGGCACGGAGGTCGCCGCACGCTCGGCCATCCTGCGTCCGTAGGTGAGCGGACCCATGGCTTGCGACTTCGCGAAGTAGCTGCGCTCCTCGGCGGAGAGGATGCTCCAGAGCGCCGGATCGGTGCCGGCCGGCGCTTCCGCCGAGAGGGCCGGTGCGCCCGGCGCGCCTGCTGGCGCGCGCAGCGCGGGCCGCTGCGTGCCGACATCGATTGGATGGGCGCCCGGCGCCACCGGCGACTTGTGGTCGGTGACCACCGGACGAGACACGGGGGGCTGGGACCGCGGCGAGTAGCCGGCAGAAATTCCGTTGAGGCTCATGGTCGTTGCTCTCAGAGCTCGAGTGCGCGGCGAAGCATCGACTTCGCCGATTGGAACACGGTCGCGTTCGCGTCATAGACGCGGCGCGCATCCATCATCTCCATCATCTCGTCCGTGATGCGCACGTTCGGCATGCGGACGTAGCCCTTCTCGTCCGCGTCCGGGTGGCCGGGGTCGTACACGAGCGCACCCTCGGATCCGTCCGTGCCAATGCCGGCGATGCGCACGCCGCCGGTGTCGCGCGCCGTGCCGTCGAGGAACGGGAGCGTGATCCCGCGCGTTTCCGCACCGAACGCGTCGGAGCCGCCGGCCCTGAAGGCGATCGCGGCCTGGTCCGGATCGGCCGTGAGCGGAGACGATGCGGGTGCCGCTTCCAGCGAGACGGTCCTGCGCTGGTACGGACCGCCTCCGGCAGTGCGCGTCGTCTCGGCGTTCGCGATGTTCTGTGCCGCCACTTCCATCCGTGCGCGCTGCGCGCTCAGGCCCCCCGCGGCGACCGCGAGCATCCGGAACATCGGACGCGGATACGCTTCGGTAGTGAGGCGCGGTGGCGGCGACACCGCACGCGTGGGACGCAGATCGATCGGCGGCATTCAGCTCACTTGTCCTTGATCGACAGCCGAAGCTGTGCGTATGCCTTCTCGAGCAGCTTGGCCGCCGCCTCGAAGTGCAGCTGCTCATCGGCGAGCGAAACCATCTCCTGCTCGAGATCCACGGGATCCGCGGTCTCGGCGGGCGTGCCACCCGCCGTACCGGGCGCCGGCACCGTAAATCCATCGGCGGCCGACATCGAGGCGCGCGCGACGCGACCAGCGATGACCTTCGTCAGCTGGACGCTGGCGTCGAGTGTGTGCTTGAGTGGGCTGACGAGCATGGCCCGTGCGAGAATTCCTGGAAGCATGGCGAACCGCGGGGAGGGGTAGCGATCGCTGCGTGGTGCGTTGACGGAGACATGAGAAGGCAGGTTGGGGACCACGCGAACGGACGACAAAAAGAGCCCGCCTTCCTGGAGAAGGCGGGCTCGCATCAATGTCGTAAGGCACTCGTGGGGAACGGCTTACGGGTCACGTCGTCGCGGTCGCGTGCACTGCGGTGTCACCCGTAGGTGCGAAACCGGACGGCGGTAAAAACTGTCACTCAGGCAAATCTTGCCGAGCCGGAGCGCGTCGCGCACGGAACAGGATCAGGACGGTGCCGCGGGGCTGAGTTTGTTGCGCAGCGTGCGGACACTCATGCCCAGCAGCACCGCCGCGCGCGTGCGATTGCCGCCGCTCACCACGAGCGCGCGCGCGATCAGCTTCGACTCCGCCTCGCCCACGTCGAGGGACGTGAGCACCAGCGCGCCGTCGGGAATTGCGGACTGTCCGCCGCTCTCGCGCTCGAGCAGCGCACTCACCGATGGGAACGCGCGCGCCGGCGTCGGGCCACTCCACGTCTGCGTGAGCCCGAAACGATGTCCGTCAAAGGCCTCGGGCTCGAGGACCGCATCCGGCGAGAGAATAACCGCGCGTTCTATTGCGTGCTGCAGCTCGCGCACGTTGCCGGGCCAGCTGTAACCCTGCAGCATCTTCATTGCTTCGGGCGCGATGGCCTTCACCTCCTTGCCCATCTCCGTGCCCACGCGCGTGGCAAACCGTGCGGCGAGCAGTGGGATGTCGCCGGGCCGGTCGCGGAGCGGCGGGATGGACACGGGGATCACGCTCAGACGGAAGTAGAGATCCTTCCGGAAGTGTCCTTCGGCCGCGTACTCCGCGAGATCGCGGTTCGTCGTGGCGATGATACGGACGTCCACCTTGATTGCCGTCGTGCCCCCGACGCGCTCGAACTCCTGCTCCTGCAGCACGCGCAGCAGCTTCGACTGCAGGTCGAGCCGCATCTCGCTGATCTCGTCGAGCAGCAGGGTGCCGCCGTCCGCGCGCTCGAATGCGCCTTCCACGCGCTTGATGGCCCCCGTGAACGCGCCCTTCTCGTGCCCGAACAGCGCACTCTCGATCAGGCCTTCGGGCAGCGCCGCGCAGTTCAGCTTGATGAAGGGCTTGTCGCGCCGGTCGCTCGCATCATGGATCGCGCGCGCGAACAATTCCTTGCCCGTCCCCGACTCGCCCTGCAGCAGCACCGTGGCACGGGTCGGCGCCGCGGTGTTCACCGTGAGCATCAGGCGGCGGATGATCGGGCTGTCCCCGATGATCTGCCGCTCATTGCGGAACTCCATCACCTCCCGCCGCAGGCTGTTGTTCTCGCGGCGCAACCGCACGAATTCGAGCGCCTGGCCCACCGCGAGCTCGAGGTTCTCCGCCGCCACCGGCTTCGTGATGTAGTCGATGGCGCCGGCCTTGATCGACGCGACGGCATGCTCGATCGTCGCATAGCCCGTCAGCATGATCAGCGGGACGTCGTAGCCCTCCTGCTGGAGCAATTGCAGGAACTCGAGGCCCGTGAGGCCCGGCATGCGGTAATCCGAGATGATCAGGTCCACCCCGCCGCGTTGTAGCGCCTGGAGCGCCTGCGGCACGTTGTGCGCACTGATCGGCGTGTGCCCCGCGCGCTCGAGGGTGTCCTCGAGAATCATGCCGATGGCCGGCTCGTCGTCAACGCAGAGAATCGTCGCCATGCCCGTTTACCGATTCCGATGATTAAGGCTTTTGCGCGTCCTGTCCGATACTCGGCACATATGACGGCCCGGTCGGCGAGACGGCCACAGTCCGTGCGGTGTAACAAGGAGAGGTGCCAGCATGCGCATCACGAACAGTATGATCCTGCACAACAGTCTGGAGGGGCTACAGACCAACCGGGCTGCGGTGCAGTCGCTCCAGACAGAGATATCGTCCGGCACGCGCATCGCCATCGCGTCGGACGATCCCACGGCATCCAGCCAGCTCATGGGTACGTCGAGTGCGCTTGGGGCCAGCGCCCAGTACAAGCGTAACATCGGTGCAGCGACTTCTCGCAACACTTTCGAGGAAGCCGCGCTAGGGCAGGTTACCGACCTCATCGCTCGCGCGCGCGAAGTGGTGACGGCGCAAACCACGGGCACCGCCTCGGCGGGCACCCGACTCATCGCCTCGAAAGAGCTCGAGTCCATCTTCAACACCGTCGTCCAGATCGGCAACAGCAAGTACGGCGACGCGTATCTCTTTGGTGGCGACACCGCCTCCGTGCCGCCTTTCGCCGCCACGGGCAGCGGCACGACCGTCGATTTCACCACCACGAGTCCGGTTGGATCGCCCAGCATGGAGATCGGCAGTGGCCAACGGCTCGCACCAACGAGCGACGGCACCCGCACCTTTCTCGACAGCAACGTCCTCGCCTCGTTGCGCGACGCGACGAAGGCGCTCGCGGCCAATGACGTGGCCGCGGGCGGAACCGCACTCAGTGCCATGGAAGGCTCCTTCCAGCAGGTGCAGGTGCTCATCGGCGAGAACGGCGCGAAGGCCAATGCGCTCGACAGCGCCTCGCAGAACCTCGACAGCCTCAAGGCCAACCTCACGCAGCGCCGCTCCGATCTGCAGGACGTCGACATCGAAGCCGCCGTCACCACCCTCGTTACCAAGCAGACGGCCTACCAGGCCGCGATGTCGATCACATCCAAGGTGCTCGGCATGTCCCTCACGGAATACCTTCGCTGATGCCCGTCTCCTTCCAATCCGACATCTTCGGCAAGCTCGATGTCGCCGACGAACAGCTCCTCGCCATGCCCGATGGCCTCCTCGGCTTTCCGGCGTGCACCAGCTTCGCACTCCTGCCCGCCAACGCGGTGGGTTTCTCCTGGCTCCACTCGGTGCAGGAGCCATCCGTCGCCTTCCTCATCATGGATCCCTTCATGTACTTCGAGGAATATGCCGTGGACCTGGGCGGTCCGATCCTGCAACGCCTCGAAACGACGGCACCGACGCAGGTGAATGTCTTTGCCATCGTCACGCTCCCGGCCGGCACCACCCCGGCGACCGCCAACCTTCAGGGGCCGCTCGTGTTCAACGTGCAGTCGCGCACCGGGTTCCAGGCGGTGCTGCAGGACACGGTCTTCGGCACGCGAGAGCCAGTGCCGCGCGAGCCGCTTGCGTCGCACTGACGACGCATTCCGGTGAGAAAATCGGGCGCCGCGAACATCGCAGCGCCCGATTTCATTTTCCCGCTAAAGTCCGCGCAGGCCGCGCCGATATTCCTCTGCAGCGGCGGACGCGATCGCGCCTCGCCGAGGGGCAAGGATGCCCCACGACAATTCAAGGAGGAATACCACAATGCGTATCAACACGAACGTCAGCGCACTTCAGGCCGCTGGTAACCTGGGCCGGAGCCAGGGCATGGCCGCGGACTCGATGGCGAAGCTCTCCTCGGGCTTCCGCATCAACAAGGCCGCTGACGACGCCGCCGGACTCGGCATCGCGAACCGCCTGCGCGCCGACACCCGCTCGCTCATCCAGGCCTCGCGCAACGCCGAACAGGCAAACGCGCTGCTCGGCGTCGCGGAAGGCTCGGCCAACACGATCCAGTCCATCCTCGAGCGCATGAAGGAACTCGCCACCCAGGCCGGTTCTGACAGCGTCGACGCACCGGGACGCACCAAGATCGCCGCCGAGTTCACGCAGCTGCGCGACGAAATCACGCGTACGACCAGCACCACCAAGTTCAACGGCGTCAAGCTCATCGACGGCTCCTTCTCCAACTCCGTTGCGAACGTCGCGGGCGGCTCCACGGTGCTCAGCAACGCCTTCGTCGGCAGCGTCGAGATCAGCGGCGCCACCGCACAGACCTTCACGATCACGCTCGACAAGACCGCAAAGACCATGACCGCGGTCAACGCGGCCGGCACGCTCTCGCAGACGGTCGCCGTTACCGCCAGTGGCGCGCAGGACGCCGCCTTTGGCGCCCTCGGCCTCACGGTCAAGCTCAACTCCGCGTACGTCGCTGGCACGTCGGAGATCCTCTCCGCCGGCGCCGTCAAGAGCGCGGTAGTCTCGGCAGGTAGCGGCGGCGCCTTCCTCATCGGCTCCAGCGGTGGCGGCTCGTACACCACCGGCAACACCGGTGACTTCATCACCATCGGCAACACCGACCTCACCACGGACACGCTCGGACTCACCACGGCGGGCTCGAACAACGTCGATCTCTCCACGTCGTCGAGCACGGCACGCTCCGCCCTGACCGTCATCGACGCCGCCATCGCAAAGGTTTCGACGGCCCTCGGCGACATCGGTGCCGCACAGAACCGCATCACCTACGGCCTCGACAACGCCAAGACCGCAATCACGAACTTCACGGCCGCAGAATCAGTCATCCGCGACGTCGACATGGCGGAAGAGATGACCAAGTTCTCGAAGAACAACATCCTGGCGCAGGCCGGCACCGCGATGCTCGCCCAGGCGAACCAGAGCGGCCAGAGTGTCCTCAAGCTCCTGCAGTAAATCATTCGCTCTCGCAGTGACCCCCTGGGTCGGGCCACATGGCCCGGCCCAGGGGGCTTTTCAACACTCGTCGCCGTGGCGTGACACCAGCAGGCGAAACACCCAATTCAGCGGAGTATCCGCATGACTACCTCGGTCGGGAGCGTCCAGGGACTCTCCAGTGGCATCCAGTGGCAGGACATGGTTGATCAGCTCAGCGCCATCGACAAGGCGCGCGAACTGAATCCCATCACCGCCTCCATCACGAAAAGTCAGGCGCAATCGGACGCGTGGACCAGCTACCAGGACGTCGCCGCGAAGCTGTCATCGGCGCTGTCCACCCTCCGCGAAGGATCCGCCTTCGACGCCTTCCAGGTGTCCGTCGGCACCAGTGCCACCACCGGACGCTCACTACTCAGTGCCACCGCACAGGCGGGCGCGGCGCCCGGCAGCTACGAGGTCGAGGTCCTCGACATTGCACGCGCCGAGAAGCTGAGCGGCGCCTCGTTTGCGTCGGCCACGGCCGCGCTGGGGCTCACCTCCGGCGACGTATCCATCAACGGCGCCAAGGTGAGCATCACGGCTGCGGACTCCCTCAACGGCATCCGCGACAAGATCAATGCCCTCAACACAGGACTCAGCCCGTCCGGTGTCACCGCCTCGGTCCTCGGCACGGCGGCCGGCTCGGTGCGCCTGGTGCTCTCCAGCGATGCCGCCGGCTCCGGCGGCATCGCACTCATTGACAGCACGTCCACCGGTGGAACGCTCCAACAGATCGGCCTGATCGACGGCACGTACGCCGGCGGCAGCAACGCCGACGGATCCGCGTCCAGCGGAAAGTTCACGTCCACGGAGATTGCGATCGGCCAGCTCCTCGGCCTCGTGAGTCCCCCCGCGACCACCATCAAGGCCGGCAACCGCACCATCGCCGTCGACCTCGCGGTCGACACCCTCTCGACGCTCGCGGCCAAGCTCATGGCCGCCGGCGTGGGCGCGCGCACCACGTCGAGCGTCGACAACAACGGCGTTACCCAGTCTCGCCTCGCCGTGGATGCGGCACTCAGCGCTGCGCCCTCAGCGGGCGACCCATCCGTGCCGGACGCCGACAGCCAGCGCGTGCTGCAGATGCTCGGTGTGCTCGCGGCCGGCCGCAGCGGCGTCACGCAGGTCCTTGGCAGCACCGCGCTCACCGATGCGACTAACGCGACGGCCACCGGCGCGACGCTGCTGGTCGGGCTCAAGGCCAACGGCGGCAGCGCGAATATCCAGGCCGGCGACTCGGTCGTGCTCAGTGGCAAGCGTGGCGACGGCACCGCCGTCTCGCAGACCTTTGCCGTCGGCGCAGGCACCACCATGGACGACCTCCTGTTGCAACTGAACGGCGCCGCCGGATTCGGAAGCGGAACACGCACAGCCACCGCATCGCTCGGCGCTGACGGCCGCCTCCACCTGACCGACGGCACCGCGGGTGAATCGCAGCTCACGCTCGCGCTCACGGTGAACAAGAGCGTTGCCAATGGCGGAGGCAGCACAGGCATCGGCGCATTTGCGCTGGATACCGCCGGCCGCGTTCGCGAGGTGACCCAGGGCTCGGACGCGCGCGTCCGCGTGGACGGCGTGCTGCTCACACGGCCAGGCAACGCGATTTCCGACGCGGTGAGCGGCGTCACCCTCTCGCTCCAGCAGGCCGAGGTGGGCACGAAGATCACCGTGAGCGTGGCGCGCGACACGGCCACGCCACTCACGGCCGTGAAGTCGTTCGTGTCGGCCTATAACGCGCTCCAGTCGTTCGTGAGGAAGAACACCGCCAGCGGCGCGAGCCTCGCGCACAGCACCGCACTCACGTCGTCGGCGCGTGCCTTCACCAACACGCTGCTGTCCGATGTCACGGGCGCCGGCTTCACGCGCTCCGCGCTCGTTGGCGTTGCGCTCGACAAGACCGGGGTCCTCACCCTCGATGAGACCGCCTTCCAGAAGGCGCTCACAACGGATACCGCGGGGGTGCGGTCGCTGTTTGCGCTCGCCGGCAGCGTGACGGGCGCAGGGCTCGAGTACGTCAGCGCCAACGACAATACGAAGGCGGGCAGCTACGCCGTCAACATCTCCGCGCTCGCAACGCGCGCCACGGCCACCGGAAGCGCGGCGACGTTCCCGTACGTCGCTGGCGGCACGCAGGCGCATCTCAACGTCACGGACGCTTCCACTGGCATCACCGACTCCGTCGTGCTCAATGGCGGCGACGACGCGAGCGCCGTGGCCGCGCGGCTGAATACGCTCTTCAATTCGCGCCGGATGCAACTTTCCGCGTCAACGAGCGGCGGCCAGTTGTCGATCAGCAGCACGCAGTACGGCGCCACCGGCTTCACGCTCGCGTACGATGCGGGCGACGCCACGTCCGCGACCCAGCTCGGGCTCGCGGCGGGCGCTCGCACGGGAGTGAACGTGGCCGGAACGATCAACGGCGTCGCCGCTGTTGGCGTTGGCCAGACGCTCACTGCTGCGGCGGGTGATGCCGCGGATGGCCTGGCGCTGCGCTACACGGGCAGCGCGCTCGGCGCCATTGGAAGCGCTACCGTGTTGGCGGGCGTGGCGGCGCAGATGGCGCGCGCCGCCTCGTTGATCACCCGCGCGGGCGACGGAACGGTCGCACTCAACGTCGACGCGCTCGGCATCTCGATCACGAAGGCCACTGCGCACAGCGACGATGTCAGCGGTCGGCTCGAGCGCAAGAAGGCGTCGTTGCTCAAGCAGTTCGCCGCGATGGAGGCGGCACTGCAGCGCATCTCCGCACAGGGTAACAGCCTCACGAGCTCGCTCAACGCGCTCACATCGCTTCAGTCGGGCAAGTGACGAGTCGATGATGAGTGTACGGGCACGATTCCGTTTACCTTCACGCCACCACTCATGAGCTACGCCGCCGCCTCGTCCTATCGTGACATGGAAGTTCTCTCGGCGCCTCCGGGCCGGCTCGTCGTCATCGTGTACGATTTCCTGCTCGTGCACCTGCGCCGCACGGGCATCGCGATCGACACCGGCAATACACCGTTGTTCTCTGTGTCGATCGGCAAGGCGGAGGATGGGTTGAGCGAGTTGATGGGCGGCATCGACCGCGAACGGGGAGGCTCCGTTGCCGACGAGCTCGTGGCGCTCTACAGCTTCTTTCTCGGCGCACTTGTCGACATTCGCGCCACGAAGAACCGTGCGCTGCTGGCGCGTGTGGCGTCGCAGGTCAACGTGTTGCGCGATGCGTTCGCCGAGATTGCCGCGGCGCCGAACGCGAGCGCCGCATGAGCGCCCTGCCGAGCTTCTCCGCCGCGCACGAACCCGTCACGCGCGACATTCTCCACTGCCTCATCGAGCAGACCATGCTCGCCCGGTCTGTCGTCACGGACGGTGATGCCCTGGAGACCGTGCTCGCGCGTCGAAGCGCCCTGGTCGAGTCGCTGGCGCACAGCGTCCAGGCACTGGCTGGTGCGTCCGCGCACCCCGTTCGCACAGGCGCTGATGCCGAGCTCGTGGAGCTCTCTGAAAAGCTCCAGCACCAGAACGCGGCGCTGCTCCAGCGGGTCCGCAGCGAACGCGAACGCGTGATGGCGGCACTTTCGGACCTGTCCCACCCCGACCCCGTCGGGTCGAGGTACGGGAGCGACGCGATGCAGTCCACTCACCTCAACCTGGTCCGATAGGCTCGCGCCGATCGCAACAATATGCCCGCCTCCGAGCTCATTGAATCCGTTCCGCGCGAGCTTCCCATGCCGTCGGTGCGTTCGGGACACCAGGTGCCGGAGCTCTACACGGCGCTCGAGTGCGCGCTCGGCGTGGTCGACTCAGCCATCGGACGGGGCGACGTGGACGGCAAGTCGCATGCGCTCAACGCTGCCATGGCGATCGTGTTCGACCTGATCGCGTCGGTCGACCTCGAGCGAGGCGGGGAGCTTGCACCGCGATTGGCGGCACTCTACGGGTTCTTTTCGTCCGAGCTGCTATTCATCGCCAGATTCGACGGGAGAGATCAGTTGAATGCACTGCGAGACATGCTATCGGTACTACGGGGAACATGGTATGATAATGGCGCTATGATGTCATGATAACTGGAATTATTTCTCACCATTTAGTTTTTTTGTCAGAGAAGGTTCAGGTCGATTTTGCCTCACCCCACCAGCATTTCTTTGCGGTGTCGCTCAAGTTGGTGCCGTCCGGTGCCGATAAAACGAATCACGGAGGAAACCATGCAAATCAAGCCACAGCCGGGCAGTCATGCCCACATCGAAGTACCCAGTGCCACCCCCGCCCCCAAGGTGGAAAAGACGAACGCGGCTCCTCAGCGTCCGTCACAGCCTTCGGCATCGCGGAATGACGAAGTCCATATCTCGGTGGCCGGTCGCGAGCTCGCGGCGCGCAGCAGCAGCAGCAGCACATCAGAGCTCAGCCCCGAACGCATTGCGCAGCTTCGCCAGCGCGTGCTCGACGGCGCCTACAACTCCCTCGCCGTCGTGGACAAGGTTGCCCGTCGAATCATTGGTAGCGGCGATCTCGGCTAGGTCCGGCATTCCGCCGGCCGTCGCTATCGCTCGTGCCTCGCTGTCTCATCATGAGCTCGACCCATGAAATTCCTCGTCGTTGATGATTCCGTCACGATGCGCCGGATCATCGTCAATTCACTGCAACGCATCGGCTACAGCAACACAGTCGAGGCGGGTGACGGCCAGGAGGCCTTGAGCGCCTTCGACGCGTCCGTCGGGTTCGTCATCACCGACTGGAACATGCCGAACATGACCGGACTCGAGTTCGCGCGGGCCGTGCGCGCCCGCGGCGACGGCAAGACGGTCCCGATCCTCATGGTCACCACGCGCAGCATGCGCGAGGACATCCTCGCCGCCGTGGAAGCCGGCGTCAACAACTACATCCTCAAGCCGTTCACCCCCGCCGTCCTGAAAGAGAAGATCGATCAGGTGCTGTCGGTGTCCGGCGAGGTCGCCGCGTAGCATGGCACCGCGTTCAGCCAGTGAGCTGCTCTTCGACTCGGAGGCATCCCTGCGCCTCGTCGACAGCGCGATCGTGGAGCTGAAGCCCGACACCGAAGCGCCCGACCCGGCGGTCAGCGCGCGGTTGCCGCAGCAGCTGCTCCGCGCCTTCGGGGAGATCGGCACCATCCTCACCCGTCTTCGCGAAAGCCGCGGCGTGCTCGAGCAGGCGCACATGGACAAGCTCGCGCACATGCACAGCAAGCTGCGCGAAGTCACGTCGGCAACGGAAATGGCCGCGACCGACATCCTCAATGGGCTCGACCGGTCGATCGCGATGGTGGATGAGCTCGACCAGCTCGGCGAGGGCCACGAGCCCACGACGCGAGCCGCCGAGGTGCGCGCCACCATGCGCGACGAGCTCTTCGGCCTCATGAATCACCTGCAGTTCCAGGACATCACCACCCAGCAGCTCGCCTACGCGTCGAGCGTGATCCTCGAGATGGAAGATCGGCTGTCGCTCCTCATGAAGTACTTCAGTCCGAGCCATATCGCTCCGGAAATCGTGCCGTCGCCGCGCCCCCTCGGCCTGGCGTTCGACCCGAACGCATCCAACAGCGATGCGCACGATCGGCAGGCGCTCGCCGACTCGCTTTTCATCGCGCGCTGACGAAAGTCCGGAGAGCATCACGACCAATGGTGAACGAAGAGGCGCGTCGCTCCAGCGACGCGCCTCTTTTGTGTCATCACGCACCACGCGCTCCCTTCACGCGTCGGCTCAACTCGCGCCCGCGCCTGGCCGACACTCATCGGGACGACTCCCTTCCCATTGATCATGACTAGCGCTGATTCCTCTCCGTTCGCCCGGTTGCGTGCCCTGCGTTCCGATCTCGATGCCGCAACCCCGGCGGACGGAAACGCGATCGCCGCCGCGCGGACAGTACTCACGCACGTCGGCACCTCCGTACGCGATGCGCACCCCGACGCGCAGCGCCTCCTCACCCTGGTCGGCGATCTCCTCGCGGCGATCGAGGCGAACGCCGGCACAGGTCTGGACGACGCCAGGCGACACGCCGTCGCGCGCGGTGCGATCGGCGCCGTCGCCGAGCATCTCGCTGATCCCGGCGACTTCGGGAAGGAACTCCTGATCATCCAGGCGGCCCAGCAGGTGCTTCGCGCACTGGAGCGCGATCCAAAGGAATGGAATGCCGGCGCAGGCAGCGCCCCAGCGGCACCGTCAGGGGTACTACGCCCCGCCTCGCCGCCGCTGTCGCTGGATGATACCGCCGCGCTGCTCCTCATGGCGGAGCCCCACGAGCGCGCCGAGATGGAGCAGTTGCGCGTGTCGCTCGGCGCAATCGCTGCGGACGAGACTGTCGTCGAGCTCGTGCGCTCACTCGCGCAGGAAGCGGTGGCGTCCATCAGTCGCGTCCTCGATCAGATGGAGGCCGGCGCCGACCTCGCGGGGGAGCTCGCGCAGCTCACCGGATACGTGGACGAGGCGGTACGCGCGCGGGACGAGGCCGAGAACGTTGCCATGAGCGCGCAGCCCGAGTCAGTCGCGGCCGTCGTCGCTGCCGCGGACAATGCGTACGGCGCGGTTCCGGATGCCGCGCTCCAGACCGATGACAGCACGAGGGCCCCGGATGTCCTCCAGGAAACCCTGCTCGACGGTGATCGTGAGCTCATCGCCGACTTCGTCACCGAGTGCCGCGAATACCTCGATAGCGCCGAGCGTGCGCTGTTGCAGTTGGAGACCGATCCGACCGACTCGGAGGCGATCAACACCGTCTTCCGCGCGTTCCACACGGTGAAGGGCACCTCGGGGTTTCTCGGCCTCACGACGATCACATCATTCGCCCATGAAGCCGAGTCGCTCTTCACGCGCGTGCGGGATCGCGAGATTCCGTTCGCGGGCGGCGTGCCCGACCTCGCCCTTCAGGCGGTGGACGTGGTAAAGGCACTCATCGCCACCGTCGAGCAGGCGCTCGCCGGAAAGCCGATGACGCGCCCAGCGGCGTATGACGCGGTGCTCGCGCAGCTGGCGCGGGTCGCCTGCGGTGCGTCCGGCGTCGTCGCACTGCTGGTGCCGAGCCAGCAGGCCCCCAGCGCGAGTGCCGCTGCCACGACACCCGCCGCCGAAGGACAGGCGGACATCGTCGCCACAGCGCCAGCGCGCGCGGCGTGGATCGGGGAAGAGCGTCGGGAGGTCACGTCGGAATCATCGATTCGCGTACGCACCGATCGGCTCGACCGGCTCATCGACATGATCGCGGAGCTGATCATCGCGCAGACGATGATCGCGCAGGATACCGAACTCCCCGGCGCCAGTCACAATGGGCTCGCGCGCAAGGTGAGCCACGCGGGCAAGATCGTGCGCGAGCTGCATGACCTCAGTCTCT
Organism: Gemmatimonadales bacterium; assembly: GCA_038322445.1. Taxonomy (GTDB): domain Bacteria; phylum Gemmatimonadota; class Gemmatimonadetes; order Gemmatimonadales; family Gemmatimonadaceae; genus AG11. Next base: position 29,784 of record JBBQFW010000004.1, read on the forward strand.
CCATGCGGATGGTCCCGCTCAAGCCGACCTTCCAGAAAATGACGCGGCTCGTCCGTGACGTGGCGCAGGCCGTCGGGAAGCAGATCGAGTTCTCGACCGATGGGGAGGAGACCGAGATCGACCGCAACATGGTCGACGCGCTGAGCGACCCCCTCGTGCACATGGTCCGCAACGCCGTGGACCACGGCATCGAGATTCCCGATGAGCGGATCGCGGCGGGCAAGCCGAGGCAGGGCCGCATCCGCCTGAGCGCGAGCCACGCCGGTGGCAACGTCGTCGTCGAACTCCGTGATGATGGCAAGGGCCTGGATCGCGAACGCATCATCGCGAAGGCGATCGAGAAGGGACTCATCGAGTCGGCGTCCAAGATGTCGGACTCCGAGATCTTCAACCTCATCTTTGCGCCGGGCTTCTCCACCGCCGCGCAGGTCACGGGACTCTCCGGACGCGGTGTCGGCATGGACGTCGTCCGACGGAACATCGAGTCGCTGCGCGGCCTCATCGAGATCGCCTCATCGCCCGGGCAGGGTACGGTCTTCACGCTACGGCTGCCGCTCACCCTCGCGGTGACGGACGGCATGCTCGTGCAGGTGGGCGCGGAGCGCTACGTGATCCCCACCACCAGCATCTTCATGAGCTTCCGCCCCGAGCGTGATGCGCTCTCCACCGTGGCCGGACGCGGCGAGATGGTGCGCCTGCGCAACGAGGTGATGCCGCTCTTCCGGCTGCACCGGCTCTTCAGCATTCCGGCGGCACAGTCCGATCCGTGCCAGGCGCTCGTCGTCGTGGTGGCCGTGGGCAGCCAGCGCGTGGCGTTGCTCGTGGATGCACTCCTGGGACAGCAGCAGGTCGTCGCCAAGTCGTTGGGAGACGGTGTGGGCAAGGTGGAAGGCGTCTCCGGCGGGGCCATCCTCGGCGACGGACGCGTTGGCCTCATCCTCGACATCGCGGAGCTCATCACGCTGCTCCGCCGCCGCGACGACATCGCCGAGCCGATGCGCGCGGTGGCGTGACCATGCCAAATCCTTCACATCGGCGCACCCGGTGCCGATACAGAAGGGAGAGGTCATGCCGCACGACCGACGCTGCGCTCCACAGCCGCCACCACCCCCTCCACGGAAGACCATGAGCACCGCCATCGAGCCGGTCCGCAGTGACTCGCACGCCGCTCGGCGCAGCGGAAAGTTCCTGACCTTCTTCCTCGCGGGCGAGGAATACGGCATCGAGATCCTGAAGGTCCACGAGATATTCGGCATGCTGCCAATCACCAGGATCCCGCGCGCTCCGGACTTCATGCGCGGCGTCATCAACCTGCGGGGCAAGGTGATTCCCATCATGGATCTCCGCACCCGCTTCGACATGCCGCCAGCGGAGACGAGCGAGTCGTGCGTGATCGTTGCCCAGATCCAGCGCGTGCAGGTCGGCATCGTCGTGGACAAGGTGTCCGAGGTCTGCAACATCTCTGCCGACGAAGTGGAGGACACCCCGAGCTTTGGCGCGGACGTGCACACCGAGTACCTGCTCGGCCTCGCGAAACAGGGTGGTCGCGTACGCCTGTTGCTCGACATCGACCGCATCCTCACGCTCAACGAGGTCGATTCGGCCTCGCGCGTCACGGCGTGATGGCAGCATGGCGTCGACGACCGGCAGGGCGCTGAGCGCGGAGGAGTTCCGGTCGGTCTCGGAGCTGATGTACGCCATATCGGGCGTGAACCTCACGCCCGGCAAGGAAGGGCTGGTCGAGTCGCGGCTCGCCAATCGGCTCCGTGCGCTGAATCTCGACAGTTACACGGAGTACCTCGCGTTTGTGCGCAACGACCGGCAGCGCACGGAGCTCACGACGCTCGTCGACCTCCTCACCACGAACAAGACGAACTTCTTTCGCGAGGCGGCGCACTTCGAGTACCTGAAGGAGAGGGTGCTGCCCGAACTCGCCCAACGCGGCAGTGCGCGCTTCTGGTGTGCGGGGTGCTCGTCGGGTGAGGAGCCCTACACGCTCGCGATGGTGCTCGCCGAGGTATGGACGGCGTCCCAGCTCGCGGGTGTGAAGATCCTGGCCACCGACCTGTCCACCCGGGTCCTCGCGCGCGCCGCCGCAGCCGATTACGACAGTGCGGCGATCGGAGACATTGATCCGGACCGCGTGCGCCGGCACTTCGACCGCAGCGGGGTTCCGGGTGCACTGCGCTACACCGTGAAGCGGCCGTTGCGACACCTGGTCCACACGGCGCGCCTCAACCTCATGGGCGACTGGCCGATGAAGGGCCCGTTTGACGTCATCATGTGCCGCAACGTGATGATCTACTTCGACCCGCCAACGCAGGAGCGGCTGGTGAAACGCTTCTACGAGTTGCTTGTGCCGGGCGGTTCGCTGCTCGTGGGGCATTCGGAAAGTCTCACCGCCCTCTCCCACGAATTCACGTCGGTCCAACCCGCCACCTACCTGAAGTGACATGCTGACACAAGCCGAGCGCATCGTGGTGGGCGTCGCGGACCTCGCTGCCAGTCGGGACGATCACGCCAGCATCGTCACGTATGCGCTCGGGAGTTGCCTGGGCCTCATGATCCACGATCCGGTGGCGCATGTCGGCGCCATGTTGCACGTCATGCTGCCCGACTCGCGGCTCGACGCCTCGATGGCCGCGTCCAACCCCGCGATGTTCGTCGACACCGGCGTGCCCCGCCTCTTCATGGCGGCCTACCGCCTCGGCGCCGTGAAGGAGCGCATCGTGGTGAAGGTCGTCGGCGGCGCTGCCGTGCAGGGCGGCAGCGACATGTTCGAGATCGGCAAGCGCAACATGGTCGCGCTGCACCGCATCCTCTGGAAGAACAACGTCATGATCCAGTCGTCGGACGTCGGCGGCAACGTCGCGCGCACGGCAACGCTCCACGTGGGCGACGGCCGCGTGACCATGCGCATTGACGGCACCGACAAATCCCTCTGACCCCGGCTCTCCCATGTCCCTCAACGTGCTCGTGACCGACGACAGTGCCGTGATGCGCGCCATGATCGTGAAGACGCTGCGCATGAGTGGCCTGGACATCGGCGAGGTATGGCACGCCGGCAACGGCGTCGAGGCGCTCGCCGTCCTCGAATCACAGTGGGTCGATCTCGCACTGGTGGACATCAACATGCCCGTCATGAACGGACTGGAGCTGCTCGCCGAGATCGGAAACCGCCCGTCCACCGCTGGATTGCGCACCATCGTCATCTCCACCGAGGGCAGCGACCCGCGCATTGCCCAGGTGCGCGCCTCCGGCGCCGAGTTCGTGCACAAGCCGTTCACGCCGGAAGACCTGCGTGATGCCGTCAAGCGCGTCATGGGAGTTGCCGCATGACCGACCATACCGCCACGCTGGGCGACGTCACCGCGCTCACGCTGGAAACGCTGTGCTTCTTCTGTCCCGAGGTGGAAGTCTCCGAGCTGCAGGACGCCGCCACTGTCGACGGCACCATGAGCGTGCGCTTCGAGGGGCCCCTCACCGGGCGCGTCGTCGTGCGACTCTGTGGCGGCCTCCTGCCGCTATTCGCGAGCAACATGCTCGGCGACGTCGATGGCGACTACCACATGCAGCGCGACGCACTCGCCGAAGTCACGAACGTGATCTGCGGCAACCTCATGCCGCTCATCGGCGGCGCCGAAGCGGCGTTCGTCCTGCGCGCGCCACAGCCGGTGATCGACCTCCCCGGAGCCGCGCCGCACCCCACTGCGCTCGTCCGCTTCGGCCTCGAGGAATCGGGCCGTGTCGATGTGATGCTCTACTTCGACCCAACGTGAGGGCGCCATGATTCGCGTGCTCGTGGTCGATGATTCCGCCCTCGTGCGGAAGGTGCTGTCGGAGGAGCTGTCGAAGTTCGGCGATATCGAGGTCGTCGGCGCGGCGCCGGATCCGTACGTCGCACGCGACATGCTGCTCTCGCTGAACCCCGATGTCATCACGCTCGATATCGAGATGCCGCGGATGGACGGCCTGTCGTTCCTGGCGAAGCTCATGAAGCACCGGCCCACCCCGGTCATCATCGTGAGCTCCGTGGCGCTCGAGCACAGTGAAACCGCGGTGCGGGCGCTCGCCCTCGGCGCCGTGGACGTGGTGAGCAAGCCCGGATCGGCGTACTCCGTGCCCGAGGTCGCGACCACCCTCGTGCGCGCCATCCGCGCCGCCGCAACGGCCCGTGTGAGCGCGCCGCTTCCCGGTGCAGCGATCGTGCACCGCCCCATGGCCTTCGAGACGACCAACCGCATCCTGGCTATCGGGGCGTCCACCGGGGGCACCGTCGCCATCGAGCACGTGTTGCGGGGCCTGCCCGCTGACGGGCCCGGCATCGTCATCGTACAGCACATGCCGCCGCACTTCACGAAGGCATTCGCCGACCGGCTCAATGGCCTCTGCCCCATGGAAGTGCGCGAGGCACGCGACGGCGACGCCGTGCTGCCGGGTGTCGCACTCGTTGCCCCGGGTGACCTGCATATGCTGCTGCGCCGCGACGGCGCGCGGTATGTGGTCAGTGTGAAGAATGGCGCGCGCGTCCATCACCAGCGACCGGCGGTCGACGTGCTCTTCCACTCCGTCGCGCGCAGCGCCGGCCGGAACGCGGTCGGCGCCATCCTCACAGGCATGGGCGCCGACGGCGCGCGCGGACTGCTCGCCATGCGGGAGAGCGGCGCATGGACCATCGCGCAGGATGAGGCGAGCTGCACCGTCTTCGGCATGCCCGCGGAGGCGATCAAGCTGAATGCCGCCGACGAAGTGACGTCGCTGCGCGACATCGCCGCCTCGCTCATTCGCGCCTGCTCGCGGCGCGTGAGCAAGGTCGCGTAAAACGCATCGCATCCCCGTCGCTATTCCATGAACTACGCGGCGCAGGCCGACACTGTGGACAAAGGCTCCGCAGCCGACCGCGCCGCTCACCCGCGCAATCCCCGCCTTCACAAGGAAACCTCCATGAACTGGTTCTATGACATGCCGCTGCGGCGGAAGCTGATCCTCAGCTTCCTCTGCGTTGCCACCCTCTGCGTGATCGTTGGCAGCATCGGCCTCCGCGCCATCAATCTCGTGGCGGAAACCGGCCATGACATGTCGACGAACCAGATACCGTCGCTGCTGGCGCTGGACAAGCTCAACGTCGGGCTCGCCAACATCCGCCGGTTCGAGCTCGGAATGATCGCTGCGGTGACATCGAAGAACAACGCCGACTACTTGGAGCGCCGCAATGAAATGCGCAACG
>JBBQFW010000005.1:0-34553 GCA_038322445.1 Gemmatimonadales bacterium
TCGCCAAGGTAGAGGCTGGACGTCTCCGTATCGCGAGCGCTCCCGCGAACGTGCACGAGGTGATCAGCTCCGCTATCACCCTCATCCATCCACAGGCGTCGGCGCGCAACCTCGAGCTCGTGGTCGTGACGGAGGAGGAGAGTCTTCCTCCCTACATGGGCGACGCCGAACGCGTGCGACAGATCCTGGTGAACCTGCTCTCGAACGCGGTGACGTGCACCGAGCCAGGTGGGGCGATCACAGTGCACGCCACGGTGACGACCTCCCCGGACGCCGGAGCGCGTCTTCAACCTCGAGGCGCACACGTGCGCATCACGGTGAAGGACACCGGCATGGGTATTCCTCCCGAGAAGCTGATGGCGATCTTCGAGCCCTTCGTTCAGGCGGATTCTGGTCCTCGCAGGTCGCGCGATGGCAGCGGTCTCGGCCTGACCATTGCGCAGCGGCTGGCGCGAGCGATGGGCGGCGATCTCACGGTGGAGAGCGTCGTCGGAGAGGGCTCGTCCTTTCATCTCTGGCTTCCCGCGGACCCCTGCGCGGTGGCGACGGTGCCGTGCGCCGAGCCTTCGCCAAGCACGAACGAAACTCGCCGGACGGCACGGAGACCAGAGGCACTCGGGCCCCTTCCCGGGCTGGGCAAGGTGGCTCGGGGGCTTCTGACGGAGCTCGAATCGCTCGTGAGTGTGATCGTGGAGCGCATTCGTCGCGATCCGGCGATGCGGATGGCGGCGGGGCTGAGAACCTCACAGGTGACCGATCACCTTGCGACGCTTCTGGCAGACGTCGCAGGTGCGTTGATCGTTGTCGAGGAAGTGGAAGGCGTTCCCTCGCCTCTGCTCGCCGATGGGATGGAGATCCAGCGACTCGTTTCCGAGCGTCACGGTGCCCAGCGTGCGCGGCTCGGCTGGACCGAGGCCGCGATGCGCCGTGAGTTCATGATCATCCGCGAGGAAGTGGAGCAGGTCGTCCGTCGTTCCGTACCAACGGATGGCCCACTGCGGATGGACGACGCGCTCGCGGCCGTGAACCGGTTCCTCGATCAGGCGGAGTACATCGGCGTTCGCACGCTGGAGAAGGGACGCGACCACTGAGTCGCTCTTCTTCCGCGACTACTCGACGGGAGCGATCGTCGCGATGCACTCGATTTCCACCCGTCCGCCGAGGGCCAGCGACGACGCGCCGAATGCGCTGCGCGCCGGAAGGTGGAGCTTGAAGTGCTCGACGTAGACGGCGTTCATTGCAGGCCACTCGCTCATGTCGGCCATCATGACGGTGCACTTCACGACGTGATCGAGCGAGGAGCCGTGGCGCTCGAGAATGGCCTTCATGTTCGCGAGGGTCTGCCGCGTCTCCGCCTCGATTCCGCCCGGCACAAGTCGCATGGTCGCGTCGTCGGTGCCCATCTGGCCGGAGAGGTAGAGCATGTTGCCGACGCGCACTGCCGCAGAAAATGGCAGTGAGGTTTTCACGGGAAAGGAAAGGTACTCGACATTCATCGCGCGATCGGTGCTCACGGGTGAACCTCCATGCAATCCGGTTTCTAATTCGTCATTCCCGCGAAGGCGGGAATCCATGTCTGGGTTTGTCATTCACGGCACTTCGCCACGCAGTATGGAAGCGAAGACCTCCAGGTCGATGTTTCCCCCGCTGACAATGCAAACCACCCGCTGGCCTTCGAGCGCACCCGTCTGCGCCGCGGCGAGAGCGGCCGCTCCCGCCCCTTCCGCCACAATCCGACTCCGCTCGGCGAGCGCCTTTACCGCCGCCGCCACCTGCGCGACGCTCACGACAATCGTTCGGGCGAGCAGCGACCGCAGCAGCGGCCACATCTCCGCGAACAATCCACCGCTTCCCATGCCGTCGATGAAAGTGGGCGTTCGCGTCACCGCGATGGGAACGCCGGCCGCGAGCGAGGCCGTCAGTGGTGCCGCCGTGTCGGCTTCGACCGCATAGACCTTCGTGCGCGGGCTCACGACATGTGCGGCGGCTGCAATGCCGCAGACGAGACCGCCACCACCGAACGGGACGATGATTGCGTCGACGTCGCCGAGATCCTCGAGGATCTCGAGCCCGATCGTGCCGTTGCCGGCCATCACCGCGGTGTCCGCGAAGGGATGAACGAAGTGTCCAGCGACATCACGATGAGACGGATCGACGAGTGTGCGCCACCACTCGTCGAACGAAACGCGGAAGACCTGGCCGCCGAGTCGCTCGATGGCGGACGTCTTCGCAGCGGGCGCATGCTCGGGAACGATCACCCTGCATGGCACGCCCCGCTCGCGGGCACACCAGGCAACGCCCTGCGCCATGTTGCCCGCGCTTGCCGTGCAGACACCATCGGCGAGCGTTGCGGCATCGAGCCCGGCCATGGCGTTCGCGGCGCCGCGCAGCTTGAACGAGCCGATCGGTTGCAGGCTCTCCAGCTTGAGGTGGACTTCCCCTGCGCCGACATCGCCCTGGTAGCGTACGAGCGGAGTGCGAATCGCGATCCCGGCGATCCGTGACTGGGCAAGCCGAATGTCGGCGAGTGACGGAATCCTCAGCTCCTTCGCCGTCACGCAATACCCTCCCGGTCGCTCACGGTGGTCGTGTGGTCACTGGAAACTGACGTAGATGGCTGATCACCGACGGCTCTGCGGTTGCGGAATCCATGTTGAGCCAAGCCCAGAAATGGATTCCGGCTTTCACGGGATTGACGAACACACGGCGGACGTCGAGCATGCCATACGGTCCTCACCCGACGAACATGACCCAGTCCTCGCGCGCCCGCCAGCCGACGCCACCGCGCCGTGTCGCGGGCACGGGAACTTCATCTGCCCCAGGCGTATTGGCCGCATGCTCATCCCCCAGACCAGGCAGACATGATCCCCACGCTCGGCTACGCGGCACAGAGTGCAACCACACCGTTCGGCCCGTTCACGTTCGACCGGCGCGACCCCGGCACCGACGACGTCCGCATCGATATCCTGTTCTGCGGCGTCTGCCACTCCGACCTGCACACCGCACGCGGTGAATGGCCGGGCACCGTCTACCCAAACGTTCCTGGCCACGAGATTGTGGGCCGAGTGGTCGAAGCGGGCGCAAATGCAAAGGCGTTCAAGGTCGGTGACCTCGTCGGCGTCGGCTGCATGGTGGACTCGTGCCAGGACTGCGCGAGCTGCGCTGAAGGGCTGGAGCAGTACTGCGAGAGGGGCATGGTGGGCACCTACAACGCGCCCGACAAGCACACCGGCGGCGTGACATACGGCGGCTACTCGAAGACGATTGTCGTCGACCGCAAGTTCGTGCTCCGCATCTCCGACAAGCTCGACCCCGCCGCCGCGGCACCGCTCCTTTGCGCCGGCATCACGACCTGGTCTCCCCTGCGCCACTGGAAGGTCGGCCAGGGCAGCAAGGTCGGCATCGTGGGACTCGGCGGTCTCGGCCACATGGGCGTCCAGCTCGCCCACGCACTCCGCGCACACGTCGTGCTGTTCACGACGTCGCCCTCCAAGCGCAACGACGCCCTCAAGCTCGGCGCGGACGAAGTCGTGATCTCGAAGGATCCCGAGGCAATGAAAGCGCGCGCCGGCACGCTCGACTTCATCCTGAACACGGTCGCCGCCCCGCACGATCTCGACCCGTTCATATCGGCACTGAAGCGCGATGGCACCATGACGCTGGTTGGCGCACCATCGGAGGCTCACCCAACTCCAGGTGTCTTCAATCTCATCATGAAGCGTCGCAGTCTCGCGGGATCACTCATTGGTGGAATCGCCGAGACGCAGGAGATGCTCGACTTCTGCGCCGAGCACGGCATTGTGTCGGAGATCGAGATGATCCGGATCCAGGACATCGAAGCGTCGTACGAGCGGATGCTGAAGAGCGACGTGAAGTACCGCTTCGTCATCGACATGAAGTCGCTGGAAGGCTGATCGCACGAGGGGCCTGGAGCGGGCAACCTCCCATCAGGGCCGCCGCGGCTACCATTCGCGCGACGGTCACTTCATTTTGTCTACCGCGCCTACCGGAGACCGAATGAGAAACTGGCTCGGCGAGATCGACTCGCTGCTCGGGGAAGTCGACAGGAACGTTCGCGGCGTGGCACGTGCGGTCCGATCCGTGTTCGATGACGGGCCTCTCGAGGTGCTCACCTACCGCGGCTTCGGCGACGCGCGGCATGCGCACGTGTACGGCCGGGCGCAGGAGAACCGCGGGGTCGGCAAGAGTACGGAAGCGGACTCCGTGGTCGAGAACCTCATGAACACCTATCGTCGCGTCGACAGCCATCCGCTCGCGTTCGCGGAGCTCGCCGTCGGGTTCGGGGGCGTGACCCAGGCCGTGAAGGCGGACGACGAGGGCTTCTTCAGCAGCCGCATCGACCTGCCCACGGCGGTAGAAGTCGATGGTGAATGGGCGGAGTACTCGGTGGACCTGCTGTCACCCGCCAGGCCGGGTGTCGATCGGCCGCGGTGCAAGGGCGAGGTGCTCATTCCGCCCGCCTGCGCGCAATTCGCGATCGTCAGCGACATCGACGATACGGTCATTCAATCCCGCGTCTCGAACTTTCTGCTCGCGGCGCGCTCCGTGATACTCGGCAACGCCCGCACGCGTCTCCCGTTCCCCGGCGTCGCCGCGTTCTACGAGGCGCTTCGGAATGGACGGGGAGGTTCCGAGAAGAATCCGGTGTTCTATGTGTCGAGCAGCCCGTGGAACATCTATGACGTGATCACGGAGTTCATGGACCTCCAGCGCATCCCGCGCGGCCCGGTGCTCCTGCGGGACTGGGACATCAGCTTCGGCGCCCTGTCCTCGCATCGCCACTTCGAGCACAAGGGTGCGGCGATCCGCACCATCATGCAATTCTACCCGCAGCTGCCGTTCATCCTCATCGGCGACTCGGGACAGCATGACCCGGAGATCTACCGGCAGATCGTCAAGGAATTCCCGAATCGCGTGAAGGCGATCTACATCAGGGACGTGAGCAGCAATCCCGAGCGATCAAGCGAGATCGGAACGCTCGCCGCGGAAGTCGCGGCGTCGTCCTGCGAGCTCGTCCTGGTCGAGGATACCTACGCCGCGGCGAAGCATGCCGCGGCGCAAGGATGGATCAGCGAGAGCGCGCTGCCAATGGTGAAGGAGGAGAAGCGCGCCGACGACGGAACAACAAACACGAAGGTGCCCTGATCAGGCGGAGCGAAACACGCAGCGATTGCGCGTGGCCCAGTTGGTCAGGTCCTGCAGCGTGTCGGCATCGCCGGCGGCATAGCTACGACGTGCCCCACTCTCCCCGGGATCGTCGCTCGTCGCCGCCGCAAGGGCCGCGAGAGGAATGCGCCAGTGCTGCCAGCGCGAGTAGTGCATCGTCGTCGTAAGCCAGCCGTCGATGTTGCCCCACTGCTCCTTCGGCTCGAGGGCCGCGCTACCAGGCGACGACTTGGTGAAGAGTGGTATCGCGGTGCAGACGCCGAGGGCGGCATCGACTGCAACGACAAGGAAATCCCGCGTGTCGGTGACGGCGCGATCCTCGGTCTCGGTCTGCTGCGCGTTCGTCTCGCTGCCGCCGAGCGTGCGCAGTTGCGCCGTGTCGATGCGCGCAACGAGTCCGGGGACAATTTCAACAACATCGATCTGTGACATGCGTTGCAATCTAGTGGCAGACGTTTGACGTCGAAGAAGGCGTTGATCGTTGGCATCGCGAATCAAACGAATCCAAAAGAATGTTCGCGAATCATTCCGTCAGCGTTCTCACGTGAGTACACACGAACGAGTAAACCTTCGCAGGTTTGCGAAAAGCCAGTCAGTATTCCGGCGTGAAGATTCGCGGCGATTCGTGAAGACTCGCCAGATTCGCGATAAATGCGATCAACGTTCGTTCAAACCCAAACGCAACTCAGAACGACGGCCCGCCCCCGATGACGAGCTTCCACGGCGCTGGATGGTCGATTGGCCGTGCCACGCCGACGTGAATGATTCCCGAGAAAAAGGTCACGCCAACGCCGGTCGTCGCACGGATTCGGTCGCTCGCCACCGACACCGGCACGCCCGGCGCCGAGGATCCCAACAACGCCACCGCCACGCTTGCCGCCGCATTGGAGATTTGCGTATAGCCACCCTCGATACCGACGGCAAAACCCGGCGACACACCTGGAATGAACAGGTTGCCCCACACCCGCCTCGGCGCGCGCCAGATCGGCAGCAGGTATCCGGCGAAGCCACGAAACAACGCGGCGTGATCCCCCGCGAACTGCTTGAAGTCGTAGCCTGCCAGTGTCTGCGAACCACCAAGCTCGAACAATTGCTGCGGTGGAATCACGCCTCCCGTCACGACGCCGCCCTGTGCCTCGGCCGTCAACGACACCGGGCCGACATACTCGCGGCCAGCAACCGACACTTCCATGCGCTGCCAGCGCAGCGCACCGCGCGCGGACTCGAGATGCAGACGCGCACCGATCCCGGGCTGCACGAAATCGCCCGACAGTCCCGGATGGTACTCGACATCCGCCGCGGCGATGCCATACGTCCCTGGCAACGCACCACGATTGGGACGGAACGTGCCGCCGCCGATCCAGCCATTCGTCAGCCGCGCGCGCTCGATGCGATCCTCACCGGCACCAACCTGCAGCGTGAACAGCGCATGATCGACGGAACCGAGGACATGCGTGACCGTCGCGACCGCGATCTTTCGGTCCACGTAGTCGAAGTCATCGACGGATCCCACGATTCCAGCCACACCCGCACTCCGCGGTTCGAACGGCCTCACGAAGTCATTGGTCGACGGCAGCATCCGCTCGGCGCGCGCGCCATACGTCCACAGCCCGCGCTGTACCGAGGCATGGACACCACCGCGCACGGTCCGCTCGGTCCACGCGTACCCGGCAAGGGCGCCGAGCGTGATGCCGGGCGCCACGTCCCGCAGTTGCAGGTTCGCCTCCGCGCCCGTGTACAACCCCTGCACGCGATCGAATCGCACCAGGTTGTCCGTGCTCGCCGGCACGAAGTCCACGCGCGGCGCGCCGGTCGTCTTCCATGCATCCGGCGCGAAGTCGTCGAAGTCGTTGGCGCTGACACCGGCTGTGATGTCGCCGATGCTTTCGCGCCAGTCGCCGTACCGGCTCACGCTATCCGGGGTTGCCCACGTGGTCCGATGTGATGAATGGCTAGTCGTCGCGACGATTGCGTCGGCACCTGTTCCACTCTCGTCGGTTGTGTAGTCACTGAAGTTCGAGACGATGCGCATCACCGCGCGAGACCGGCCGAACAGCGCGAAGGTCGTCTGGATTTCCGTCCGCTGTGACGCAGGTAGCCAGTACCGCCCATTCACCTCTGTGTTCACGAACTCCACGTACGCAACACCGACGAGCCCCGGGATGCGGGTAAGCATGCTCCGTCGCCCCGTCCTTCGTTCGCCGAGTACGAGGAACTGACCACGCATGCGAACGATCTGTCCACGCTCCGCGTCGAGGTCGATTTCTCCATCGAACGCCGCGAGACGCGTGTCGCCCGCCAGGTGCGGCTGCACGCGCACACGGACGACGGTGATGGCGCGCGCTCCGGCTCGCAGCACGGTCACCGTGTCACCGCCCGAGTAGCGATAGAAGCGTTCGTGATCGCTCGCGAATGGATGCACGACCAGAATGCTGTCGCGGCGCACCGTATCCGATGCGGCCCGGGCCGGTGCGCTGTCCGGCACGAACTGCACGCCCAGCCGGAGGCGCTCGCCATACAGGGTGGGCTCCGTCCATCCGTGCACGTAGCTCAGCGTCGAAATCGGCGACCCCAGCGTCTGCACGCGGTACCCGACGACGTGCATCTCGTAGGTCCCCGAACGCTGCCATGTGATGCTCGAGGCCAGCTGCTCGATCTGCGTCGCGCGCTCCCGGCCGAGCGAATCGCGCAGCAGGAGCGACAACTCGCTCTCCACGTGGGCGTGATAGCCGCTGAGCGCCGGGGGCGGCGCATGGTTCGATACGACAGCCCGTGTCACGAGATCACGGACCGTACTCGAGGCGTACGTGGAATCCTGCGCGACGGCGAGCTGCGCGATGAGCAAAGGGAGGAACATCAGGGGCCTACGCGCAGGAATCGCCGTTCACGCACGCTCCTTGAAGGCGGCCATCTGGCACATCGGCGACGCTGCGTACGTGAAGAAGGACGCTCCCCACTTGATCTCCTCCGTCACCGCGGGGGTCGCGAGTTCCCATGCTCAGTCTCCGCAGGCGGTGAGTGCTCGCGCGACACGAGAGCCACTCATTCCTTGCGACGAACTTCCAGGTGGAACTCGCCCAGCAGCGCCCGCAACCGTGGATCAATCGCGTGCCGCCAGATTGACGGTTCCGCCGAGATCGCACTCGGTGCGTAGCCTCCAGGGAGCGTGAGGCATCGACGAAGCTGCTGGATCATCGGCTCCACCTCGTCCGTGAACGCGTAGATCTCCGCACTGTTGCACGCGATATCTGCCGCCATCTGGCCGTTGGGCCACTGCAGCGTGAGGGTATCGCGCTCGACCGCGTTCGCGGCAGCAAGAGCGCTCGTCTGCTCGCCGCGCGCGGCGTTGGTCCAGGCGAGCAGGTCTGCATAGCCGCGGAGCTCTGCTGCGGAGACGCCACTGACAGACGCGAGACGCTTGATCGGTGACACGGCGGAGTCGAACAACACACGGGCGCGCTTTTCGTCGTGCTGTGCCAGGAAGAGGTCGCCCTTGTTGATGTAGTAGCTGATGCTGTCATCGCCAGAGACAACGCCCAAGCGGTCGGGCGGAAGCGTGGCGAGCTCGTGCTTCATCGAGTCGTCGCCGACCCGGAGCATCCCGAAGTCACGCGGCGACACCACGCCGCCGCGCCGTCGGTATTCCCGGAGTGCACGTACCATCGACTGGAGGTTGCCGCGGACGCGCGCCAGACGCGCGTTCTCGAGTACGAGATCGGACCGCTCAGGCGCGAGCAGCCGCGCGCGTTGAATGTATGAAAGCGCTTCCGGAAACCGGCGAAGCAGACGCGCCGTGAGCGCGGCGGCGGCGAGCGTGCTTGGCGAGCGGGTAGCCACGGTGACGAGCCGCTCGACATCGCGCCATGCGCCCTCCGAATCACCCGTGAACGCGAGCAGCTCCGCGCGACGGCGAAGCGCCGTGACATCGGATGGATTCGCCGTCAGTGCGCGGTCGAGCCACAACTGGGAGTCGTCGACCCGATTGTCGGCCAGAGCCACGGATGCTGCCGCATCGAGCGCCCGAATTTCGCGCGCATCGATACGCCGCGCCTTGCGGGAGAGCGCCATCGCGGAGTCGTAGAGTGGCGGATGCGCTCCTCCGTCGGCCAACTGGGCCAGCATCAGCGCCGCGCCGCCCAGAGCGGCGGCGTATGCGCTGTCCGCGTGATAGGCCGTCTCGAACTCGTGGAGGGCCTGCTCGAACACGGCCGACGTTGGATGATCGCTCGCCTCGAGCAGTCGTTCGCCCCGACCGACGGCCGCGAGCGCCGCGGTGTCGCGGGTGGGCACAATGGCGAGCTGGCGCACCTCGGTGGAGTCGAGCTCAATGCCTATCGATTGTGCCACCTGGCGGGCGACCGTGCCGGCGTCGTCGAAAGGACTCCCGATGCCCGCGAAGTCCGGTTTCCCCTGCCACCGCTGCGTCTTGTCCGCGAGCCGGATCAAGCTCGGTGTCATCGTAGCGCGCATCCGTCCGTCTGCCCCGCGTGCCATCACGAGCGACGCATGCAGCACGAAATTCGCGCGCAACTCATGGCCGATGATGCCGAGATCACGTGTGGACTCTCGCACGGCGCGAACACTGGCCGCATCGATCAATCGAAGGCCTGAGAACCGTGACAGCTTCCGGGTGACCGCCGCCGTGAGATTCTGCGCGAAGAGCGTGTCGTTCACCCCTCCGACGACATCGAACGGCACTACCGCGAGCATCGGGGCCTCATAAGTCTCGCGCTTCTGCATGCGCCAGACAGCCACGCCGCTGGCGATGAACAGCGCGAGCGCAGCGACGATCGAGGCGCCGATCCACCGCGCGGCATGCTTCCGTTCCTGGGCGAGTGTCGATGCGCGGTCGGGAATGCGCTCCAGCAGCTCCACGAGCTCCGTGGCCGCCGCCGGCCGTGCTGCCGGGTCGAACTCGCAGCACCGCATCACGAGCAGTGCAAGCTGTTCAGGCACACCATGCCGCTTGAAGAGCTGCAGCGGCGGAACGTCGCTCACTGGAACCGTTGCTCCCGCGATCGGGGCAGCCACCTCCACGAACGGATCGGCATCGAGCAGCAGCTCGTAGGCGATCACACCCCAGGCATAGATGTCCGCGCACGGGCCTGCGGAGTGCGCACCCTCAGCCTGTTCGGGCGCAATGTACGGCAGCGTCGTGAGCGAGACGTGGTTCAACAGCGCCTCGGGATTCGTCGCGCCCGCAGCCTCGAGTGCGCGCGCCAGACCGAACCCGGTCACCACGGCGGTGTGCTTCGCGAGCACGATGTGCTCGGGACTCAGGTTGCGATGGACGAATCCGCGCTCGTGCGCGTACGCCATTGACCGCGCAACGTCTCGCAGCACGCCGACACCCTCGTCGAAGCCGAGAGGGCCCTGCTCGATGCGATGGCGCAACGAGATCCCACGCACGATCGGGACGGTGAAGTAGAACAGCCCCTCGGCCGTCCGCCCCGCGGCCAGCACCGGCAACGTGTGCGCTTCGTCCAGCGCGCGCGCCTTGAGCAACCCTGTGAGGAAGACGTCGGGGGAAACGCCGCGCGTCAGCTCCTCGGACAGGACGATGACCGCGACATCGCGGTTCTCGGACTCTTCCCGGGCGACGAAGGCGCGTGACGTGCCATCGGCCTCGATCTCACGATCGAGGATGTAGGCGGCGCCGAGTGACAACGAGAGCGATGCACGGAGATCCGTGTCAGACGTGTACTTCATTTCTTGCAAAGCTAACCCGCCCGATCACGGTTCAGATCTCCTCACAATGCGTCGCGCTCAACATACGATCGTGGCGGCTCGCAGAACAGGCGCGATCGGCGGAATCGGCTACGAAAACGATCGTGGCGCCCAAGGGACGCCACGATCGTCTTTCCCACCCGGAACGCGTGCTACTTACACGCCGGCTCTCCGTCGCCCGCCGTCGTGACGATCGGGTTGGCGGTGTTGACACCGATACCGCAGGAGAAGCTGGCAATCTGCGTATGCGTGATCGTCGCCGACCAGAATCCCGCGCCCGGTACGATGACGGGGTCGTTGACGCCGGTGGACGGCTTGAATTTCAGCTTCGTGGTGTCGTAGGTGACGTACTTCGTCGAATCCGCGAAGAACGATTCCTCAGCCGTCACGAGGTTGCGAAGGTCGGACTTCATCGCGGCGATGTACGCCTTCGACTTCGTGTTGGCGAACTTCGGAATCGCGATCGCGGCAAGGATGCCGATGATCACGACAACGATCAGAAGCTCGATGAGCGTGAACCCCTTACGTGTGTGACGATGCATGGGAGGCGGTGCTGGGAGGGATCGGTGCGCCTGCGGCTGAGCGCCACGGCATGTGCCGGCAGCGGGACGAGTCGCGCACCGACTGCCAACGCACCGGCGGTGCCGACTCGGACAAAGAAATACTTTGCACACTAACTCTATGTATTGCAAGTAGTTGTACTGAAGTGTCCGGTTTTGCGCAACTGTCACAATGGAGTTCTTTGCTGCCTTTCTGCGACAATAGGGGTCTTTTGCAAGGGATCACTTGATCACCATCGCTCCAACCCTCGCGCGCAAGGCGGCGATCTACTCCCTCAGCCGACAGGGAGGGCGCGCATCCCCGCGGTTCGCCGCATACCTCGCGCAGGCAGAGCACCACTGGGGCATCTCCGGCGTACAACCCGATGGCCGGTGATGCGGCCGCAGTTGCCGTCGACGCGCTCATCAGACTCGATGCGGAGAACGACGCCCCGCTCCGCGAGGGGATCGACGTACTCGGCGACCACCACACTCGGTGACATCGTCGCCATCCTGTATGGAGACGAGGCGGCGGTTGCCCTCGGCTACACGCCACTCGGGGCGGGGTACGGCCACGCGATCGATCGCGCGCGGCGACCTCGTTGCGACCCTCGAGATGACGCGGGCACTTCGTTCCGGCCCTAGGGAGATGACGAAACGGCAGGGCTGACGAAGGGTCGCGACGACCGTTCATCCTGCTCCGCGTACCACGTCGCCGTTCCGCCGCTATCGTATGGCTCCGCCACTCGACCGACTATACGTTGCGAGAGCCTCTCACACGCGATCCGATGACCTCTCGCCGCACCTTCCTCGTTCGCGCCGGTCAGACCGCCGCCGCCCTCACGCTCTCGTCGCCCGCCCTGAGCCGCATCATCGACTCGGCAGCATACGCCGAGTCGAATGGGATGGTCCGGGTGACCGCTCCGCTCGACGTCAGCGCCATTGCGAAGGGCATGCACTGGCGTCTGCTCGGTCCATTCCGCGGCGGGCGGGTAGCGGCGGCGAGCGGCGTGCGGGGACGCCCGAACGAGTTCTACTTCGGAGCGGTGAACGGCGGCGTGTGGAAGTCGATCGACGGTGGCCGAGTGTGGGAGCCCGTGTTCGACGCGCAGCCTGTGGCGTCGATCGGAGCGATCGCTGTGGCCCCATCGGCTCCGGACACCGTGTATGTGGGCAGTGGCGAGAGCACACTGCGCGACTCCGTCGGCTACGGCAACGGCATGTACAAGTCGACGGATGCCGGCCGCTCGTGGACGCACATCGGACTCGAGAACACGCAGCACATCGGGAAGATCGCGGTCGACCCGCGCGATCCGAATCGGCTGTTCGTGGCCGCGATCGGGCATCTCTACGCGCCGAACCCGGACCGTGGAGTGTTCCGCTCCACCGACGGTGGTCGCAGCTGGCAGAAGGTGCTGTTCAGGAGTGAAGACGTGGGCGCCGTCGAGGTCGTGATCGATCCGAACAACTCGCAGATCGTGTACGCGGGATTGTGGAATACGCGTCGCCCACCCTGGTTCACCTATGCACCGACGAATGGTCCGGGGGGCGGCATCTTCAAGTCGGTGGACGGCGGCACCACGTGGACGCAACTGACAGCGGGCTTGCCGGCGGCTGGCATTGGCCGGACGGGTATCGCGATCGCGCCGTCGAATTCGCGGCGCGTGTATGCCGTCGTGGATTGCCTGGTACCCGATCCGTCGGCGCCGCCACCGGCCGCGTCGTCGGCAGGCCGTGCTGCGGGGGCACCTCCGGGGCAGGGAGGATTCTTCCGTTCTGACGACGCTGGCGCGACATGGTCGCGTCTGTCTCGTGACCAGGCGCTGTGGGGCCGAGGCTGGTATTTCGAGAAGGTGACGGTCGATCCGAAGAACGCCGACATCGTCTACGTGCCGAATGTTGCGGTCAGTCGCTCGAAGGATGGCGGCAAGACGTGGGTGGCGCTGCGCGGCTCACCGGGTGGAGACGACTACCACCAGGCCTGGGTGTCGCCCGACGACTCGAACACGATGATCGTGGCGAGCGACCAGGGCGCGATCGTCACGCGCAACGCCACGGCCGATGATCCACGCACGGTGACGTGGAGCTCGTGGCTGAACCAGCCGACCGCGCAGCTCTATCACATCGCCGTCGACTATCGCACGCCGTACTGGGTGACCGGTGCGCAGCAGGACAGCGGGGCCGTCGGCGTGCGTTCCCGCGGCAAGTTCGGCGAGATCTCCATTCGTGACTGGGAGCCGATCGGCGCGGGTGGTGAAAGCGGGTACACGGCGGGCGATCCGCTCAATCCCGGCGTCATCTATGGCGGCGCGGGCACGCGCTACGACCTCGAGACCAATACGGAGGTTCGTGGGACGACGTCGCCCGTCACGGCGACGACCGATCGCGGCGACTGGACGCAGCCGCTCGTTGTCAGCATGGCCGACCGGACGTCGCTCTACTATGCCAGCCAGTTCCTCTACCGGTCGACGGACGCCGCGAAGACCTGGACGAAGATCAGTCCCGACCTCACGCGTCCCAATCCCGGCGCCCCGTCGACCCTCGATGCAACCGCAGCCGCACAGGTCGATCGCAACGGGAAGCTCGGCGTGATCTACACGGTTGCGCCGTCGCCACTGCGTGCGCCGCAACTCTGGGTGGGAACGGATGACGGACTGATTCATCTCTCCACCGACGCTGGTGCGCATTGGCAGGACGTGACGCCGGCGTCGATCACGTCCTGGAGCCGCGTCACGCAGGTGGAGGCCTCGCACTTCGATGCGAATGTCGCCTATGCGAGCGTCGACCGGCACCAGCTCCAGGATTTTGCGCCGTACATCTATAGAACGCGGGACATGGGTCGATCATGGCAGCCGATCACGAATGGCCTGCCAGCCGGCGTCTATGTGCACACGGTCAAGGAAGATCCAAAGCGTCGTGGGCTGCTCGTGGCCGGCACGGAGCGCGGCGCATTCCTGTCCATCGACGACGGGGACAACTGGCAGCCGCTTCAGCTCAACCTGCCGGTGACGTCAGTCCGCGACTTCCAGATTCACGACAACGACCTCATCGTGGGCACGCACGGCCGAGGCATCTGGGTCATCGACGACATCAGCCCGCTTCGGCAGCTCACGGATGCGGTGCTCGGCTCCGATGCGCATCTCTTCAAGCCGTCGGACGCGATCAACTACCAGGAAGCCAGCGACAACGGGACGCCGCTGCAAAAGGACGAGCCGCAGGCCCCGAATCCACCGCTGGGTGCGATCATCGACTTCTACCTGGGCAAGGCGGCGACAACCCCGGTGACGCTCGAGATTCTCGATACGAGCGGCAAGGTGCTCCAGACCTTTTCGACTGATCCCGTGCGTGTGCCCGCGCAGCGTGGTGGACGTCGTGGCGGGGGCGGTGCTGGAGGCGGCATCGCGAATGTCTCACCACTCTGGCAAGCGGTGCCCGAACGCTTCACGGCCACGCCGGGCCTGCATCGCGTGACTTGGTTGCCGGTGGCGGTCGTGCCGGCCCAGCCGGGAGTGGATGGCTTCGTCCGCGGTCCAGGCGAGCCATTGACCGGGACGTTCACGGCGCGACTCAGTGCGAATGGTAAGACGATGTCTGAGTCGTTCGTGGTGAAGCCTGATCCTCGGTTGCGGGCGTAAGGGCGAATTTACCACAGAGGGCACAGAGGACTGCATTAAACGTTACCAAATGCATTCCTTTTGCGGCCTTTTTGTTGTTCCTCTGCGCCCTCAGCGTCCTCTGCGGTAAAATTCCGTTTGCTCTTAGATACTCTCATCATCTGTCCGCGGACGATCTCGCCGATTCGCGATGCCGCCCCAGCTGAGCGTCCAGTGAAACGCATTCTTGATGGGTCCGGAGATCCTCGTGGCGACTTTCATCGCACCCAGCGCGGCGTCGATGCCCATGCAGATGCCGAGGAGGATTCCGAGGACCGCCATGGCGACGAGCCACAGCGGGAACACGACGATGAAGAAGATGATGATGAACGGCAACAGCAGGATCGGCGCAATCGGTAGCAGCGCAATGTGGGCCATGGGTCCCTCGAGATGGTCAGGCCACGCGCATCAGAGCGCTTCGATGGCCTGATGCAGTCGCGGTAACATCCGCATGATTTGCTCCATGGAGACCGCGCCGACCGAAAGACGGTACCAGCCTGAGTCTTCCTTCACGCCGAACGCCTGGAAGGGCACGATAGCCACGCCGGCGGCGCTCAGGAGATAGGCGCGCACGTCCTCGTCGGTTGCCAGCACCGTTCCGCCGGGTGCTCGCCGGCCGGTCAGTCCAAATCGGGCCGACAGGTAGATCGCGCCTTCCGGCGCGAGCACCTCGATGTTGCACCGCTCACTCCGCATCGCGCCAATGCCGGTGTAGAGCAGGTCGAGACGTTCACGCACTCCGGCGACGATCTCGGCGCGATAGGCGCGCATCGCCGCGTCGTCGCCAAGGAACGCGGCCACCGCACTCTGCTCGGCCTTCGGCGCCCACGCGCCCACGTGACCGAGCAACCCACTCATGGGCGCAGCGAGGTCGGGCGGCGCCACGATCCACCCGACGCGAATACCGGTGGCCGCAAACGCCTTCGAAATGCCATCCACGTAAATCGTGTACGGCGCCACCTCCGGACACACCCCAATTGGATGTTCGTGCGTGGTGTCGCCGAAGGTCAGCGTCCAGTACACCTGGTCGTACATGATGTACAACGGCCGCTCGTCCGGACCGCGACGCGCATTCTCGTCCACCACCATGTCGCAGATCTCACGCAACGCATCCGCGGTAAACGCGGTCCCCGACGGATTCAGGGGAGAGCAGAGCGCGAGCAGGCGCGCGCCCTGGAGCGAACGTCCGAGCGATTTGCGGGTCGGCAGGAAGCGGTCGGACGCGTCGCACGGAATGCACGTTTCCTGCGCCCCGACGATGTGCACGTAGTGATTGTTGTTCCACGACGGAGCCGGATAGACCACACGATCGCCGGGATCGAGCAGCGTGCGATACGTCGCGTAGATGCCCGGCCGCGATCCACCCGTGACGATGACTGACGCGAGATCGGGAGTGAAGCCGAGCTCGCGGCCGTACAGCGCGCGAATGGCTTCGCGGAGCGGAAGGGTGCCGTCGGATGGCGGGTAGTTCGTTTCCCCGCGATGCAGCGCGTCAACGATGCCCTGCTCGAGCGCGGCAGGAATGCGGAACTCGCTCGGACTGAAGTCGCCGACGGTGAGGTTGCAGATGTCCCGGCCGGTGGCTGCGAGGGCGCGGACGTCGGCGGCAATCTTGAGGATCTCGGAGCCAACCAGCCCCTCCGCGATTGCCGAGACTCGACCGGCGCGCGTGACCGCACCCGGCGTGGCGTGTGTCGAAATGGACATGGACGGAACATACAAAACGCCGGCACGGCCCGCTTGCACCGTCAGCAGCGGCCGCGCTCCCTTGCCACCGCCAGACGCGGCCTCCCAGATTCGAGCGCATGACTACTCGACGCGATTTCCTCACGACGGTCGGCACCGCGCTCGGCGCCGCCACACTCGGCGCGCGTGTGCTTTCCGCCGCCGAGGCTGCACGGCATCTGCCCCACGTCGGCCTCCAGCTTTATACGGTGCGCAACCTCATGGAGAAGGATTTCGAGGGCACGCTCGCCAGGGTTGCCGAGATCGGATATACGGAGGTCGAGTTTGCCGGCTATTTCGGCAAGACGCCGGCGCAGGTCCGCGCCATCCTGAAGAAGAACGGCCTCACGTCGCCATCGACGCACACGCCGCTTCCCAAGTCCGACGACGACTTCAAGAAAGTGTGCGACGAGGCAAGGACGATCGGCCACAAGTGGGTCGTCATTGCGTGGCTCGCACCGGAAGAGCGCAAGAATGCCGATGATTGGGCGCGCCACGCCGATCACTTCAACAAGCTCGGCGCCATCACGAAGGCGCACGGCCTGCGGCTCGCCTACCACAACCACGATTTCGAGTTCATGAAAGTCGGCGATGTCACCGGCCTCGACGTGCTGCTCTCGAAGACCGACGCGAAGCTCGTCGACTACGAGATGGATCTGTACTGGGTGACGAAGGCGGGCGGCGACCCGATCACGATCATCAAGCGGTATCCGCATCGCTTCCCGCTCATGCACGCGAAGGATGCGACGGCCGCACCGGAACGCGCGATGGCGGACGTCGGCAGCGGGACGATCAACTTTGCGAAGATCTTCGCGCAGGCGAGCACGTCCGGCATGCAGCATGTGTACGTCGAGCGGGACGACGCAGGCGACAAGGGCGCCGACCCCTTCGTCTCGGCGACGAACAGCTTCAAGTACCTGTCGAAGCTGCACTACTGATTGGGCTGTCGGATCCTGGCGTCACGAGCGGCCGTGGGAGCTACGCACCCACGGCCGCTTCGCTGTGCATACTGCGTCCTTTCGTCGAAGTGGTGATGTGCGTGCGACCGCACTAGCCCTCACCATGCGCAACGTCTAACTCTCCCGCAGTGCGATCAGCGCCGTTGCTGCGCCCGAGTGGAATTTCGTTGCACGAGGTGGTGGAATGGAGTTGCGAATCCAATCGCCTGCGGCGGTCGCCATCCGCCCCACCGACGACGAGCTCGACATGTTCGGCCTCACGCATCCCGGGCTGAAGCGGCCGAACAACCAGGATCACTTCCTGCTCGCCACAGTCCACGCGCAGATCTCCATCCTGGGGTCGAGTCTCACCGACCTCGATGACCTTCCGCTCAAGGGCAACCGGCTCGGCACCATTCTCCTCGTGGCCGACGGTGTGGGCGGAACGACCGATGGTGGCACCGCGGCGCAGCTCGCGACGCAGACGGTCATGCAATACGTCGCGTCGAGCCTGCGGTGCTATCACGAGATCGGCCGCGGCAGCGACCCGGCATATCTCGAAATCCTGCGGGAGGCCGCGTTGCGCGCCCACGCGGCAGTGGTTGCCGAAGCGGCGTCACGGGCGGATCAGGGCAGTCTCGCGACGACGCTGACGTTCGGCATCGGCGCCTGGCCGTGGTTGTACGTCGTCCAGGTCGGCGACAGTCGCGCGTACATTCACACCCACGGCCGGCTGCGCCAAATCACGCGCGACCAGACCATGGCGCAGGAGATGCTCGACGTCGGCGTACTGAATGCGGAAGACGCGACGCGATCTCCGCTGAAGGACATCCTGAGCAGCGCCATCGGTGCGCCGGATGCAACCCCGGTCGTTTCACGCGTGGACGTGTCGGAGCGCGGTTGCGTGCTCGTCTTCTGCACCGATGGATTGACGAAGCACGTGTCGGACGACGAGATCGAGTCGTACTGCGAGCGCGGTCTCTCCGCGGAGGAGCTCGGACGCGGGCTCGTGGACCTGGCGCTCGAGCGCGGGGGATCGGACAACATCACGATCGTCATCGCGCAGGCGCCGATCAAGGACCGTGCGCCGGCTGAAGGCGCGAGCGACTGAAATCGCTACGCAGCCAGCGTCCCCGCGCCGGCGATCCAGCCCCATGCGACGCAGGCGAACGAATGCCGCAGCTGCGGTGAGCACGCACGCGGTTTCTCCATCGGCAGGCGACGCGCGCGAAATGCGCTGAGTGCGGATTGGAACTTGCCTGACCAACCGGCGTGCCTGAAACCTCTCGATCCCGAAATGTGCGCCCGAACCGACGGCGCCACCTTGGCGTTCTGCTCATCGCCCTGGCATCACTCGGCGCCTGCGGCAGTGCCGCCACCTTGCCCGTCTCGGCGGGGATGGGACCACACCCGGAGTTGCCGGAGCCGAAGAAGTCCCTGATCCCGACCGTCAACGTTGCCGAAGCGAAAGGCTGGCTTGGCGACGCGAAGCCGCTGCCAGCCTCCGGGCTCAGTGTGAACGCGTTCGCCACCGGACTCGACCACCCACGCTGGATCCACGTGCTCCCGAATGGCGATGTCCTCGTCGCCGAGACGAACGCGCCCGATCGTCCGGAAGACAGCAAGGGCATCAAGGGCTGGTTCTTCAGGAGGTTCCAGAAGAAGGCCGGCGCCGGCGTGCCGAGCGCAAATCGCATCACGCTGCTTCGCGACGCCAATGGCGATGGCATTGCCGAAACACGAACCGTCTTCGCTGCGGGGCTGAGCTCACCGTTCGGCATGGCGCTGGTCGGCAACACGCTCTACATCGCCAATGCCGACGCGATCGTCAGCGTGCCGTACACATCGGGTGTCACCCAGGTCAACGATGTGCCGAAGAAGTTGATCGACCTGCCCGGCGGGCCGATCAACCATCACTGGACGAAGAACATCATTGCGTCAGCCGACGGCACGAAGCTCTACGCGAGCATCGGGTCGAACAGCAACATTGTCGAAAATGGCATCGAGGTCGAGGCAGATCGCGCCCAGATATGGGAGATCGACCTGCGTACGGGCGCGCATCGCGTGCTCGCGACAGGCCTGCGCAATCCGGTGGGGATGACGTGGCAACCCGAGAGCGGTGCGCTCTGGGTGTCGGTGAACGAGCGCGACGAACTGGGCAGTGACATCGTGCCTGACTACATGACCGCGGTGCGCGATGGTGCCTTCTACGGATGGCCGTACAGCTACTACGGCCAGCACGTCGACGATCGGGTCAAGGAACAGCGCCCGGACCTCGTCGCGCGCGCTGTCGCGCCGGACTACGCGCTCGGCCCACACACAGCGTCACTCGGGCTCACGTCGAGCAAGGGAAATTCACTCGGGAGTGTTTTTGCCAATGGAATGTTCGTCGGACAGCACGGCTCCTGGAATCGCGATCCGGCCAGCGGCTACAAGGTGATCTTCGTTCCCTTCGCGGCTGGTGTGCCGAGCGGCGCGCCGGTTGACGTCCTCAGTGGTTTCCTGGACAGTGCGGGGAATGCGCAGGGCAGGCCTGTCGGTGTGGCGATCGACAAGCGCGGTGCGCTGCTCGTTGCGGACGACGTGGGGAACACAATCTGGCGGGTGACCGCCAGGCGCTAACCAGTGTCCATCCTGAAACTCGTCATTCCCACGAGATCGGGAATCCAGGTTGAACCACGCCCGGAAATGGATCCCCGCTTTCGCGGGGAACGATTGAAGTCCGCCCTTGCCAGATCCACTGTTTCAGCATGGTGACGCACTACCCCGGTAACCGCGTTACGAGCTGCCGCCGATCATGCGTTGCACCGCAAGCAGAAGCGCCTGTGACAACTGCGATGGCTTCGAGACGACGCGATAGCCCGTCGATCCGAAGATCTCCGGCAGGTAGGTCTCGCCCTCGGTGGCATCGACCGTGATGCAGAAGGGATGGATGCCCAACAGGCGTGCGCTCATCACCGCCTGCCGCGAATCCCGGATGGCGTAGTCGACGAAATACCAGTCATAGTCGAATGGCTTGCCATCGGAGAGGATAAGCAGGAGCCGGTGCGGCGCTGGATGATTGGCCAGCTGCGCCGTCGCATGTCGCACGGCGGCGCCGAGTCGCGTGGTGCCCTGCGGCGACAGCGCACTGAAGCGCCCCAATACGGCCGTCGAATTCCTCTCACCGAAATCCTTGAGGGTGTGCACGCGAACATTCGTCGCGCTCGCACTCGAGGAGGCGAGAATGGAATAGTCGTCGCCGAGTGCGTCGAACGCCGCGGTGGCGACGAGTGCCGTGATGCGCTCGATGTCGATCACGCGCTGCTCATGGGACACCACCATCGGTGCAGATGGCGTACAGCGAATGAGGAAAGCCGTTGATGCGGCTTCCCTCATTCACATGCTTCCAACAGCAACGCGAGGCAGTGGCATAAACGCACCCCTCACGTCCGATGACTACCGCAATGGCGTCGACACGATGTCCGTGCTCGACGTCGAAAGGATCTGGCCGTCACGCGACACGAGCTCCGCGTAGATGCGGTAGGGCGTGTTGTACGACACGGTCGCGCCCTCGAAATCGATGAAGGAAGACATGCCAAGCGTCGGATAGTCGCGCTCGATGCGATCGTTGCTGAGGTTCGTGATCCGGAGGTGCACCGTGCCGGAGCGACCGCAGTCCTGCGCGTCCGTCGCAGCCCAGACGGCCGGATAGATGCCCCAGTAGCCGACCGTGGCCGTCTCATGCACGAAGGGCGTGCACGGAAGGACGTCGAGTGTCGACACGATCGTCGATGCCGTTGCGACAAGCGTATTCGTGGATCCGGCCACGGCGCGGGCATCGATGCGATACGACGTCAGCGTATACGGAAGGGTCCAGATGGCGATCGTGCCCGCGAGGTCGGGAACCGAGTTCCAGACGACCGCACCCGTCGCGACGTCGGTCGCCGTCATCGATACCCGCGTCTTCGACTGACACGCCGTGAGTACATAGGAGGCCGAGAAGGCGTTGCCCGTGAGTGCTTCTGTGGCCGACCCGGAAATCGTGAGTGCGTTGGTGCACGGGGCCTTGGCGCCCGTGCCGCCACCAGACACGGTCCCACCACCGGTCGAAGTGCCTCCGCCACCTGTACTGCCGGAGAGCTGCGCACCACCAATCGGAATGGGTGAGGAGAGATCGTTGCTGCAGGCGGCGAACAGGCCAGCGGTGGCGAGACCGCTTACAGCAATGCGGAGGGTGCGAATCATGGGACGCTCGGCGAGGGAGATGGAACCCTGACCACCGTCATCCGACGGCGAGCCAGTGCCCATCGTAAAGGCAGGAAGTAGTCCGATGAAAAAGGCGCCGCGCCAGAACTAGAACGCGGCGTCAAAGCCCATAGTGGCAGCATGTTAGCATGTGTGTTCCAAGCTAAGAAAGAACAGTGCAGGCACTCCGTTTCGATACACGCTGCATCATTCCGTTACAGCTCAGGGTGCGCCGTCGGTATTCAGGTCGATCGTGTCCTTGCCCTTGTCCGGCTTCCCGAACGTCCAGCTGGCGCTGAGCAGCAGTCCACGAATCGCGCGCGCCCGATCGGTCGTCTGGAAGAACCGTGGATCGACGGTCGTGCCTCGTTCATGCGCTGTGTCGAATGGATCGATCACGCGCAGCGTCAGGTTCAATTGATCGTCCATGAGCTTCTGCCGGGCGGCGAAGCTGAACTGGGTGCGGCTCGAATTCGTTCCCTGTTCGACCGTCATCGGCGCCTGGTAGGACAAGAGCGCCTGCACGTCCACCGCCTTCGTCACGCGGTATGCGCCATTGGCGCGCGCACGCCACCCCGTCGTCCGAATGGAAATGTCCGGCGCCACGTTCGTGGCATTCGTCACCTGACGAAAGACGCTGCTACCGACGAAGCCACTGATCCGCGTACCACTCACCGCGAGCGTGGCATCGCCGCCCGAGGCATCACTCGTCGCGATGTTGGCGAAGGTGCGCGTGGTGACGCCGGCGCTGTCGATCGTGCGAAGCGTCCGCACCGCGTCAACCGTACGCCGGAAGAATGGCGTCACCTGCAGCGTACTCCTGCCCATCGACCGCTGGAATCCCAGCTCGTAGGCGTTCGTGTGCTCCGGCTTCAGGTAGGGATTGCCGCGCGACAGGTTGAGCGGATCCTGATAGTGGGGAATCGGGTCCAGCTGGTCGGCGTCGTCCGGCCGGCGGATGCGCGCCGAGTAGCTGAGTTTCACCTGGGTCACGTCGTCGAGGGCATAGGCGACGAGCCCACTCGGAAAGACGTTGTTGTAGCTGTTGTCGAACGACGTCGGCACCGACGACACACGGAACTGCGTCGCTGCATGCTCGGCGCGCAGGCCACCCTGAAACTGCACCTTGCCACGCTGGCCGGTGAGCATCGCGTAGCCCGCGTTCACGTCCTGCTGGTACTGGAAGTCACTCGTGCGAGTGGGGTCGAGCACGTACGCACTGCTGGCCGCATCGAAGGCACGCGTGTCGAGCGCGGTATGAAAGTGATCGAACGCACCTTTGTATCCGGTCTCCACCCGCAGGCCCGATGCGAGCGGACGCACGTAGTCCATCTTGAGCGAATTCTCCGCGGGTCGCTCGAGGTTCTGTAGCGTCTCCTGGTCGATGATGCCCGCGGCCGCTCCTGCCTGCCGAAGGTCATGCGCGATGATCGCACTCGGCCCGCCCTCGGAGTGTCGATTGGCGCGAAGCTCTGCCGTGAACTTGTGCCCCTTCTGCGCAAAGGCGTGCTTGAGGCCGAGCGTACCGTCGAAGTCGTTCTCCTGGTTGCTGCCCGAACTCAACCGATCCGTCAGACCCGTGAGCGCCTTGCCTGCGTCGAGCAAGCGGTACGTGATCGCTCCCGTCTCGTTGTCGTGCCGATTGCTGAAGAAGAGGTCGAGCGAGACGTCATCGTGCGACGTCAGCTTGTAGCCCGCGCTGCCGGTCAGGGTGTGGACCTGACGCGCCTGGGTCCGCGCCGAGTATTCGTCGAGGAACGTGAGCGGTGTGAGGTAGTTGTTCGCCCGGAACAGCGCCTCGTTGCGGGGGCGGTGATCGCGCAGGAAGCCATAACTGCCGTAGACCGACAGCGCGCGATGTTCGTAGCCGAGGTTGATGCCGGCGTTCGCCTGCCCGGTGGTCGCGCCGGCGATCGTGGCGCCGCCCGTCGTCCCGGCGTCGGCCTCTTCCTTCAACACGATGTTGATGATGCCGGCCACGCCGGTCGGGTCGTCGCGGGCCGAGGGATTCGGAATGACCTCCACCTTGTCCACCATGTCGGCGGGGATCTGCGCGAGGAAGTCGCCGAGCTGCGCAGGCTTGAGTGGGTTGGGTCGGCCGTTGATCTGCACCGTCACTCCCGAGTTGCCGCGGAGACTCACGACGTTGTCGATGTCCACGTCCACCGCGGGCACCGTGCGCAGGACGTCGAGCGCATTGCCGCCCTTCGCGGTCGGCATGTCGCGCACGACATACGTGTTCCGATCGGGCGCGAGCTGGACGTCCTGTCGCCGCTCGGTGACGGCAACGGACTCCAGGGAGAGCGCGACATTCGTCAGGCGAATCGTGCCGACGTCCACGCTCGCCGCCGCGATCGTGACGGGCGGGCCATCAACGCGCGCATAACCGAGTGCGCGAATGTGGACCTGATACCGACCCGCCTTCAACGACGGGATGCGGAATGCGCCATCGGCCCCAGAGGTGGCGCGACCAACGGTGGCCGTCGCGCCCATTGCGCTCACATCGACCGTGATGTCGGGAAGTGGCGTGGTGCTTGCCGCATTCACCACTCGGCCGTGCAGGCCGCCGCTCGCTGCGTCCTGCGCCGCGCCGCGTACCGAGATAGCAGACAGGAACGCCATCGCGACTGCGGTGGCACGTGCAGGAACTTTCAAACGATCTCCAGCACGAAGTGGGAAAGGACAGGCGCACTGAGCGCGTTGTCGCAAAGCGTAGTCAACCAGCCTGACAACGCGATGACAGGGAGGCTACTATCGTCCGCGTCCCTTGGGCACGCTGCTCGCATCATGGCGGCGGAGGTGCCCCTTCATCGACACAGCACACACGCCCGGATGATCACTCGATTCATGTCGGCCACCGCATGACCGCGCCACCCTTGCCGCCGAGCGAGAAGCAGCTCGAGCGGCGCTTTGGGCTGTTGTCCGCGACGGCGCTCAACATGACCAACATGATCGGGGTCGGCCCGTTCATCACCATCCCGCTCCTCATGACCGCACTCGGCGGCCCACAGGCGATGCTCGGGTGGATCGTCGCCCTCGTCATCGTGATCTGCGACGGCATGGTCTGGAGCGAGCTCGGCGCCGCAATGCCCGGGTCGGGCGGGTCGTTCCACTACCTGCGGGCGGCATTCGGCCAGGAGCGCGTCGGGCGACTCATGGCGTTCCTGTTCGTCTGGCAATTCGTGCTCAGCGGGCCGCTGGAGATCGCATCCGGCTACATCGGATTCACGGAATACGCGGGCTATATCTGGAAGGGGCTCTCACGCACCGGCGTGCTGTCGGTGATCGCGATTGTGGGGCTCATCAACATCGCGCTGCTCTACCGGAAGGTGCATTCGATCGTGAAGATCACGATCTCGCTCTGGGCGGGCACTCTGGTGACGGTGCTGGCCGTGATCATCACCGGCGCCATGCACTTCAATCCACACATCGCGTTCGACTTCCCGCCCGGCGCATTCAACTTCTCGCTCGGCTTCTTCCTGGGGCTCGGGGCCGCGTCGCGCATCGGCATCTACGACTACCTCGGGTACTACGACGTCTGCTACATCGGCGATGAGGTGCGTGATCCCGGGCGCGTCATCCCGCGGTCGATCCTGATCAGCACCGCTGCCGTCGCCGTGATCTATCTCGGGATCAACCTCTCGATCATCGGCGTGGTGCCCTGGCGCGAGTTCGTGCCCGCAGCCGCCCATCCCGAATCGAACTTCGTCGTCTCCGTCTTCATGGAGAAGATCTACGGCTCCCGCGTGGCGACGATCTTCACGCTGCTCGTGCTGTGGACCGCGTTCGGCTCCGTCTTCGCGCTGCTGCTCGGCTACTCGCGCATTCCTTTTGCCGCCGCGGAAAGCGGGTACTTCTTCAAGGTGTTCGGACGGCTGCATCCCACGAAGCACTTCCCGTACGTATCGTTGCTCGTGCTGGGGGCCATCTCCATCATTGCGGGCTTCTTCTCGCTCGGCACCGTGATCGACGCGCTCATCGTCACGCGGATCCTGGTGCAGTTCATGGGACAGGTCGTCGGCCTGATCCTGCTGCGGCGCAACGCGCCGAACATGAACCGCCCGTACCGCATGTGGCTCTATCCCATACCGGCGGTGCTGGCGATCCTCGGCTGGGTGTTCGTGTTTGCCACCACCGAGCCACGCGTGATCCTGTTCGGTGTCGGCGTCCTGGCGCTGGGTGCTGTTGCGTTCCTGCTGTGGTCGCGAACAATCAACCAATGGCCATTCGGCCTCGAGGCGAAGGCATGACGCGTATCTCGAACGTCCTCCTGCTGCTGCTCACGACATCTGCTGTCGCGCGCGGGCAGAACCAGCTTCCACTGCACGACGGATGGTTCATCCAGTCGTCGACGATGGCTGGCACCGACGGGGCCAAGATGTCGTCATCGAGCTACAGGCCGATCGGATGGTATCGCGCCACGGTGCCGTCGACCGTGGCGGGTGCGCTCGTCGACGACAGCCTCTACGGCGATCCATTCTTCGGGATGAATCTCCGCAGCCTGCCGGGGATGACCTACAAGATCGGCGGGAACTTCGTGCACACCGCCATGGAGCCCACGAGCGCGTTCGCCGTACCCTGGTGGTATCGCTCGAGCTTCCGCGTACCGCCGGCCATGCGCGGCCGGCGCATCACGCTTCACTTCGACGGCATCAACTATCGTGCGAACATCTGGTTGAACGGACGGCGTCTCGCCGACTCGAGCGTCATCGCCGGCACGTATCGCCACGTCGAGCTCGACGTCACCGACGCGGTGACGAATGGCGCGAATGCGATCGCGGTGGAGGTATTTGCGCCCGAGCCGGCCGACCTGCAGACCACCTGGGTCGACTGGAATCCCTCACCGCCCGACAAGAACATGGGCCTGTGGCAGCCCGCGTACCTCTCGGCCAGTGGTGACGTCGTCGTGCGATATCCCGAGGTCATCAGCCACGTCGATACGGGAGCGCTGAAGCGCGCGGAGCTCACCGTCGTTGCCGATGTACGGAATCTCACCGCGAACGCGGTGCGTGGAACGCTGCGTGGGCGCATTGGGCGCATCGCGTTCGAACGCGCCATCACGCTTCCGCCACACGACAGCATGCAGGTGCACTTCGCCCCCGACAGCTTCCCGCAGCTCCGCGTCGCGAATCCGCGGCTGTGGTGGCCCGCCGAGTTCGGGAAGGGGAAGGCGGCGTTACACGATCTTGCGTTGGAGTTCGTCGTTGGCACGCGCGTGTCGGATCGCGCGAAGCTCCGCTTCGGCATCCGCGAGGTCACGTCCGAGATGACAGCGAAGGGCGGCCTGCTCTTTCGCGTGAACGGCAAGCGCATCCTCATTCGTGGTGGTGGATGGGCGCCGGACCTCTTCTTCCGTCCGCAGCCCGAGCGTCAGGACGCACAGCTCGCGTACGCGCTCGACATGCACCTCAACACGCTCCGCCTCGAGGGCAATTACGAGAACGACCGGTTCTTCCAGCGCACCGACAGCCTCGGCATCCTCGTGATGACGGGATGGGTGTGCTGCAGCTCGTGGGAGGAATGGCCGAAGTGGAAGGCGGAGCAGCACGTGATCGCGCAGGGCTCGTTGCGCGATCAGGTCCGTCGGCTGCGCGGGCATCCGAGTGTGTTCGTGTGGCTCAACGGCAGCGACGGCCCGCCGCCGGGCGATGTCGAACAGATGTACCTCGACGTCGAAAGACAGGAGGCATGGCCGAATCCCACCGTCTCCTCGGCTAGCGCAAAGCCGACGAAGGTGTCGGGGCCGAGCGGCGTGAAGATGACCGGTCCGTACGACTGGGTTCCGCCGAGCTACTGGATGCAGGACAGCACCCACGGCGGCGCGTGGGCCTACAACACCGAGACCAGTCCGGGCGCAGCGGTGCCGCCCATCGAGAGCATCCGCCGCATGATGCCGGCGGGTGATATAGTCTGGCCGTCCGATAGTGTCTGGCTCTTCCATGCCGCGGGCGGTCAGTTCACCAAGTTGCTCGACCGCTTCAACGTCGCGCTATCGAGCCGCTATGGTGCGCCGACCAGCGCCGAGGATTACGCGACCACGTCGCAGCTCATGACGTATGAAGGTGAGCGCGCGATGTTCGAGGCGTATCGCCGCAACGAGTATGCGGCCACGGGTGTGATCCAGTGGATGTTCAACAACGCGTGGCCGTCCATCTATTGGCACCTCTTCGACTGGTACCTGCTGCCCGCCGGCGGATACTTCGGCACGAAGGCCGCGAACGAGCCGGTGCATGCGCTGTACTCCTACGACGACCGCTCCATCGCGATCGTGAACAGCAATGCCGGCCGCACACCGCTCCGGCGCGCGCGATTGCGGACCCGCATGCTCGGGCTCGATGGTGCGGAGAAGTTCGCGAAGGACACCGTGCTCGACATTCCTGCCGACACGAGCCTCCGGGTGTTCATTCTCCCCCAGCCCGCGGGCCTGAATGGTGTCAACGCGTATTTCGTCGACCTTCGCCTCACGAGCGCCGACGGAAAGCCGCTCAGCACCAACTTCTACTGGCTGTCGACGCATCCCGACATCCTTTCCGATTCGTCGAACTGGTACACGACGTCGGTGAAGGATTTCGCGGACTACCACGCGTTGCGTGACATGCCGGTGGCGACGGTCAAGTCGTCGGCGACGTTCAGCGGGGCTGGCGGTACGGGAAAGGCGCGCGTCACGCTGAAGAACAGTGGGGCCGCCGTTGCCTTCTTCCTCCGCCTGCAGGTCACGGGCAGGCATGGCGAGGAGGCGCTGCCTGTTCTCTGGGAAGACAACTACGTGTCGCTCCTGCCCGGTGAGTCGCGCGTCGTTACGGCAACTTATCGCCTCCGTGATCTGGGGGGTGCGCCGCCGAAGTTGCGCGTGACCGGATGGAACGTGCGCGGTGGCGCGCGATCACCATGAGCACCAGGGCATCGCGCCGGACTTCACGCCATCGGTAGCACCAGAGTGAACACGCTCCCCACGCCGGGCTCGCTCGTGGCCGTCAATTCACCGCCCATGCGCGTGCGAGGTCCCGGCTGATCGCGAGGCCGAGTCTTTGGCCTCGGCCATTCTGGCCGCTGCCCCGGAGAGTGCGATCATGAGCTCGGCGGTGTCTGCGTCGCCGAGCCGACCATCCTGCGCTAGCGACTGCCAAGTCTCGAACCGTAGCGCGTGGGTCACCGCAGCGGCGAGGCGCGAGTGTGCGCCAGCCTCTCCCCAGCCTTCGAGGAGCCCGTCGCGCGTCATGGCGACAAAGGTCAGCCATGGCGCCAGGACGGCTGCCAAAGCCGGAAGCCTTGGTGCGTCACGCGTGACGTGCGACAGCATGTCCTCCCCGCGCCGGTAGTAGGCGTAGAAGGCCAACAACGCCGCCCGCAGACGTCTCACTGGGTCGTCCTCACCGATCCAGGTGGCGGGATCTGGCGGTGGGACTTCTGCAGCGAAGTGCGCAGAACACGCCGCTAAGAGCGTCGACTCGTCCGCAAAATGTCGGTATACCGTGAGACGTTCGACGCCCGCTCGCCCGGCTATCGCACTGATTGTCGTCTGCGCCGGACCGACTTCGCGGTGGAGCGATACGACGGCCTCGACGATACGACGCCGGGTGTCGGCCTGTTGTTTGGCTCGCTGCTTCAGCTCATATCGCCGCGACATTGAGTGAACATAGTCGTTCATTCAACGCTTGCCAAACGGAGAGCCGTCTCTTATGCTAGCCACAGGTTCATTAAACAGTACTGCGCACTGAATATCTCGCCCCATTCGGAGAGCGGTTCTGTTCAACGCGCCAACTGGCGCCCGCACCGAGGTAAGTTCGATGGCCACCACACAGTATGCGCGGTTCACAGCCTCTCGCTTCGATGGCTCTTCCGGTCCTCGGATCATCGGACCGAAGGGTGGGAAATCGGTCGATCTCGGTTCGGTGGGAGTGCGCTTCATGATCTGGGGCGAGGAGTCTGGCGGAAGCCTCTCGCTTGTCGAGCACCCCATCCCAGCCAGAACTCTCGTTGCGCCGCTGCACCGGCACAGTCGCGAAGATGAGTACAGCTACGTACTCGAAGGACGGATGGGGGCACAACTTGGCGACGACGTCGTGTTCGCCGAGTGCGGCGACCTCGTGTTCAAGCCGCGGGACCAATGGCACACGTTCTGGAACGCCGGCGAAGTGCCATGCCGGATCCTCGAAATCATCACGCCCGCTGGCTTCGAGCACTTCTTCGATGAGCTAGGCGAACGGATGGCCGCGATCGACGCGCCGAACCCGGGCGTCGTGTTGGGAACCTCGGACCTCCCAGTTCGCTACGCCATCGAATTCCAGCCCGAAAGTGTCATGCGCTTATGCCAGGAACACAACCTTGTGTTCCCCGGAGCGCCGCCGGCGTGAGACGCGGGCAGGCAGCCGAGACGAACGGCGACGTCGCCCCTGCGAGAGACGCCTTTGATCCCGGCAGACGCACTCAGAGCGTTTGCGGACCGGACCGGATCGTGCACGGGGGACGATGGCGGCAGCAGAGGGGGGCGCCCGTCGAGTGATAGTGCACCCGTCCCCCGCATGCGTGCAGGGCGCGACGACGGCACGGTTTCAAGCCGTTCCCCTGACAGCGCGACACGCTTACCCGGTTTTCGAGGAGTAGTTCGTGAAGCACCTGCGTCTGATAGCGATCACCGTGAGCGTGCTGGCAGCCCTGCTCTTCGCGTCCTCTGGGCCAGGGACGCGCCTCGGGCTTTGGGACTTCCGGACAGGACTCGCCATGCTGAAGTGGGGAGCGTACGTCGGCCTACTCGGCGTGGCGCTCACCGCCACGGCGCTCGCGGCTCTGGCGCTCGTGGGCGGGGGGGGCGCCGCCGCCGGGCGCCGTGAGGGGCGGAGCGCGCTCGTGCCGCTCGCCGCCGCGCTCGTCCTCGCCGGCGCGGCCGTCCTCGTCCCTTGGCGCGGCCTGCAGCGCGCGCGTGCCGTTCCGCCAATCCACGACATCACGACCGACACGGAGGACCCGCCGGTATTCGTTGCGGTGTTGCCACTGCGCACCGGCGCTCCCAACCCGGCGGTCTACGGCGGGGACAGCGTCGCCGCGCTCCAGCGGAAGGGATACCCGGACCTGCGGCCGCTGCGCGTCGCCGCACCCCCGGCCACGGCGTACGCGCGTGCCCTCGCCGCGGCGCGCGAGATGAAGTGGGAGGTCGTCGCGGTGGACTCTGTCGCGGGCCGGATCGAGGCGACCGCGACGACCCCCTGGTTCGGCTTCCACGATGACGTCGTGGTCCGCCTGCGCCCCGACGGCGCCGGCACGCGCGTGGACGTGCGCTCCGTCTCGCGCGTCGGCGGGAGCGACGTGGGCGCCAACGCGGCGCGCATTCGTACCTATCTCGCTCGCGTTGCGCACACCTGACGCGAAGCGCGTCCGAGGCGTGGTGAGTGCTCGGCGCGTGGGCGGACGGGGTAGTTAGAACCAGCGTCTGCGTCCGGCGGGGCAGTTAGAGCCGGTACTGCCGGGAAACCGTTTTGCAGCAACTCTGTTTTCAACTCGAAGCAGGTCAGCCACCGCAGAGCACGTTCGGCATCAAGGAGTCGAACGACGCAGCTGATGTGCGCGGACGAAATAACCGTGAACGCGTGGCGCCCAATCAGCCGCATTGAAGCCAATTGATGATGGGTGCGCCATCATGCCCAATACCGTGGGCCCAGCCATTAATCGCGCGACGCGACTTCGTTCAAGCTCGTCAATCGGGTTGATGAAGGGCTCGTCGGACAAGCCACGGATCGCCAAGCTCATGATCGCCAGGCGCCGCGTGGTCGCGTTGCTCTCCTGTCCGTAGATGGCGATGTCGCCAATCTTTCCGCCGTGCGATTCAACGAACTTCTCCGATTGCACGAACATCCCGCCTGACCCGCACGCGGGATCGTATACACGACCCTTGTAAGGCGCGAGCATCTCCACGAGGCAGCGCACCACGCACGACGGCGTATAGAACTGCCCGCCATTCTTTCCCTCGGCGCTGGCAAAGCGCGTCAGGAAATACTCGTAGACCCGGCACAGCAGGTCGACGGACCGATGAGTCTTTTCACCCTCGCTCGCGGCGGTGAGTTCAAATCGTCGCGATGACGTCTATCAGCTCAACCAGTCGATGCTTGTCGAGACCGGAGCGCGCATAGTCCTTGGGCAGCGCTCCCTCGAGACGCGGATTGTCGCGCTCCAGTGCAACCATGGCATCGTCCACAAACTTGCCGATCGTTGGCTGCTTCGCGTTCGACTGCACGTACGACCAGCGCGCGTCGGCGGGCACACAGAAGACGTTCGCGGCCCTGTATTCATCCGGGTCTTCGGCATTCGCGCCGTCGTAGTCACCTTCGCCGGCGAGGAGCTTAGCGCGATGCTCTTCGAAGTGTCGGAGATGTACTTGAGGAAGATGA
This sequence comes from Gemmatimonadales bacterium, assembly GCA_038322445.1. Lineage (GTDB taxonomy): Bacteria > Gemmatimonadota > Gemmatimonadetes > Gemmatimonadales > Gemmatimonadaceae > AG11. The sequence goes on from JBBQFW010000005.1 coordinate 32,379, forward strand.
GGCTCAGCACGACGTGCTTGTATTCGGCCGCGTCCATGTTGTTGCGGAGATTGTCGGCCGTTTGCCACAGTTCGGCCTCGAAGCCTATTGTGGCGGTGGACTGGGTTGACACCTTAGATCTGCTACAAGCCATTGTCTACGAACTCCTCTTGCGTCCCTTCCGCAACTCCGCGCGCCGCCACTCGGGAATCACGCGCTTCATGAATTCGTCGAACATGGGCACTGTGAATGCTGTGTCGCCGTGTGCCGGACTCCAGATCATGCCTTTGCGTATCAGTCCATTCCGGAGCGGTCCTGCGTTCTCGACGGTTGCTCCCAACGCCTGCGCAATGACGCCGGAACGATGCGGACCCGATCCAAGCTCCGCCATGGCGCGCAGATAGTCCTGCTCACGCGGTGTCAGTCGGTCGAAGCGAACACGAAAAAAATTCTTGTCCAATGCAGCCGTGGCTGACACGGTCGCTCCGTCGACGTCTGCAATGGTGATCGGTGAAGCCGCGGCGGCATTCCAGGTATGCTTGCCCCACTCCTGCAGAAAATAGGGATATCCACGCGTGACATCGGCAATTCGCCGAACAGCATCGGCGTCGATGTCGGCACCTTCATGGCGTACCGGCTCGCGAACGGCACGTTCCGCTTCTGGAAGATCCAGGGGCCCGATCTCGGGATAGTCGAACAGCCGCTCGGCATACGACTTGGCATCTCCGGCGAGAGCGGCCACCTGCGGAAGGCCGGCACCGAAAAGCACAACAGGTAGTGCCTTCTGCGCGATGCGATGGAAGGCCACGATCAGAGCCCGGAGATCGGTCTCCGTCAGGTACTGCACCTCGTCGACGCAGATGGCCACGCTGGTTCCGGCAGCCTTCGCCGCCTGTCCGATTGCGAGCAACAGTTCGGGCAGGTCGGTTTCCATGTTTCCGCTATCCGCGGTCTGCGGCTCGCCCAGCCCGAACTCCACCTCGCCAACTGAAACCTTGAACGCGCCGGCAAAACCCCGAAGTGCGCCCAGCGCGCGAGCCGTATAATCCTTCGCACGATCAACGAGGCTCAGCCGAAGTAGAATACCCTTCAGGGCGGGAGCCAGATATTTCGGGAGTCGCTGACCTTCCGGAGCCTCGAGCTGTATGACGAGGTAGCCCATTCCCTCGGCCAACTCACTGATCCTGTTCAGTAGCACCGTCTTGCCGACACCGCGAAGGCCCAACAGCATCTGACCCTTCTCGGACCTGCCCGCGCGAATGCGATGCAACGCGACGCTTGCAGCGCTCAGTATTTCTTCTCTGCCAGCAAGCTCAGGCGGAAGTGCGCCTGCCCCTGGTGAGAATGGGTTCTGATGGGGGTTCACGTGGATGGTTGGAGAGTTTGAATAATCTATACTGATATTATCAATCTATCGCACTCCGCCACATCTCGCGCACGGCTTTGGTTTGAAAGAATTAAGGGCAACTTACCAATCTATTGGCACCCAATAGGGATGAAGCACCTTCTACCCTATCCCCCACCGCCCCCGCACACCAAATTCTCGGCCTGTCCCTACCCGTCCCGTTTTGTCCGCCGAGGATTCAATAAATGAAGAAGGCCGAAACCACCTATGACGTCTGCATCGTCGGCTCAGGGGCCGGCGGTGGCATGGCCGCCTACGCACTCACTCAGGCCGGCGCCAAGGTCGTCATGCTCGAAGCCGGTGGCGAATGGTTCGCCTCGAAGGACTCCGCGATGCTCACGCCTGCCTGGGCTTCCCCACGCCGTGGCGCATCCAAGCGGAGTCGCCCCTTCGGCGAATTCGACGCCTGCGACGGCGGATGGGACATCGAGGGCGAGCCCTTCACCAAGGCGCCCGGCACACAGTTCGACTGGTGGCGCGGTCGCATGCTCGGCGGACGCACCAACCACTGGGGACGCATCTCCCTCCGTTTCGGACCCGACGACTTCAAGGGCAAGTCCAAGGACGGACTCGGCGAGGACTGGCCGATCTCCTATGACGACGTGAAGCCGTGGTACGACAAGATCGATGATCTGATCGGCGTCTTCGGGAGCAACGAAGGCCTTCGCAATCACCCCGACGGAAACTTCCAGCCGGCACCGCGCCCGCGCTGCTACGAGCTCCTCGTCAAGAAGACCAGCGACAAGCTCGGCATCACCTGCATCCCGAGTCGCCTCTCGATCACGACGAAA
>JBBQFW010000006.1:0-34015 GCA_038322445.1 Gemmatimonadales bacterium
ACGTTCCAGCCGAAGTGATGCAACTCGCGAGTCCGGCCACTACACGACCACCCGGAATGGACACATGAAGATCACGCGCATCGACGTCTATCAGGTGGACCTTCCGCTCAAGGAAGGGGACTACAAGTGGTCGGAGGGAAAGAGTGTCGCGACCTTCGACAGCACGGTCGTGGGCGTCCACACCGATGCCGGCATCACCGGCTGGGGTGAGGTCTGTCCACTCGGCCCCGTGTACCTGCCGGCGTACGCCAATGGCGCCCGCGCCGGCATCGCCGAGCTTGCACCGGCGCTCATCGGTCACGATCCAACGCAGTTGCTCGCGCTGAATCGCACGATGGACTACCTGCTCAAGGGACATCCGTATGTGAAGACGGCTATCGACATGGCGTGCTGGGACATCACGGGAAAAGCAGCCGGCATGCCGGTGTGTCACCTGCTCGGCGGCCGCTACGGGGACGACGTGACGTTGTATCGCGCCATCTCGCAGCGGCCGGCGGCGGAGATGGCCGAGAACGTCGCGAGTTATCGCGCGGAGGGGTACCGGCGCTTTCAACTGAAGGTGGGAGGCAATCCCGATCAGGACATCGAGCGGATCCGCGCCGTCCGCGAAATCCTCCAGCCGGGCGACAAGCTCATTGCCGACGCGAACACCGGGTGGCTGATGCACGAGGCGGCGCGTGTGGTGAACGCGGTGCGCGACGTCGACGTCTACATCGAGCAGCCGTGCGCGACGTATGACCAATGCCTCGCGATCCGCCGGCGCACCGCGCTGCCTTTCGTGCTGGACGAAGTGATCGACTCCATCGAAATGATCATGCGCGGTGCCGCCGACGGCGCGATGGACGTGGTGAACCTGAAGATCAGCAAGTTCGGCGGGCTCACCAGGATCAAGCAGGCGCGCGATCTCTGCGTTACGCTCGGCATTGCGATGACGCTGGAGGACAGCTGGGGCGGCGACATCATCACGGCGGCCATCGCGCACCTGGCGCACAGCACGCCGCCGGAATTCCAGTTCACGGCAACGGACTTCAACAGCTACGTCACCGTGTCCATCGCCGATGGCGCGCCGCAGCGGGTGAACGGCCGCATGGCGGCACCGGAGACGCCGGGGCTTGGGGTGACGCCGAAGATGGACGTGCTTGGCGATCCGGTGGGACGGTACTGATACCGTTGTTGACGGTGCGAAGGACTTGCTGGCGCAGATCGCAGACGTTCGTGCCCTTTCCCTGTAATCGAATCCGTCCCATGCGCGCACGACTCTTTACCGCCGCGATGACACTCGCGTTGTTCCCGGCTACGGCCGTGTCCATTCGTGCCCAGACGTCGCTCTCGGCTGGTCCCTTGACGGTGTCCAAGGGATTCCACGGTTGGGACCTTCGAGTACAGGGGATCGGCGCGCGTGTCCGGAATGATCACGGGGCGCTCACCCTGAATGGTGAACTGGCAGAAGGTCTGTCCCGTGACCTGCCGTTCGGAAGCCAGTGGCTCTCCAAAGCCGCAGTGGCTCAAGTAGAAGTCCCTGTGATCCTCGACCAGCGAGATGAACGTTGCTGGCACGCTCAGCGCAGCTGCACCCAATCTCGTGATGCGGTCGAAACCCGCCGCCAGCGGCGCGTCGAGTAGCCCAGTGGCGCGTACCGCGGCCAGCCGTCTCGGATCCTCCAGGGCGCCACCCGCGGGCGCCTGGTCTTCCCAAGGGAGCTTCTCAATCACTTTCGGAGAAATGCCATGGGTCGTGAGCAATCCGAACCTGCGCTCCAGATACATCGCGAACGTCATCCACTCACCTTCGTGCATTACGGTGTTCGACCACGCGCACAGGGTGACGAGTTTTTCCGTAGCTGCCGCAGGAACTGCGTCGCCTTTCGTATCGTTGCTCATGCTGACTTGTACCTTCGTTGCACGGCTGAGTAGAGGCGAGCGGATCCGTGTCGAGCGTGGTCGGTGAGGGCACCAGCTTCCGGTCACGGTGCCGCACACTGCGGACAGCGGCAGCACATCACTGCTTGCGCTCGAGATCCGCGATCAGCGCCTTCATCTCTCCTATTTCGCGCACCTGCGCCTCGATGATCCCATCTGCCAGCTTGCGCACGCGGGGGTCCGTGATGTTCGCTCGACGGCTGGTCAGGATCGCGATGGAGTGATGCGGGATCATGGCCTTCATGTAGGACACGTCTCCGACCGTCGCCTGACTCCGGACGAGCCAGAGCGCAAGGGCGAACGCCCCCACGCTTCCGATCACGATCGCGGTGTTCATGCGGCGGTCGGGGTACATGGCGCGCATGAAACCCAGCATGACCAGCGCCATGCTCGCGCCCATCACCACGGCCATCCACGCGCGCGTCTGGCTGAAGAAAACGTGATCGAGGGCGTAGGTATTCAGGTACATGAGGCCGAACATGACCAGCGTGGATGTGACAATCATGACGCCGAATTTCGTGTACTTCTGCATGGATGAGCTCCTCAGGTTGATTGGGCGCGAGCAGGAATGGTTGGCGTGAAAAGGTCTACGCGCCTCGACAGTGCGAGGACCGGTGCAGCGTTGCGCCATCCCGCGGGTGCTCGTGTGGGCACGATTGGTTCCGCGCCGATGCGGGCAACCGGCCTCGAGCGGATGGTGCCTTCCCTCACTGACGTCGCAACAGGCCACGCCGCGTCCCCACGCAGCACGAGTTGCTGCGGAGTGCGAGTGGAGCCAGGCCGGTGCCCGGTTCGGCAAGTAGTGCCTCCACTCGCGCTCAAGCTGGCTCCGCCGCTAATTCTTCAGGGCATGTTCGTTGGACCGTTCCGCACGACGTTCACTTCCGCGTGGGGCATCGCGGCGCTGCATGCGTCACTCGGTGACATCGATGACGCAGTTGCGTGGCTCGAGACCGCGATCGAGGAAAAGGCGTCGGGCCTGATCCTGTTGCGCGTGCATCCGCGTCTTGATCCGATCCGGAACGATCCACGCTATTGGCCGATGGTAGAGCGGGTGGGCCTCGCTGACTCGCGTTGCCACGAGCAGCATTGAGTATGCCCTTCCCGTTGCTTCCCACATATCCTGAGTTCACTGGAATGATTGGTCACTCCTGGAGATCCACACTGGCGTGCGTGATTGCGATCGCAGCACCGATGGCATTCGTCGCCTCGGCTGCCCGCGCGCAGGTCGACGTGCTCACCAACCACAACGACAACTATCGAACTGGCGCGAACCTGGGCGAACGCGTGCTCACGCCGGCGAACGTGAACCGCGCGCAGTTCGGCATGCTCTTCAAGCGCGTGCTCGACGACCAGCTGTATACCCAGCCGCTGGTGGCGACCCACGTGACCGTGGGCGGTGGCACGCACGACATCGTCTATGTCACGACGGTCAACAACAGCGTCTACGCGTTCGACGCCAATGATGCAGAGGCCGCCCAGCCGCTCTGGCACGTGAACTTCGGCACACCCGCTAACCTGCACAGCACGATTTTCGGGTGCCTCGACATCAACGGGCAGATGGGGATCATCGGGACACCGGTAATCGACAAGGTACGCGGCGCGCTCTACGTGGTGGCACTCACGCGCGCGGGGACCGGGTTCATCCAGCGGTTGCATGCGCTCGACCTCGCGACGGGTGCCGATCTCCCCGACAGTCCCGTCGTGATCCGCGCGCCGCAGTTCGACGCGTTGCTCCAGAATCAGCGACCCGCGCTGCTGCTTGCGAACGACATGGTCTACATCGCGTATGCCTCGCATTGCGATCGGGATCCGTATCACGGCTTCATCCTGGCGTACGACGCGCGCACGCTCGCCCAGGTAAGCGTCTTCAACACATCGCCCGGCGGCAGCAGGGCGAGCATCTGGCAATCCGGGCAGGGGCCGGCGGCCGACGATGAAGGCAACGTCTACGTCGTCACCGGCAATGGCAGCTGGGACGGCGTGCGCGACTTCAGCGAGACGTTCCTGAAGCTCAACCCCAGACTGGGTCTCATCGACTGGTTCACACCCACGAACCACGTCGAGCTCGACGCGAAGGACGCGGACCTCAATTCCTCCGGCCCGTCGCTCATCCCCGGCACCCACGTCGTCCTGGGAGGCGGCAAGGAAGGAATCCTCTACGCGCTCGACACACGCAACTTCGGTCACCTCGGCGATGAGCACGCGCTGCAGCACTTCAAGGCGACCGCCTCGCACATGCACAGCCTCGTGTACTGGACGAGCGCCTCTCATGGGCCGCTGCTCTATGTCTGGGGACAGCGGGACAAGGCGCGCGTCTACAGGATCGATGGGGAGAAACTCGTCGAGACGCCGGTGATGACGCGGGATCTCGCCAACGCTGGGCATCCCGGCGCGATGCTGTCGTTGTCTGCTGACGGAAACCGCAACGGAATTCTCTGGGCCGCCATTCACGCGACGGGAGATTCATGGCACGAGTCCCGGCCCGGCATCCTGCACGCCTACGACGCCGACGACATCCGCCGTGAGCTCTGGAATTCGCTCGAGATGCCGACGCGCGACGACTGCGGCGAATACTCCAAGATGGCGCCACCCACCATCGCGAACGGGAAGGTCTACCTTGCCAGCTTCGGCACGGAGAACATCGGCACCGGCCAGTTCTGCGTGTACGGATTGCTGCCGGCGAAGGGTGCCGTGGCACTGCCTGCCCCTGCCAACGCGAAGGCGAAAATCTTGAACGGCATGACAATGCTTTCCTGGAATGCCGTGCCGGGAGCCACCCACTATCGGGTGATCCTGACGACCGCGCTGGAGCCGGTTGGACGCACGGTCGCCACCGGACTCACGGCGCCATCATTCTCGGATCCTGCTCCGGAGCGTGGTGAATCCGCGACGTATGCCATCATCGCTGTCGGTCAGAACGGCGTCAGCGCACCCTCGGAATCCCTCGTCGTAAGCGTTCCACGTCCGAAACCCAGCATGGCGCCCTGATCAGCCACGCGGTCCATCACGCACCACGAGCTGCTTGCCAGGGCAAATCCGTAGCACGAAGTACACATAGAACCTTCTCCATGGACGCGGAACGATGACGAGCATCGAGAATGTTTCCGATACGGCGCTGTGGGTCGCCGTCTACCGCGCGATGGAAACCGCTCGGCCAGACGCGATCTTCAGGGACCCGTTCGCGGAAGGGCTCGCGGGTTCAAAGGGGCTGAAGATCGTCGGGGAGATGAAGCAGGGACGCATGATGGCGTGGGCGATGATCGTCCGGACCGCCGTGATGGACGAGATGATCATGGATCGTATCAACAACGCTGGTGTCGACACGGTGTTGAACCTCGCCGCCGGTCTCGACACCCGTGCATGGCGCCTTGCACTGCCAGCCGCGCTCAAGTGGATCGACGTCGACCTCCCCGGGATCACCGAGTACAAGCAATCGTACATGCGCGACGAGAAGCCGGTGTGCGACTACGAGGCCATCGCCGCGGACCTGACGAACGGACCCGTTCGCGATGCGGTATTCGCACAGGTCGGCCGGAGCGCGCGGTCACTGCTCGTCATCACCGAGGGCCTGCTCATCTATCTGTCCGAAGCCGAGGTAACGTCCCTCGCGCGCGCGCTGCATGACATCTCGCCCGCACGCTACTGGATCACCGACATCGCGAGTCCGATGCTCCTCGAATGGATGCGGAAGAGCTGGGGCAAGAGCGTGGAGAAGGGAAATGCGCCCTTCAAGTTCGGGCCTGAAGACAGCACCGCCTGGTTCGCGTCGGTCGGCTGGCGCGAGACCGCATACAAGTCCGCCATGGTCGAGGCGCAGCGGCTCGACCGCGAGATGCGTGGCATGTGGTTCGGGCGGTTCATGACGCGCTTCATGTCGGCCGCACGCCGTCGCGCGATGCAGCGGATGTCGGGTTTCCTGCTGCTCGAGCGGAGCGACGCATGACTCTCCACACCATTTGCGTGTTCTGTGCGGCCGGCGCAGGTCGCGACCCGCTGTATGCGGCGGAAGCGCGAAGGATGGGGATCTACCTGGCCGAGTGTGGTCGGCGTCTCGTGTATGGTGGCGGGCGCACGGGCCTCATGGGTGCACTCGCCGACGGCGCGCTCGCAGCCGGCGGGGAAGTCATCGGCATCATGCCGAGACATCTCGTCGATCACGAGGTGGCACATACCGGCCTCACCGAGTTGCGCGTCGTCGGCTCGATGCACGAGCGCAAGGCGATGCTCGCCGAACTGTCCGATGGCTTCCTGGCCATGCCAGGAGGGCTCGGCACCCTGGAAGAGCTGTTCGAGATCTGGACCTGGGGACAGCTCGGCCTCCATCGCAAGCCGTACGGCATGTTGAACGTGAACGGCTACTTCACTCCGTTGCTCACGTTCCTCGATCACGCGGTGTCGGAGCAATTCCTTCGCCCGGAATATCGCGCGCTGCTGGTCGTCGACACGGAGCCGGCCGTCTTGATCGCGCGCATGGAGGCCATGGAGCCGCCGCCGCTTCCGCGCTGGGTCACCCCCAAGACGACCTGAGCGCTTTGCACGTCTTTTGCCCCCACCACCGGTATGCCCGCACGGTCGCTCACGATCCCCGACGAGACTGAAGCGCAGCTCACCTTCGGTGCGCGCCGCGTAAAGCTCACCAACCTCTCGAAGGTGTTCTGGGAGGACGAACAGATCACGAAGCGCGACCTGCTCCAGTACTACGCCGACGTGGCTCCGCATCTCCTGCCACATCTCGCCGAGCGGGCGATGGTGATGAAGCGCTACCCCAATGGGGCGGGCGGGAAGTGCTTCTTCATGAAGCGCGTACCCGAGCCGCATCCCGAGTGGCTCGAGACATGTCCCATCGAGCACAAGTCGGGCAACGTCATCGACTTTCCCGTCATCAACGACATTGCATCCCTGCTCTGGGTCGTGAACCTCGGCTGCATCGACCTCAATCAGTGGTACGCGCAGTGCGATGACGTCCACCGGCCCGACTATGTGCACTTCGACCTTGATCCCGTGCCCGGTGCGACCTTCGCGACGGTACTCGAGGGAGCGCTCGTCGTGCGCGAGGCGTTGACGTCACTCGGCATGGTGCCCCTCGTGAAGACGACGGGCTCTTCGGGAGTGCACATCTACGTGCCGATTGTGCGTGGCATGCTGCAGAAGAAGGTGTGGACGTTCGCGAAGGCACTCGCGCAAACGTTGGCCGCGCGAAACCCCGAGCTCCTCACCGCGGAGTATCGCATCGCGAAGCGGCCAGCGGGGCGCGTGCTCGTGGACTACAACCAGAACGCCTGGGGCCGGACGTTGGCGTCGATCTATTCGATCAGGCCAAAGCCCGGAGCGACCGTTTCGACACCGCTCACGTGGGACGAGGTCGAGCAGGGTGTAGCGATGTCCGACTTCACCATCGCCAACGTGCCGGAGCGCGTGAAGAAGCTCGGCGACCTCTGGAAGCCATTGCTCGCGGCGCGAGGTCGCTTCAAGCTGGAGAGCGTGATGTGACCCTCCCCATCCCGAAGAGCTATGCGCCGATGGAGGCACTACTGGTCGATGCGCTTCCGACCGGCGATGAATGGCAGTATGAACCGAAGTGGGATGGCTTTCGATGCCTGGTGCATCGCGACGGCGATGCCATCGAGCTGATGTCGAAGGCGGGGAAGCTGCTCTCCCGCTACTTCCCCGAGCTGGTCGAGACCATCCGCGCCATCTCGGCAACCCGCTTCGTGATCGACGGAGAGATCGTCATTCCGCACGAAGGCTCTCTGTCGTTCGACGAACTGTTGATGCGCATCCATCCGGCCGCGAGTCGCGTGAAGAAGCTGGCGGCCGAGCATCCGGCAACGCTGATCGTTTTTGATTTGCTGGTGGATGCAAAGGGCGACACACTGGTGGAGCTTCCGTTCGCCGCGCGGCGGGAGGCATTGGAGGCTTTCGTGGAGGCGTATGTGCCGGCGGAGGTCGCGGTACACCTGTCGCCCGCCACTTCCGACATGCAGACCGTGACGGAATGGTTCCGTTCGGTGGGGGGCGGGCTGGACGGCGTCATCGCAAAGCAGCGCGACCTCCCGTACCAGACCGGCACGCGGCACGGCATGAAGAAGATGAAGTCGATGCGTACGGCGGATTGTGTCGTCGGTGGATTTCGATATGCGTCAAAGGGGAAGGTCGTGGGCTCGCTGTTGCTCGGTCTTTACGACGACGGGCTGCTGCATCACGTCGGCTTCACGTCCAACGTGCCGAATCCGGAAAGGCCGGCGGTGACGGCGAAGCTCGAGAAGATCATCGAGGAGCCCGGGTTCACAGGCCGGGCGCCTGGCGGCCCGAGCCGGTGGAGCACCGAGCGTTCGGCGGAGTGGGAACCGCTTGCCCATATGCTGGTGGTAGAAGTGAAATACGATCACTTCTCCGGCGGGCGCTTCCGTCACGGAACTTCATTTCTGCGCTGGCGGCCGGACAAGGAACCGCGGCAATGCACCATCGAGCAAATAGAACAGGAAGGACGATCGGCGCTGAAGCTGCTGACGTAGACGCGTCGATCAGCGCCCGCGGTACTTCACGACCGTTTCATGCGCGACCGCTGAAGCAGGCGAACCGTGGTGACAGAAGTGACAGCGTCTCGCCCGCGACGATGGCGCGCGACGGAGAGGGCCAGCGCGGCAACCGTGCCAGGAAGGTCATTCGTGTAGGTGAGGCTGTTGCCAATGAAGAGGGCGTGCAGCACCAGCGCGACGCAGCGCCACTGGATCGTTTGGCCGCGCTCAGCTGGCACCGCTTTGAGGGGATGGCGCTCATCGTCGAGGTGCTATCGGAACGTCCGGCCCCCAGTTCGATTGTCGCGGACGAAGTACCGCCGCGCCGGCATCACAATGCCGGGCAGTGACTTCGCATCGACGACCATCGTTGCCGGTACGATGCCGTTCCGGCTCAGCAGGAATGCGACGAGGCCATAGATCTCGTCCGGCGACAGGGAACCCGGTGCCGTGAGCGGCATGGCGCGATGCAGGTAGTCGTACAGCGTCGTCGCATAGGGCCAGTAGTTCCCGATGGTCTTCGGCGCCTTTGCATCACTCGCAAAGACGAAACCCGCGGGAGGATCGGTCCCGATCAGCTTCGGATTCGGTCCAATGCCTTCCCCGCTGGGGCCATGGCACGCCGCGCACTTCAGGGCGTACGTCGTCTCGCCCGTGGCGGTGGTCCCCTGTCCCGCCGGCAATCCTACACCCGCCGGATTCGCGTCGATGTTCAGGGCGGAGATCTCCACCGCGGTCGGCGCATGCCCAAGGCCGTACACCGGCACCCGCTGCGCCGTCTGCGCACCGTCCGCCTGTGCGCATCCGGTCATATTAATAATCACTATGACACTAATTGCGGCGCCGAGCGCGGATCTCGAGATCGCGACGCTCCGTGTACGCGGGTCAGCCATTGAACGACACCATCCCATTCGTGTCCACACGCCACGAGCGGATCGCATTGAAGTGATAGTCCGTGCCCGGGCCGCGAACCCGCCGGTATTCCGCGAGCGTCGGCTGCACCGCTCCCGTCTCATCGCGTGCTCGGCTCATCAGGGTCGCGGGTTTGCCATTCCATTCCCACATGTGCTGAAACCGCGTGTGCGCAAACGGCAGCACGGCGCCGAACAGTTCTGCCGCGGTCCACGTGACGCCGCCATCGACGCTGACATCCACTCCCGCAATCCTGCCACGACCCGTCCACGCAATCCCCGTGACGGGTCGCCATCCAGGAGCACTCAGCCTCTCGGGCGCGGCGGGCGAGGTGATGAGCGACTTCGCATCCAGCACGAAGCTGAACTGGCGCGCGGTCCCATCCGGGAGCGGATCGGTGTACTTCACCGTCTCATCACGCGACATGTTCGGCTGGTCGATCAGCTTCAGGCGGCGCAGCCACTTGATGTTCATGTTGCCTTCGTAGCCCGGCAGCAGAAGTCGCGCGGGGTAGCCATTCGCCGAGCGCACGGCTTCGCCGTTTTGCGCATACGCGATCATTGCGTCGCCCAGCATCTTCTGGAGCGGAACGCTGCGTGACAGCACCGCCGCGTCTCCGCCCTCGGCGAGCACCCAGCCGGCATTGCTCCGCACGCCGGTCTCGCGCAGCAGTGTCGACACGCGCACGCCCGTCCACTCCGAGTTGCTCGTGAGTCCGTCGACATCCTGCGGCGTCATCTCCGGCTTGGGCGCGCGATACGCGCCTCGCCCATTGCCGGAGCACTCGATGAAGTACGTGTGCGTCTCTGACGGAAAGCGCTTGAGGTCGTCGAGTGTGAAGACGAGCGGCCGATCGACGAGGCCGTGAACCGTCAGGCTGTACTTCGCTGGATCGATGAGCGCGATGCCATTGTGATGCCGCTGGAAATGCAGGTCCGCCGGTGTGATGGTGCCACGGAGCCGTTGGTGCGGCGTGTTCGTTGCGCCCGTGGAGACATTCAACGGGGCGAGCGCAGGTTTCTCGAACGGTGACCGTTCGCCGAGTGGTCCGGAGGGAAGTCCGGGAACCTTGGTGGCGTCGAGCGGAATCGGCGGCGCCGCGGGCGGGGCCGCCTGAGCGAGGAGCTTGGTGATCGGCGCCGCGAGCGCGATGCCCGTTGCGATACCCGCGGAGTGCAGCAGGTCGCGGCGGGTGAGCGTGGCCTTGTCGTTGTCGGGTTTTGTCACACGACCAGAATACCGGCGACCTCCATCACTCGATAGGTGCATGCCGGGTGCAGCGCGACTCGATTCGAGGTATAGTGCTGGATGACTGCCACGATCGGAGCCGGGGAGCCACTCGTATCCGTGTACGATGACGTGAACGGCGTGCGCGTTCACGCACTCGTGTCGACACGTGCGTTTGCCGACGGACGCACGCGACTCGTGTTCGTCCACGGACTTGGCGCCTCAGTGCGCTATCTCGAGCCGACGATGATCGCACTCGCGGGCGAGCATCCGCTCATCGGTGTTGACCTGCCCGGGTTCGGCCGCAGCGGCTCACCGCGCCGCGCACTCGACACCGCACAACTGGCCTCCGCCCTCTGCGACTGGCTCGACGTCCGCGGCATTGGGCCGGCGATCTTCATCGGCAATTCTTTTGGGTGTCAGGTGATCGTCGAGCTCGCGTATCGCGATCCCATGCGTGTCCTCGGACTGGTCCTCAATGCGCCAACGATGGACCCGGCACATCGCTCCGTGCTGGGCTTGTTCGTCCGCTTCCTGGCTGACATACCGCACGAGCCGTGGGGGCTCGCATGGCTGGTAGCGCGTGACTACTTCCGCGCGGGCCCGTTGCGCTTCTTCCAGACGCTGCGCTGGGCGCTCGCGGACCACATCGAGGAAAAGCTCCCCCACATCGGGGCGCCAACTCTCATCGTGTGTGGCGCACGCGACCCGGTCGTCACGGTAGCCTGGGCGGCCGACGCCACTCGACTCGTCGGCATCTCGTCGAGTGGATCGGCCGGGGCGACATTGTCCGTCGTCCCCACCGCCGCCCATGCCCTTCCCTACGATGCGCCGAGCACGTTCGCGTCACTCATCGAGGACTTCGTGAAGCAGTCCCTGCGCCGAGCGCGCCCGGCATGAACCGTCGGCTCACGTCGATCCTCGGTGGCTCGGTCGGCAACCTCGTCGAGTGGTACGACTGGTACGTCTACTCGGCCTTCTCGCTCTACTTCGCCAAGGTCTTCTTCCCCCCGGCGAGCCAGACGGCACAGTTGCTCAACGCAGCGGCCGTGTTCGCCGTGGGTTTTCTCATGCGTCCCGTCGGTGGCTGGGTGATGGGACGCTACGCGGATCGGCATGGACGCCGCGCCGCGCTCAGTGTGTCCGTGCTGCTCATGTGTTTCGGCTCGCTCATGATCGCGGTGACGCCAGGCTATGCGAGCATCGGCGTGTTCGCACCCGCGTTGCTCGTTGTGGCGCGGCTGCTCCAGGGCGTCAGCGTGGGCGGGGAATACGGTGCGAGCGCGACCTACCTCAGCGAGATGGCCGGTCAACGCCTTCGCGGCTTCTGGTCCAGCTTCCAGTACGTGACGCTCGTGAGTGGCCAGCTCATCGCGCTCGTGGTGCTGCTGGTGCTCCAGCGACAGCTTGGCACTGCCACACTCGAGGCGTGGGGATGGCGCATCCCGTTCGCCATCGGGGCCGTGCTCGCCGTTGCGGCACTCTGGATCCGGCGCGGAATCGAGGAGACGCCCGCGTTTCGTGCCTCCGTCGCTGGCAGCGAGACGACTGCGGCCCGCGCGCGCATTCGCGAGTTGCTGCAATATCCGCGTCAGATCGCGACGGTCGTCGGTCTCACGGCGGGTGGAACGGTGGCGTTCTACACCTTCACCACCTATGCGCAGAAGTTTCTCGTCAACACCGGCGGATGGAGCAAGACGGACGCATCACGCATCTCGGCGCTGACGCTCCTTGTCTTCATGCTGATCCAGCCGCTCGTCGGCTTCATTTCCGACAAGGTTGGCCGCAAGCCCGTGCTGATCACCTTCGGCATCGTGGGCACGCTGGGCACGGTGCCGTTGATGACGGCGCTCGCCGCAACGCGTGACGAGACGAATGCCTTCCTGCTTCTGGTCGCGGCGTTGATCGCCGTGAGTGGTTACACCGCGATCAACGCGGTCGTGAAGGCCGAGTTGTTCCCCACGCAGATCCGTGCGCTCGGCGTCGCACTGCCGTATGCGGTGACGGTGGCCCTCTTCGGCGGAACCGCGGAATACATCGCGCTCTGGGCCAAGAACGCCGGACATGAAGCGTGGTACTTCTGGTATGTCACGGTATGCGTGGCGATGTCGCTGGTCGTTTACAGCACCATGCCGGAGACACAGCGCGCCATGGCGGATGATTGACGTGTGTGAAGCAATCGAAAAGCATGAAAACGATATTTACCGCAGAGGATGCAGAGGACTGCCGCGAGCGCTCACCTGCCCGTCTCCACATCGACCATCACCAAACAAGCGGTCGCAGCATTGCACTGATGTCTGCGCGCTGCGACCGCAATTCGTTGGAGTAGTCCTCTGCGCCCTCCGCGGCCTCTGTGGTAAATCGCTGTTCCGCTTTTTACCTGACTCGGGTTACAGCGCCCGGATCTTGATATTCCGGAAGGACAACGACCCAGTGTGGTCCCCCTGAATGGCCAGGTGCCCCGAGCGCAGGCGACCGTACTTCGGCCACGCCGCGAACTTGCTCGCCTTTACCTTGGCTTCCCAGTCCGGGCTCCACATCTCGTACTCGAGCAGCTTGTAGCCGTTCAGCCAGTGCTCGATGTGCGCGCCCTTGGCAACAATGCGCGTCGTATTCCACTGCCCCACTGGATTCAGGTGGCCGATGGGTGACGGATAGAGCCCATACGCGGCGCCGGCGCAGGTCAGGCGCGTCTTGTTGTCTGCCGCCTTGATGTCGTCGAGCAGCTGATACTCGGGGGCGGTCCAGTAGATCTTCTCGAACTCTTCCGACCCGCGGTAGAAGATCCCGCTGTTCCCGGCCTCGCCGATCTTCCAGTCGACCAGAAGCTCGAAGTCGCCGAACTCCTCCTTCGAGACGATGTCTTCCACCGGGCGCTCCTTCGTGAGCGTGCCATTCGCGACGTGCCATCCCTCCGGAACATCCGCCGCCTTGTAGCCGCGCCACGCACTCAGGTTGGACCCATCGAACAGGAGTCGCCACCCCGCGCCCTGCTCCGCAGGAGTGAGTGAGTTCACCGCACCGGCGGTGGACATCGGCATGGCCTGCGTTTCCGACGACGGTGTGCTCGAGCAGCCCCCGATCAGCGCGGCCACGGCAACAACGGCTGTCGCCCGGATGCGAGCGTGGTAGGTCATGACCATCCTCATGGATTCATGTAGGCGTGCGTGACTCGCGATACGTCCGAGCCGAGCCTCGAATATCGGCGCGGATCCGCGTGCCGCAACCGTCGCACGCTAGGTGTCAGCCGGCACCCAGTGCATCACGTTGTCGGCAGACGAATACCCATACGCGCCGAGAATCGTGCGTCCTGCGCCGAGTGCGGTGGGCTGTTCGATCGCGGGCAGAACCTGCTGCCCACCTGGCCCCTGGATCACCCACAGCCGGAAGCGACTGTCGTCGATCCGAACGCGGCGCTGGTCGAGCGGACCACCCCGGAGCTCCACGTTCTCCGTGCTGACCACCGGCGGTGTAGCCAGCGTTCGGCGGCGGCGCGCAGCGGCCTGCACCACCCGATCGAGCTCGTCCAGCTCGACCGGTTTCACCAGGTAATCCATGGCCCCCCGGTGGAGCGCATCGCGCGCAGTGGACACGTCGCTCGCGCCGGAGAGGATGATCACGGGCATCCCCGGGACGACGTCGAGGGCTTTCGTGACCAGGTCGAGTCCAGACATGCCAGGCATGCGCACGTCGCAGAGGAGGACGTCGAAGTACTCGCGCTGCAGCCGGTCCAGCGCGGCGGCGCCGGAGTCGGCACCCACGGCATCGTGGCCTCGGGACTTCAGCAACGCCACGACCGCCTCACATACCTCGTGTTCGTCATCCACCACGAGCACACGGAACGCTCCAGTCGACTCCGCATTCGCGTGACCCTCCTCGTTCGACGACATCGGGATGTCCGGCCTTACTTCTTCTTCGTCCCGGACTTCTTGGCGGGCGCGGCCTTCTTCGCCACCTTCTTCGCGGGCGCCGGCGCCTTCTTCACCGCCTTGGCAGGGGTGGCCTTCTTGGCCGGTGCCTTCTTCGCGGGCGGAGCACTCTTGGCCTTGGCCGGAGGAGCCGCCTTCTTCGCCTCCTTCTTCTCCGGCGCCTTCGCCACGACAGGCTCCGCCACGATCGCCGCCTCATCCGGCGACACGACATCACTGAAGTCGATCTCGATATCGTCGTCCTCGACCACCACGGGTGCGACCTCCTTTCGTGGCCGGCCGGCCTTGCCCTTTTCCTTGTTCTTCGCGATTTCTGCGTCGAACTGCGCCTTTGCCTCGCGCATCAATTCAAGGTAGGCGGCTTCTCCACGACGGACACTGCGCATCACGATTCCTCACGGTGGTTGGTATGGCGCAACGAACCCCCAGGTCCGACCTGGTCAAAGTGTGTTACCGCCTCGGCATAGTGTAGCAGAAACTTGAGCCACCGTCAGGGGGCCGACGGCACCGCATTTCCATCCCACTCTCAACAGCCGCTGGCGAGCTCGCTGTTGGCGTCTCCATCGAGCAAGCCCTGCGCCAGCGAGCCCAACGAGCGAATTTCCGGGACTGGCCGGAAATGTGCCCATACGCTGTGGCTCCAACCACCGAACCATGGAGCACATCGTGCCACTCACGACAGAGCAGCGCTCGCATCTCGAAAAACGGCTCAAGGAAGAGCGGGCGCTCGCCCTCGATCTGATCCACCGCGATACCGACGAACTGGCGGGCAGTGCCGACCGGGACCAGAGCGGCAGCACGTCCAGGGTCCCCTTTCATCCAGCCGACCTGGGCACCGATACGATCGACGAGGAGATCCAGGCGTCGAATGCCACCCGCGTGTCGAACGAGCTGGCGGAGATCGACGCAGCCCTCGAGCGCCTCTACACGTCGCCGGAGACCTTCGGGCAATGTGAGGACTCGGGAGGCGATATCCCCTTCGAACGACTCGACATCATCCCCTGGGCAAGAACTTCGGCACCGGACAGCGCACCGGACCACCGCTCGGAAGATCTGCGGAACTGATCATCCGTCGCTGCCCCTCGTCGCCGCGCCCCCGTACCGCTCCGTTCGCACACGCTCAGCCGCCATGCCATCGGTTATGAGGGCGCGCGTCACCACCTCCACGAACGCCGTGGCGCCGCAGACATACACGTGCTCCGGCGACTTTCCCCAGCTACGCAGAATCGAACGGAGCGCCTCGGCGTCGAGTCGTGCGCCGAGGTCGTGGGGCCGGCGCGGCAGATCACGGGTTGTGGTGATCACCAACGCGAACCGCGGGTCCGCACGTTCCATCTCCATGAGCTCGTCGCGGAAGATCATGTCATCCCAGCTCCGCGCCGAGTAGACGAGGAGCGCCTCGGTATCGCGGCTGGATGCGGCACGGGCACGCAGGATCGACATGAGTGGCGCGATGCCCGACCCACCCGCCAACAGCAGCAGCGGACCACCCAACTCGGCGCGCCAGATGAAATGGCCGCCAATCGGCCCGCGGACGTCGATGGTATCGCCCACGATGGCGACGTCGTGCAGGAAGGTCGAGACCTCACCGTCTTCCAGGCGTTCGAGCGCCAGCTCGATGGCGGCGTCCCCCGGCTTCGAGGCGATGGAATAGCTGCGCTGCGCAGCGTAGCCATCCGGTGCGGTCAGGCGGACGTCGACGTGCTGCCCGGCTTCGTGCCGCGCGATGGAAGCCCGGAGGAAGAAGCTCTTCACGCGTGCCGTGCGCTGCTCGATCCGTTCGATCACCGCCGCCTGCCACGCGAGCGCCGGTGTGGCCGTCACGGATCGCCGGTGTATCGCTGTTCGCGCCAGGGATCGCCGTACATGTGATAGCCGCGCAACTCCCAGAACCCGCCCTCGTCACGCGCGATGAAACGCAGCGCCTTCACCCACTTGGCGCTCTTCCAGAAATAGAGATGTGGAACGAGCAGGCGTGCCGGTCCGCCATGCTCCGCCTCGAGCGGTGCACCCGCGTAACGCGTCGCAATCATTCCCTTCCCGCCGGTGACATCCGCGACCGGAATGTTCGTGTCATATCCGTCGTACGATTTCGCGAGCAGGAAGGCGGTCGGCGCCGTGATGCCCGCAATGGCGAAGAGATCGTCGATCAGCACACCCTCCCAGTCCGTATCGAACTTCGACCACTTCGTCACGCAGTGGATGTCCTTCCGCAGCGACGTTCGCGGGAGTGCGTCGAATTCTGCCCACGTCCATGTGGCGAGCGGACGCGGACCGTTCGTGATCTCGAACTTCCACGTGTCGAGATTCACGATCGGCGTGGGGCCTAATGAAAGCACCGGGAAGTCATCCGTTCGGTGCTGGCCCGGTGGCAGCCGGTCAGCGACGTCCGCCGGTGGGCGGCGACCAATGAATCCGCGAGTTGGCATGCCGTAATGTGTGCGAGTGTGCCGATAAATACAGCTCGTGACATCCTGAAACAGCGGATTGCCAAGGGCGGACCTCAACCTCGTTGGACAACAGCTCACAGCAGCGGGCGCAGCGCCTCGACTTCGGATGTGGCGCCCAGCTTCTCGAAGAGCGCAATCGCCGCCACTGCATCGGGCCGGCCCTGATCGGGCGCGCCGCGCGCGGACAGGCCGCGCGCGCGGTCGCGCAGCGTCTCTGCCTCAATGAGCGTGTGTCCTCGCGCTCGCGCGATGGAGAGCGCCCGGTCGAACGCGGCCTCTGCGTCCGCGAAGCGGCCCATCGCCGTGGCCGCCGTCCCGACGAGACGGTGGGCGTCCGCCTCGTTCATTGGATCCTCGAGCGCGTTCAACTCTTCCGCGGCACGCTGCGCCGTTCCCCGCGCGAACTGCGGATCGCCCCGCCGGAGTGCCACCTCGGCACGGCCGATCAATCCCATCGCGGCCACCCTGGGCGCCACACCCGCCGCCGCGTAGTCCATGGCGCGACGCTCGTATTCGTCCGCCTGTTCCAGTTCCCCGAGATCGCGATACGTGATCGCGATGTTGTGATAGCTCTCCGCCAACCCACGTCGTTGCCCGAGCCGCTGGTACGCCGGCACCGCAAGCCGATAGTGGCCGAGGGCGGCCTCGTGCTCGCCGCGCAGGTTGGCGATCATGCCAAGATTGTTCGTCGTCCGGGCAATGAGGAGGAGATCGTCCTCCTGCGACGCGAGGTCGAGGGCGGCATTCAACGCGCCACCCGCCTCGTCGAGGTCGCCGAGAAAGAAGCTGCCGACGCCAAGGAGGTTGAGGGCACGCCGGTGATTCGCGCGATCACCGCGCGCAAGCAACGAGGGAACGATCATGCGTAGCCACTCACAGGCCGCGCGTTCGCGCCCCACGCGCATCAGCGCCTCCGCGTACAGGACGCGCAGGTCGCCCGACGCGACGGGAAATGGCACCATCGGCTCCAGCAGTGCGACGACATCACTCCATGCGCCCGCGTGCGACAGCGCGCGGGCACGTTCGAGGACATCATCCAGATGCGCTGCCGACGGTCCAGTCATCATGCGCGGTGTGCAGGGGCTCGCATGTCAGTACGCGGCCGCGTAGCCGGTGAAGCCAGCGAGGTCGGCGTCGATCTCCTTGTTGTTCTTCACGAGAGCGCTCGCGACCTTGATCCAGGGCGCGGTCAGGGACTCCTGGCGCCAGATGCTGAGCATGTTCTCGATGGAGTCGTCGTTCCCGTCCACCTTGCCGTTGCCATCGAGGTCATCACCAACTTCCCCGAAGAACATCTTCAGGCGACCCGGATTCTTGGCGGTGAACCGGAGGCCTGATGGCTGGAAATCGACGATCAGGTGTGTGGCGTCCCTGACCGTCAGCGTGATGAGCACCGAATCGCCCTGGGCGAACGTGGTGCCGTCCGGCCGGCGGTCGAGTGAGGCGTTGTCGAGGCGGAACTCCAGGAACTTGGTGGAATCCTTGCTGCCCGCCTTCGGACGATACCAGAGGTCGGCGCCGGCATTCCTGCCGCGCACGGCGTAAAAGCTCGTGACCGTCACCGCCAGCGCGGGCGCGTCAGCCGCAACGGTGAGGAGACGGAGGCCATCGACGGGCCGCTGGTCGGGCGCGGTGGAATCGGCGCCACTACAACCGAACAGGAGGCACGCAGCCGCGCAGGACAGCGCGCCGCGGCGAATATTGAACGACATCGTTCCACCGGTTGGTGAGAGCTTCCTGGGGTCACGCATCGTCGGCGTCTCCGTCCTCGGACTCGAGTGAAGGGAGTGAGGCGTCGAGAAGGCGATGAAGGCGGGGACGGGAGATACCGAGGCGTCGCGCGGCGACGCTCTTGTTGTCGTCACACAGCGCGAGCATGCGGTGCGCCGCGGCCCGCGTCAGCTCGGCAATGGTCGCCGGAAAGGGCAGCTCGTTCGACCGCTCCGTGGACCGGTCACGTGTGCTGTCAACGGCAAAGTCGTGCGTGTCGAGCACCGCGCTGTCGGCCAGGAGCACCGCGCGCTCCATCGTGTTGCGGAGTTCACGCACGTTGCCCGGCCAGGAGCGCTCGCGCAGCGTGCGCGTCGCCGCCGGCGAGAACTCGAGCGCGGTCACGTCGTACTCGCGCTTGAAGCGCTCGAGAAAGTGGCCGGCAAGCAGCAGGATGTCGTCCGCGCGATCGCGCAGGGCCGGCAGCTCGATCGGGACGACGTTGATGCGGTAGTAGAGGTCTTCCCGGAACTCGCCACGCCGTACCGCGTCGGCGAGATTGACGTGTGTCGCGGCAATCAGTCGCACGTCGAAGGGAATGTTGCGCGAGCCACCAACGCGACGGATGCTTCGCTCCTCCAGCGCGCGCAATATCTTGCCCTGAAGCGCCATGGGAAGGTGCCCGATCTCGTCGAGGAAGAGCGTCCCCCCGTCTGCGAGCTGCATCAGTCCGGGCTTCGCGCCGATCGCGCCGGTGAACGCGCCCTTCTCGTGACCAAACAGTTCACTCTCGAGCAGGTTTTCCGGAATCGCCGCACAGTTCACGTCCACGAACGGTCCCTCTCGGCGAGGTCCGTTGTAGTGAATCGCGCGGGCGAGCAGCTCCTTGCCCGTACCGGTCTCGCCCGTGAGCAGGACGGTCACGTTCGGCCGCTGTATCACGCGCACCGCCCGGTCGAGCGCTGCACGCAGCGCCGCACTCGACCCCATGATGCCGTCGAACTGGACGGTCCCGCGCTCCTGCGCGGCAAAGGTGGCTGCGTCGCGTTCGGACTGCAGCTTCGCCGACGCGGCCTCGACCCAAGCGCGGAGCGCGGGCATGTCGCCGGGAAGTGCGAAGTAGTCATCGGCACCATGACGCACGAGCGCGGCAACCAGGTGATGGTCCGGGTTCGCACCCACCGCGGCCACGAGGCGATTGCCGGCTGGCAACTGGCGAAGCGCCGGTTCGAGCAGCCGCTCATCGCCACCTGCGGCAATGAGCGTGATTGCGCCGGGCCGTGGCTCGAGCGTCGCCGCACCCTCGTGTGACACGAACGAGAGGCCGTTCGCCTGTGCAAGCGCGGGCCACTCGGACGAGAAGGAAGTCGTGAGTGCGAGAACGCGAAGGTCGGACACAGCAGGGAGGTGCGTCGACCGCCTGCGCAAGCGCAAGCGGTCGAGTGGGCATGATCAGCGGTCACCGACCGGTGTCGCTGCCACGGTCGTCGCGGCCGTCGCGGTCGTCGTCGCGGAAGGCCTTGAACGAGCGTGCGATGTTGCTGCTGACGAGCGCGGCATTGGCGCCACCCGCGTTCGCCGTCGCCGGATCAACCAATGTACCCGAAGTCGTCCGGAACCAGTTCGTCAGGTCCACATTGATCGTGATGTTCGCGCCCGTGGAGTCCGCAACGAGCGGCGGATTGAACAGGCCCTCGAGCTCGGCCTTCGGTGCGCCGGTGTACGCAAAGGCCTTCCCGTTGAACGTCCCTTCCACGCGAATACTCGCGCCAACCATCTCCGGATGTGCGGCCAGGAATGCCGTCGACGCACTCTTCTTGGCTTCCACTGCCCGAATCTTCGCCTCGAACGCCGTGTAGGTGCCGCTCGGGATGGAGCTGTTGAGTGCCTGGGTGACGCCGCCGCTCACCGACAAACTCACGATGGACGGCGCCAGCTCGAGCTCGGCGCAGGAGCTGTTGTCCGCCTTGTCGTCATCGCCGGCCGCTTCCGTGCTCGTGCACGTGGCGCCAGACCGCTGAAGCTCGAGTCGCGCAAGCACGACCTGCACTTTCGTGATCACGAGAGAGTCCGTCGCGGCAACGAGCGCCGTCACGCCAGCCGGATTCGACGCGACGGACGCGGACGTCGTCCTTGAGCCAGTGGTCGCAAAGGAAAGTGAGACCGCGCCGGGCCTGAGGCCGGGGCCCATTGAATCGGACGAGCAGGCGGTGAGACCGAAGGCAAGCACAAGGGCGCCGGCGGATACGAAATAGTTGGTGCGCATCGGGTGACTCCGGAAAGAATGAGAAGTGTTGTTTTCCGGAGTAGATGAAGGCACGACCGAAGCCAGAGAAGACGACTTGCTTGTGCGCATATAACTCATTGCCAAACAATGCTTTGCGAGCTTGGTGACCCCTGTCACACAAGCGCTTTTCGTATCGTTCCGTTCGTGCGGTGTATCGCCGCGTTACAGGCTGGTGAGAGCGTCAGCCACGTCCCGGAACACGGATGGCCTCGCTCATCATGTCCAGCAACTGCAAGTCACCGAGTGTCTCCCACCCATTGGGAATGCCCAGATACCGCCATTTTTCGGTGCCGCATTGATAGCAGAGCCAGCCGCGCGAATAGCCCACCGCGAAGCCGATCCGGTCGTCGTAGGTATCCGGAACAATGGCGTAGACGTTCCATGGGCGGCCGTCGTCGTCGATCACCTCGCGCAACGCCATGACCCGGGCCCCGTCAGCGCTCGACGTACGTCTTGCTGAAGCCGTTCCGGAGATTCGTCACCGTGAACGTGCCATTCCGCTGCGCAGAGATCTTGAAAGAGTACGCTGGCGCGTGCGCGGGATTGCCGCGTCCACCGTCTGCGCCAACCGCACCGGGATTGAGGACGCCCGCAATCGTCGCCCTGTCGTCCATGTTGGCAATGAATACTCCTGGGCTATTGTGCTCGAGCCCCGCAGCGTACGACCAGTGGGTCGTCCAGATGTCCTCCAGTCCGGGCGATGCCCGCAGCGTCTGGAAGGTCGCCGGGGCGCCGCCCTTGCGAGGGCCGTTCTGCATCACGGCAACACGCGGGCCCACGGAGTACACCAGGGCTGGTGATCCGGAGCGGTCGAGGCCATGGTGCGTCACCAGGTAGAGATCGACGGTGCCGATCAGGTTGCGCGGACAGACCAGGTCGAATTCGTTGTTCCACAGCAGGTCCCCGAGATCGAGCGCCCGGAAGCGGCCATAGGTGATCACGCTGCCGATGGATTGTGCATTGTCGTCGGGTGTGGCGGGGTCGGGTTTTCGCTCGAAGCCTGCACAGTTTCGCGGATTCGCCGTGCCGGCGCGGGCGAGCGGTACGTGGATCGCCTGCCCCGCCGCTGTCACGATCCGCCAATGGAGTCCCGCCACGGGAACGCGGTCGCCCGGCTTGAGGACCGTGTGCTTCGCCTTCGCGTAGAGCTGTTCGTATGCGGCCCGGAACCCGACGATCGCTTCTGGCACCTCGACGTTGGCGCCGTGATCCAGGAAGTGCGCGACTGGAATGCTCGCCGCAATCGCCGCCAGTCCGCCAATGTGGTCCGTGTGATAGTGCGTGCTGATCAGGTAGTCGATCTTCGTCACCCCCGCCGCACGGATCATGTCGAGGATGCGCCCCACATCCCGGTCGCCCGGATTACCGGTGTCGACCAGCACGGTTTCTCCAGACGGCGATACGAAGAGCGTTCCCTTGCCGCCCTCCGTGTCCGATACGTAGATGTCGAGCGTCCTGGCAGGGAAGATCGCACGCGAGCGAGGGGCGGCCGGCTGCGCGAGCGCGGCACTCGAGAGTCCGCACAGCGCGGCGACCAGGGGAATCAGCACGGAACGACAGGGTGACATCGACCGAAGACTCCAGAGACTCGTGAGGTCCACGACGGAAGGTCCGACGCGTGCTTCGTACATTACAAGGCGCGATGCATCTGGCTACTGCCCGGTTGCTCGCGCGCCGTCAGTCACCAAAAGCCTGGATGCCGCACCATGACACATGGTCACATGCGGGCGAGACGTCACCATCCGGGATCGCTCCCCCCGTCGCAGTCAGGATGGACTCGACTCGTTGTCATTGCGTTAGTCATGAACGAATGTGCCAGATCGTCGATTGACGGGCTGGAACAGGCGTGGGGGTTGCGGCGTAAGGCACGATCACATCCCCCGGACAACCCACCCATCGTGAGATTTTCATGAGCTACAAACGTAGTGCTCTCGTTGCAACGCTCTCCTTGCTCGCGGCCTGTGGCGGCGATAGCGTCACGAGCCCGATTGACGCGGCCCTCTCCGGCACCGTCGCGTTCAACTTTACCGGTGGCGGTGGTGGGTCGTTCGGCGCTACGGGTGCCATCACGTCCGCGGCGCTTGCCTCCAGCCCGTTTACCACCACGTGGGCCGCAGGCTACAAGGATGCGACCGACAAGACCACGAACATCGCGGCCAACGTACCGAAGAGTGCCACGACCTCGGACTTCGTGGCCATCACGTTCAACGGGCAGACGGCGTCGACCGGCAACATTTCCCCCAGTTGCATCGATTCCAGCACCACGACCTGCAACGCGGTCGGTCTCCTGCTGGGTCACAGTTCCAGCGGCTCTACCTTCACCAGCTTCTGCGCGCTGACATCCGGCTCCATCACCCTCTCCTCCATCTCGAGCACGAACGCCACGGGGAGCTTCAGCGGTTCGGGCACCTGCGTCACGGCGACAGGCACCTCCAGTGCGTGGGTGGTCACGAACGGCACCTTCAACGTTCCGTTGCTTCCGAACGTTCCGTCGAACCTTCCGTAGGCGCTCGCACCGCCGCCGCCTCGGCCCGGCATCGCAGTAATCGGGCTTGCCACGGCGAGTCAATGCGTGGGCCGGCGCGTGGCTGTGCATCCGCGCGCCGTCTATCGGGCACCCCCGGACTCACCCTCGCGCCTCCCGCGCAATAGACTTTCTCGGCCGAAGCTATTGCCTCCTTCGCATCTTGATCCGGACCCGTTTCATGACCCTGTTGCGATCCCGAATCTCCGTTGGCGTCGTTGCCCTCGCCGTTCTGGCGCTTGGCTGCGCAGCGGGACTTTCCTCGGGCGCGCCGGAGGATCGCGATTGGCCTATCACCGGTGGCGATGCCGGCAACTCGCGGTACTCGCCACTGACGTCGATCAATCGTGAGAACGTCGGCCGGCTCGCGGTTGCGTGGGTGTATCACACCGGCGACGGCGGCCGGGAGCCGCTCCAGATCCAGGCGACACCGATCGTCGCGCACGGGCTGCTCTACTCCACCTCTGGCGCCGGTCGCGCCTTTGCCCTGCGCGCAGAATCCGGTGCGGAGGTCTGGAGGTTCGACCCGCCTGGTGGCAACGAGGGCAGCGCCAATCGTGGCGTGGTCTACTGGGAGAGTGGAGCAGAGCGTCGGATCTTCTACGTAGCCGGCGCACACCTGTTTGCGCTTGACGCATCGACGGGCACGTTGATCACGTCCTTTGGCACCGGCGGCTCCATCGACCTGGGGAAGGGCCTCGGTCGCGACAGCCTTCACCAGTCGGTTGTCGCAACGAGTCCCGGCGTCATCTACAGGGATCTCCTCATTCAGGGCTCGCGCGTTGGCGAAGGTGACGGGTCCGCGCCCGGTCACGTACGTGCGTTCGACGTCCACACCGGCGCGCTGCGCTGGATGTTTCACACCATCCCGCAGCCGGGTGAGTACGGCTACGACTCCTGGCCCGCCGACGCCTGGCGCAGCGTGGGTGGGGCGAACTCGTGGGCGGGAATGTCCATCGACATGGCGCGTGGAATCGTGTTCGTGCCCACCGGCTCCGCGACGCCCGACTTCTACGGCGGCAATCGCGTGGGCGCGAACCTCTTCGCCAACTCGCTGCTCGCGCTCGACGCCGCGACCGGCAAGCGCATCTGGCACTATCAGGTCGTGCATCACGATGTACTCGATCGCGATCTTCCCGCCGCACCGAACCTCCTGACCGTGATGCACGATGGTCGCCCGGTCGACGCCGTTGCACAGATCACGAAGTCCGGCTTCGTGTTCGTCTTCGATCGCGTCACGGGCAAACCGATCTTTCCGGTCGAGGAACGTCCGGTGCCGCAGTCCGACATTCCGGGTGAACACACCTGGCCCACGCAGCCGTTTCCCACATTGCCCGCGCCGTTCGCGCGGCAGGGAGTCGCGCTTTCCGATCTTCCGGACTTTTCGCCCGAGGCACACGCCACCGCGCTCGCCCGGCTCAACACGCTGCGGAACGACGGACAGTACACACCGCCAAGCATCCGTGGCACGATCGTATTTCCCGGCTTCGACGGGGGTGGTGAGTGGGGGGGCGCGGCGGCCGACCGCGAAACCGGCGTGCTCTACGTCAACGGCAACCAGGTGCCGAACATTGCGGCGCTGGCACCGATCGTCTCGCCAACCGTGACCTCTGCCTCAACGATCTACCGTACGACGTGCGCCTCCTGCCACGGCGCCAACCGTCAAGGCGACGGTGTGCGCACGCCGAGCCTCCTGAATGTGGGAGCGAAGCTCACGGCGGTACAGATGCGCGACATCCTGGATCACGGCCGCGGCTTCATGCCGTCGTTCGCATCACTTTCCGTTGCCCAGCGGGATGCCGTCACGGCGTATCTGCTCAACCAGACGCCTGCCGCTGTCGAGGCTGCGACTTCCTCCGCCGACGTTCCGCGTGCCAGCGGAGGAATGTCACCCTTCCGCTTCCTCGGGTACGAGCGGTGGCGCGACTCGAGCGGACTCCCCAATGTGAAGCCACCCTGGGGGACGCTCAACGCCATCGACCTCAACACCGGCCGCTATCTCTGGACCATCCCACTCGGCGACCTCCCCGAACTGAAGGCAAAGGGAATCACCGGCACGGGTGCGGAAGGCTACGGTGGTCCGATCGTCACGGCGGGCGGCATCGTCTTCATTGGCGCCACGCAGGACGAGAAGATGCGCGCACTCGACAAGCGCACCGGTGCCATCCTGTGGGAGGCGCCGCTCCCGGCGGCCGGCTATGCGACGCCCAGTACGTACATGGTGGGTGGTCGCCAGTATGTGGTGATCGCCGCGGCCGGAGGGAAGCTCGGCACCAGGTCGAGTGATACATACGTGGCATTTGCGCTTCCACCGTGAGTGGCAATTTTTCTGGTACGTCGCAGATGACACATACACGCCACCCAACGGTCATCGGCGAGTAGCCGCGAGGCTGCTTCGGGTCGTGCTGCCGGGTCACCCACGCTCGCACAGGCTGCCGCGAGCAGCATCCAGGAGAACGCAACGAACCGTCGGGCAAGGGAACACCGGGGTGTTCGCATCAGAGCATGAGCCGCAACGCGGCAAGTGCCGCGAAGGCGAGGAGCACGCCGTCGAACATGCGCTGTGAGATGCGCCCGATCAGCCAGCGACCGCTCAGCAAACCCAGGATGACGGCAGGCACCAGCACGGCATCGAGCGCGAGGCTGGATCCGTGGATCAAGCCAATCCATGCACTGAACGGCACCTTGAACAGGTTGATGATGAAGAAGAACCACGCCAGCGTGCCCACGACTTCCATCTTGGGCAGCCCCACCGCCACGTAGTACAGGGCGACGAACGGCCCCGCGGCATTCGCCACCATCGTCGTGATGCCGGCGACGAGTCCGAGCGACCACGCCACGGGCCGCGAATGCGGGACGGCGCCATAGAGGTCCGGCCACCGGAGCCGAACGAGCTGCAACGCGGTGAGCACCAGGATGACACCGCCGAGTAGCGGGCGAAACGACGCGTTGTCGAGTCGCAGCATGATGAGGGTGCCGATCACCACGCCGGCGGCGGCGAGTGGCAGCGTGCGTCGGATGTGATCCCAGCGCGCGTGCTGCCGGAAGATACTGACGGCTCCGATGTCAGCGACGATCAACAGCGGCAGCACGATGCCCGTGGAATCGCGAGCGCCGAAGATCGAGGCGAAGATGATGACCGAAATGAGTCCGAGTCCACTGAAACCGCCCTTGCTCAACCCGGCGCACAGGGCGCCGAGCGTGGCGATGAGCCATTCCCCTCCGGTGAGATGGGGCATTCAGGGCGCAGTTCCGCCAGCGCGGAACCAGGGCAGGGTGCGTGACGTAATCGTTGGCAATCGTGGGCGGGGTGTACGGCAGGTCAAATCGAGTCGCGTCAGGAATATGCATCGCGGCGACCATTGTGCCTTGGAGCACCGGCGGCCCACCTTTGCGTGCACATGAAATCGATCGCCTGCGCACTGACTGCCTGCGTCGTCCTCACCGCGTGCGGTGGTGGAACCACCACGGGCGCGATTGCGCCCATTGACACGATAGCCGCTGCGCCCACGTTGTCGCCGCCTACGGCGTCGCCAGTCTGGAGCGACGAGTTCGACGGCCCGGCAGGCAGGTCGTTTGATCGCACGCGATGGACGGCCGATGTCGGCGGCTCTGGATTCGGCAACCAGGAGCGCGAGTATTACACGACGCGTCCAGAGAACGTCGCACTCGACGGTCTGGGCCACCTCGTGCTCACCGCCCTCGCCGAAACGCCCTCGCCCGTATTCCAGTGCTGGTACGGACAGTGTCTCTACACGTCGGCCCGGCTCAAGACGACGGGACTCTTTGCCCAGACGTACGGGCGGTTCGAGGCGCGCATCCGCATCCCGCGCGGCCAGGGCATCTGGCCCGCCTTCTGGATGCTCGGTGCCGATGTCGACCAGGTGGGATGGCCGCGCAGTGGCGAGATCGACATCATGGAGAACATCGGCCGTGAGCCGTCGACCGTGCATGGGACCCTGCACGGTCCGGGATATTCCGGATCCAATGGCATCGGCGGAATCAACACGCTCACGTCCAGCGTCTTCGCCGACGACTTCCACGTCTTCACGGTTTCGTGGGAACCGGCCCAGATCCGCTGGTACGTGGATGGACGCCTGTATCACCTCGTGAGTCCGCGCACGCTGCCCGCGGGATCAGCGTGGGTGTTCGATCATCCATTCTTCCTGTTGCTCAACGTGGCGGTTGGCGGGGGGTGGCCCGGTGATCCCAATGGCGCCACGACGTTCCCCCAGACGATGCTCGTGGACTACGTGCGCGTGTACCGCGACCCGTGAGTGCGGCCGACGCCCGCCATCATCAAAAGGGCGCGGGCGACACCGTGCAGAAGGCGACGTTCATCACAAGCTGCGTTTCTCGCCGAGCAGCCGACTCTGGAAGCGTTGTGATTCGCTGATGCGCTCGACCTCCACCGACATCGCATCCATGCTCTGCTGAAGCTGCACAAGCTGTTGCTGGAGCAGTTGCGCGTTGTGATCGACGCGCTCGAGCTCCGCGCGCTTTTCGATGCGTCGCGCCCACATCCGCGCGAACGGACCAACGATGACGATCACGGCGAGCAGGCCCATGATCCCGAACGCTGTTTCCTGTGCACGCTGCGTGAGCAGCATGACATCGGGAGGCAGTCCGGCGGTGGTGAAGACGGTCCGGTTGCCCTGCCGCTCGACGATCAGCCGCCCGCCCCCGTCAGGAATTCGTGTGAGGGTCACCGGCGCCTCGCGGCCAGGCGCGCCATCGGCGGCGGTTGGCGCTGCCGGCGCTTGCGGGAAGGCAGGAGCAATAACTGGCGCGGAACTCTGCATGTGATGGTGCCTTCGTGGGCGCGGGCGTTGACGAACTTCAGGAGGTGCTGCATCTCTACGCCGCGCCACGCTTTTAGTGTCGCATCCTCAACGACCGCGAGTTTCAGCGATATGATGGCCACGACACTTGCCCTGCTTGAGCAGCAGAAGACCGATCTCCTCGCCCGCGTTGCCGGGTGGCCGTCGGCGCGCCTCGCGTACCGTCTCACACCCTTGGCGTGGTCAGTGGTGGAGGTCGTAGACCACCTCGGGCACGTCGAGGCGGGCATCCTGGCCGCGGCGAAGGCGGGGCCCCGATTGCGGCCCGCGACCGTGTCCGTACGTGGCGCATGGATATCCTCTTCCGGTCGCCGGCGCGCGTGCGTGTGCCACGCTCGGTACCGCAAGTGCTGCCCGCGGCGCCTGTACTGGCGCGAAGGCGTCCCCGGCGCTCGCGGTGGTAGAGGCCGTTGGAGCGCGACCCCGGCGCGACCTGGAGACGTTCGTCGCCGCGCTGCCCCCGCCGAACGACGCGCAGGCGTGTTCCGCCATCCGGTCGGCGGATGGATGGACGTGCCCGCGGTGCTGCGGTTCTTCCCCATCACCACGGGTATCAACTGGTACGACCTACCGAAGCGTCCGCTCGCGCGGCGGCCGTCGGCGCTGAGACGCTGCACGGACACGACGACGCATCGGCGTGATGCTTGGGTTCGCTGTGGCAGCAACGCTGCCCAGCCTATCGCCCATGGCCCTGCGTGAACATCGGAATTGTCCGCCACCTGGGAATGACGGAGATCGACGGCGCGCATTCGACGGATCGTCACGCTGACACCAACCCGCTCAGGATGTGGCGCCCCCGCAGCTTGAACCAGCACCAGCGGTGCATCCGAAGCAGTGCGCTCCCAATACGATCTCCCGCTCGTCGAGCCGCGCTCGATCCCAGTCGAAGATCGTTTGCGGGGCATCAGCGTGCACAGGCAGCTCGAGCATCTGGTTGAAGTCGCAATCGTACAGCCTGCCGTCCCAGCCCACGGACAGCGTGTTGCGGCACATGACGTTCGACGCCGCGGCGGGATTGAAGGCTGTCACGAGGCGAGTGAGGTATTCGTCGGTCTGACCCGTCTCCTCGAGGTGATCGAGAAACCGCGAGATGGGCATGTTGGTGATGGTGAACAGGTTGGTGAACTCCACGTCATACAGCCGACGCAGCTGGCGTCGCCAATCGGCCTCCAGCGCCGCCTGGTTGCCGGGCAGGTATGTGCCGACAGGATTCGCGACGAGCGTCAACGACAGACCGGTGCCGAGCTGCCCGTATCCCAGGCGGTTGAGCTCACGCAGGGTAGCCAGCGAGTCCTCGAACACGCCGTCGCCGCGTTGTGAATCGGTGCTCTTCGCGCGATAGTGTGGCAGCGAAGCCACCACTTCCACACGATGTTCCGCGAAGAAAGCCGGGAGGTACCGGTAGTTGGGCAACTGCGCGATCGTCAGGTTGCACCGGTCCATCACGCGCTTCCCCGCGGCGGTCGATCGTTCCACCAGTTCGCGCCACCGCTTGTGCAACTCGGGCGCACCGCCCGTGATGTCCACCGTCTGCACGTCCGTGGACTCGATCACCTGAAGGCAGCGGTCCATCACATCATCCGGCATCATCTCGGTGCGGTCCGGACCTGCGTCCACGTGACAATGGCGGCACGTCTGGTTGCATTTTCGACCCACGTTGATCTGGAAGATGTCAACACCGGCAGCGCGCAGCGGATACAGCCCGGCGCCAGCAAGGGCGGACTCGAAGCTGGACCCAGACGTCGCGAGCGCGTGGTCGAGCCGCGTCCGCTGGGCGAACGTCGCGGCAAGCGGCGCACCGCGCTTCTGGAGGGTGGGCAGTACGCGCCTGGTGGGAGATGGCACTTCGCTTACATCCCCAAGGCGCCGATCTTGTTGCGCATCTGCAGTCCGTGCACCAACGCGGCGCCGCCCTTGATCGCGGCCGCCACGTGCACCGCCTCCGTCATCTGCTCAGCGTCGCACCCCTTGGCCATGGCGTCCTGCGTATAGGCGTCGATGCAGTACGGACACTGGACCGCGTGCGCCACGCCAAGCGCGATAAGCGACTTTTCACGCTCGGAGAGCGCACCCTCGGCGAATACGGCACCGTACCAGTCGAAGAATTTCTTCGCCAGCTCGGGGGCGTCGTTCCCGATCTCGGGAAAGCGGGCGAGGTCGCTGGCGTTGTAGTAGTGCTGATGGTCAGACATCGGCTATCCTGATGCGGGTGGATGCGTGTCGAGCACGCGTCGGCCATACGGAGCAGTGGGCAGGGGCAAGCCCTGGGCCCCCGGTTACTTGAACAGCCTACGAGGTGAACAGTTCCAATGGATGCCTGAGCGCAGCCGAGGCGGAAATTTTCAGTTCGGCGACCTGAGCGTCGTCGTGCCTGTCGCACCCGGGGAAGAAGCCTGGAAATCCCTTCTGCCGGATCTTTCAACACTCCGTGGCGCAGAAGTGATTTTCGTTGCGACCCACGCACTCGCCGCGAACGATCGACAGACGATCACCGCTGCCCTCACCTGGGGTTCGTGGTCGTGGCTGGTGACACCACGCGGCCGGGCACGACAGCTCAACGAGGGCGGTCGCGCGGCGCAACGCGACATACTCTGGTTTCTCCACGCGGATTCCCACTTCACGTCCGATACCTCCGCGGCGCTGCTGACGGCGCTGCGAGTGGCCCCCGAAGCACTCCACTTCTTCGATCTCGCATTCATGCACGACGGGCCGCCCGCAATGATGCTCAACGCGCTGGGTGCACGCATTCGCTCGCGGTGGCTCGGCATGCCGTTCGGTGACCAGGGCTTGGCGATCCGCCGCTCCACCTTCGAAACACTCGGTGGTTTCGACGAGAGTGCATCACATGGCGAGGACCACCTGTTCGTCTGGCGTGCTCGGCGCGCCGGCATAGCGCTCCATGCCACGGGCGCCGGGCTGCGCACGAGTGCGCGGCGCTACAGCGAGAACGGATGGCTTCGCACGACACTCCGCCACCTGTGGCTCACGGCATGCCAGGCACTTCCAGAGTGGCTTGCGCTGATACGCCATGGGAAGAATCCATGACGTCGTACAGCAATACGGACATCCAGGTCGCGCGCGGCCATCCGCGATGGCCCGGCTGATTGCTGCGCTGACGCGTCGTCGACAGAATAGAGTTCCCTCGCACCACATTCGACATCGACTCTATCAACGAATCGCGCCTCCAGCGCGATGGGCGGACGGGAGAAACGGGGGGCGGTGGGGTCCGACGCGCGGTGCACGAGTGGCTGGCGTCCTCCATGCGCCCGTGACCTCATGACCCGCCGTCATACCGCAACGTGAGAACCATGCAGCCCTGCTCATCGCACTTGGGCATGGTGAACCCCCGTTACCACGGCCGCTGCCGCTCTCGCCATCAACCTCTGCTGGACGATCGCGACCATCGCGCTTGGAAAGGCCTAAACAAGGCGTTCGTAGAGCCGCTGATATTTGCGGACGTAGCGACCGTCGATCCAGTGCTTGAGCCACCACGCCCACCGGCCGCTCGCCGTGAAACGACCACGATGGGCAAGTGCGCGTCCGTCGGCAGTATCAACGAGCGCAAGCGAGCGACGCTGCGGCTCAAATGCCACCGGCTGGCCCGCCCCCTCGACAGCCACGCGCAGGTTGTGTGCAAGCACCGGGGCCGCACGCACGGCATACACACCAGACCTCGGCAGCCAGGGTGCACCCTCCAGCGCAATGCAATCGCCCGCCCCCCATACGGCGCGCCCATCCACTGCACGCAGCGTGGAGTCCACGAGAAGCCAGCCGTCATCGTGCAGGGCGAGCGGTGATTGACGCAGCCACGCATGCGGTGCTGCACCTGTCGTCCAGACAGCTATGTCCGCCCGTAGCTGCTTGCCACCATGCAGCTCGACCGACTCCGCACCAACTCGCGCAACGTCGGCGCCAGGATGCACCGTGATACCGCGCTGATACAGCAGGGCTGAAACGCGCTCGGTCGCGTCATCATCCCACGTTCCGAGCATGCGCGGAGCCGCATCAACGAGTGCCACTTCTGCCACACAGTTCGCCGCGCTAATGCGCGCATGAATCGCGAATGCGATCTCGATCCCACCAACCCCGGCGCCCACCACGCAGCACGACACTGCCCGTCCGTTTCCCTTCGCAACAAGTGCATCCACGCGCGCCACGAGCGCCGACCAGCGTTCCGCCGGCCGCGTGCTGAACGCATGCTCGGCCACACCGGGCGTGTCGAGTCCCGCCACGCTCGCGCCTACGTCCAGTGAAATGACGTCTCCGGCGTAGTCGCCGTTGGTACTCCTCACCACGCCACCGCGCGCATCCGCTTCCACACGGGTCGCACTTGCCTGGACGAAGCGCACGCCAGCCGCTCGACAGAGCGGGCCCAGTGCGATCGACAATTCGTCGGCCGTTATCCGGCCGCGAAGGTGTGCTGGCATGCGCCCCGAATAGAGCTGCCATGGTGTCGGCGACAGGAGCACCACGTCGGCATCAAGGGCACGCCCAGCGGCAGCGCGAAGCACCTCAAGATGCACGTGGCCGCCCCCGACCAGCACAAGCCGCCGACGTGTCATTCCTCGAGCACCGTCACGCTCACGACACCAGCCGGAAATACCGGGCGAACAGCCGCTTCACCGTTAGTGACAGCTTGCGCCGCTGCCACTTGTCGGACGCCGGCGCATGCGCCGGTGGCGATCACTGCGCGCCGGAACTTCAGTCCTGCGTCGCCGACTGTCACCGTGCCGTCCGACGTGAACGGCGCATCGCGCTGAACCAGGTCCACCTCGAGGTCGCGAAAACGTCGCGCACCATCGGCTGGCGCGGTGGCGCGTCCGGCGAAGAGCTCATGTCGTGGGGAGTCGAGGATCGGCATGCATCTGATTGGCCAACAAGGTACGTATTGTCGGTATGGCGCGTCGTGCGCAGCCTGAGGTTGCCGGAATTGTTGAACTGAACACACAACTCGGGAACCTTGGGGTGTATCGAAGCTTCGGTCAGCAAGTCAGCATTTCTCAGCGCCCAGTCGTGCAATTGTGGTTGGGCTCACTCGGTAGTATTGGCGCTGCCCTCGTGTCGCTCCTGCTCCCAACCGCGTCTTCCTTCAGCACGCCAAGCCCATGCGCGCCCTACGCCGTCACGTCGCCCGCCCTTTGGCCATTCTCACACTCGCAGTTGGCGCGATGACCCTCGCACCATCGTCGTCCTCTGCCCAGGCGACATTCGACCACGCTGCGTTCGACGCACTGCTCCACGCACACGTCCGCAACGGAATGGTCGACTACGACGCATTTGCCGCCGCACCCGAGTTCGCCGCATACCTCGGCCGGCTTGCCGCGTTCGACCCCGCCCAGTTGTCGCAGGCCGACCAGGTCGCCTTCTGGATCGACGCGTACAACGCCTATACCATCCAGCTCGTAAACGCGCACCACGAGCGCGAATCCATCCGCAACATCAACAAGTCGTTCGGCTTCGTCAGGGGCTACGGCCCCTGGAAGGAAAAAATCGCCGTGGTGGGCGGGAAGTCGTACGGTCTCGATGACATCGAGCAGGACATCCTGCGCAAGCGCTACCACGAGCCTCGCATTCACGTGGCGCTCGTGTGTGCGGCCATGGGCTGTCCACCGCTCAGGAGCGAAGCGTACGTCGGCAGTCGGCTCGACGCCCAACTCGACGACCAGGCACGCACGTTCCTGCTTCAGTCGCCGT
>JBBQFW010000007.1:0-33985 GCA_038322445.1 Gemmatimonadales bacterium
ACCAGCAACCGCACGTATCCCAACGCCATCACGGACTTCGAGCACGGCGCGAGGGTGCTGGAGAACCTTTCGTGCGACGTGCTGCTCACGCCGCATCCCGGCGCGTCGGCGATGTTCTCGCGCATCGGACCGCGGTTCGGCAGCACCGACGTGACCGTCGACCCGAACGGCTGCAAGACGTATGCAACCACGGCGCGCGCAGCGCTCGCGAAGCGCATCGCCATTGAGACCGCAAAGCACTGACAGAAGTCGCATGGCAAAGGCCACGTTTCTCCCCCGCACATCGGCCGCGCGTTCACCGGACGCGGTGTGGCGCACCCGCAAGTGCGGCGGCGCAGGCCGCATCGCGCGCCACGTTGCCGGCGCTCTCGCCATGACGGACGAGCCAGAGGGCATCCGGCCAACGCTGTTCCATGCGTGCACTTTCAAGTGAGAAGTGGCGATGTACGTACTCCTCGGCCCAAAAGGTCAAGGAGCGTACCAGTGCGTTGCCCCGGTCCCCGCTGCGGTCCAGATTGCCTCGACCCTCCCGCCACAGGCAATGACCCCACCGGAACCATCTCCACCCGACGGACGCCGCTACCTTCGGCGCGCGACACTCGTCGTCGCCGCGGTGCTCGTCGTGCTCTCGGCGATGGTCCTGCTGCCGCCCTTCAGCATGCAGCTCTTTCCGCTGGCCGTTGGGGCGCCGGAGTATTCGCCTCTCCTGGTGATCGTCGACTTGCTCTGGTGTCTCCCGGTGAACCGTCTGCTTCGGGCGTCGCCGAGGGCCCGGTATGCGACCCTGGCGGCGTTACTCGTGTCAGCGTGTCTCGCGGTGCGTCCGCTCACGCAGTACACGCGTGTTGCCGCGGCGGCGAGCGAGCAGCTCGGTACGTCTGACGCGCCACCGCGGTTCTCACTCATGGCGGCCTTCACCGGCCTGCCGACCAGCGGTGACGTGATGGAGCGCGTCGTACCCTACGCGGCGTCCGATGGCCAGCGACTCACCATGCGACTGTATTCGCTGCCGCAGCGTGAGGCGCGCCCCACGGTGGTGGTGTTGTATGGAGGCGCGTGGCGGAATGGAACGTCGGCACAGGCCAGCAACGTGAGTCGCGCACTGGCGTCCAGGGGATATGTCGTGGCGGCGCTGGATTACCGCCATGCCCCGATGTCGCCGTATCCTGCCCAGACGGACGACGTAAGCCGGGGGATTCTGCTCCTGCGCGATTCCGCCGACGCGTGGGGGATCGACCTTGCGCGAATGGCGATCCTCGGTCGCTCGTCGGGCGGCCATCTCGCGGAGCTCGCGGCGTACATGCCAGGTGCGTACCCGTTCCGCGCGGTGATCGCGATCTATGCGCCGTACGATCTCGTCGAGGGCTTCAGGGACCTGCCGTCACCGGATCCGATCGGGGTGCGTGCGGTGCTGGTGTCGTTCCTCAAGGGCACGCCAGCGGAGAAGCTGGCGCTGTATCGGGCCGCGTCGCCGGCGTCGTATGTCCGGCCCGGACTTCCGCCAACGCTGCTGATGTTTGGCGGGCGCGATCACGTGGTGAAGCCCGAGTTCAATCGCTCGGCGGCACGGGCGCTGCGTGCGGCGCATGTGCCCGTCGTCGCGGTGGAGCTTCCATGGGCGGAGCACGGCTTCGACCTGGCGCCCACCGGACTTGGTGGGCAGCTGGCGTTCAATGTGATCAGTGATTTTCTGGCGGTGCACCTGAAGCCGGCGCACGTGGGGGCTTTCGCGCTTCGGCGTTGACCTGGTGATGGGGTGTCATGGTCGTGGTGCGTGTGTCGCGCTTCGGTCGCGGACTGGCGTCTCGCACTTCGGTCGCGGGACTGGCGTCTCGCCGTAGCATCCGCGTGCGTCCGCTCGATCCGCGTCATCCGCGCCGAACCTGGGTCTGTGTGGCTCGACGTGGTGCACCGGCATTGTCCAACGCGGGGCAAGTCCCGGAAAGGGAACTAACCTATTGGGCCGACGACTTGTGCGACTCCCGCCACCGATAGACGAGATACCCGAGCACCACCAGGACCGACAGCGCGATCCCCACTTCGCCCAGATAGCCGTCGAGCCTCGACAGGTTCTTCCCGAACAGATACCCGACGGCACTGAACGTTACGGCCCACAACAAACCACCAAACGCATTCACCGCGGTGAACGTGGGAAAGGGCATGTGCGCCACGCCCGCCATGAGTGAGCCGAAGATCCGGAGCAGCGCAACGAAGCGCGCGAAGAACACCGTCTTCGCACCATGCCGGTCGAAGTAGGCCTCCGTACGCGCAAGGCGTTTCTCGTCCATGCGCAGCAGGTGCCCGTAGCGCTGGAGGAGGCTGCGTCCCCCGACCCGCCCGATCCAGTAGCCGCCAGACCCGCCGAGAATCGTGCCGATGGTCGTCGAGATCACCACGCCGACGATGTTGAGCGAACCACGGGCCGCAAACGCGGCGGCGACAACCACCGCCGTCTCACCCGGAAGGGGCACGCCGAACCCTTCGATGGTGACGAGCAACGCCACCGCGACGTACCCGTATTGCTCGACGATATGCGTAAGAAACTCGAGCATGGTGGGCACGAGGGATGAAAAACCAGGACAATTGGAGGCGCGGACAAGAGGAAGATAGAAAGCAGCACGCGTATCCTCCTATCCTCTCGTCATCCTGTCCTCAGTGCACCACGTTGACACTCGGCGCTCCGGTGAGCGCACTCGCACTCCGACGGATGTCGAATACGCCATTCACGAAATCGAGGTGCAGCCGCGACGCGAGCGCGACATCGGCGCCGAGGATGCCGTCGAAGTTGACGAACGTCCATTTGCGCTCGGGCACGACCGGCGCGTTCTGCAGGTGGATCGCATAGTCGCCATCACTCACCGCCAACGACCGCACCACCCACTCGGTCCGGTGCTCCTCGCTGCCGAGTCCGTGAATGGTGCCGCGGCGCATGGCGACACGCGTGTCGGGCTCCTTCCGGAGGAGCGTCGTCGTCACGTATGACCCTTCGGCGCCCGTATCGAGCCCGAACAGGAGCGGCCGCCCGTTCGCGCTCACGAGCCGGACCACTGGATACCCCACCCAGAAGAGGTTGCGCGTCACCTGCGGTTTCCGGTGCGGCCGGCTGAGCGTGATGGTGCCTGCCCCCGCATCGATGACGATGTCGAGCCAGCGGAGGATGTCCGTCCCGATCACGCCGTCGATCTTCACCGTCTCGGTCCGGCCGTCCACCACGCGCCGATCGAGGCGGAGCGCCCCCTGGTTCACGAGCGCCGCGCCGACACTGTAGGCCACCACCGGCCCGAGCGACAGCGAGTCGACCAGCACCGCGCGGGCGTCAATCAGGCCGGCCACGACGCCGAGCGCGAGCGTGTCCGTCGCGGCGAGCTTCACATGCGAGGCGACCGCGACCTCGTCGGACAGGAGCGTCATGCTCGCGCCGGTGTCGAGCCAGAAGTCGCGCGGGATTCCGTTGATGAGGACGGTGACGACCGGCGTGCCGAACACGCTGCGGCGCATGGGCAGCGTGACCGGGGTGAAAGGCACGGCCACACGCATCGGCGGGACAGTGGCGAACGCACGCCCCCATCGCTCGACGGCGGCCGGCGTGTCATCGGCCGAATGGCCGTCGCTGGTATCGCTCGCCACGCGTGACAGCGCCACCCAATCCGACTCCCCCGAGAGCGACATCGTCAGCCCGATGCGCGCGCGTGCGCGGACGTCGGCATCGTTCGTACTGCCACGCAACGCACCGAAGGCGATGGCGGCATTTCCGGTCTCGCCGGCCAGCAGCTGCTTGAGCGCGAGGGCGAAGGTCAGCTCATCGAGCGACCGCGCCGCGGCATCCGCACTCACCATGTCGAGCACGCCAATGGCACCCCAGAAGTCACGGGTGTCCGGACGGGCGCGCCGGGTGGAGAATTTCTCATGCGCAATGCCGATGGTCTGCACGTCGTCGATCGTGTCGACGGGGACGACCCCTGTCGTGCGCCCCTCGACGATGGCGTCGGCGGGAGGGAACGCGACGCCACTCCGACAACCCGCGGCGATGATCGCCAACCACGCACTGACGCGGAAGCGGATACGCATCGTCCGTCGAGTCCTTCGCGCCCGTTACGGCTGCTCGCGCGACAACGCAAAGCGCACCAGCAGCACGCGGCCCGGTGCCGGCTCGTAGAACTTGCCGCCCGTGGCGTTCACGCTGAGGCTCCCTGCGTAATGGATGCCGCCGATGTTCTGCACGGCAACGAGTGGCGACAGTCGGACGCCGCCCACACGGATGTCGCGAGCGATGGCTGCACCGAACACTGCACGTCCCGGCGCCTGCGCACTGTTCGCGTCGTCGACGTCGGCAGGACCGGCGAGATCCGCGGTCGCAGAAAGCGACGTGCCCGCCACGTGCAGTGTGGCCGACGTCATCAGCGCCTGTTCCGGCACTCCGGGGATGCGCTTGCCGGCGTATGACGTGGTGCCGACGAGGTAATCGACGTAGCGGAAGTGCGAGTACTCGTACGCAGCGCGCACCAGCAGCGGCCCGGTCTCCGCATCGACACCGACCTCACCGCCCCGGCGCTCCGTCCGCCCGGCATTGCGATAGAACCGACGACCGTTGCCGTTCGGAATGTCGAACGGCACCAGCTCGTCCCGCACATGCGCATCGAACACGGCGACATCCCAGCGCAGCGCCGTTGCCGGAACAAGTCCTTTCGTGCCGATCTCGAACGTGACCGTGCGCTGCGGCTGCAGGCCCGGATTGATGCCCGAGGACCCGTCCTCCTTGTTGCCGAGCTCCGTGGTCGTCGGCGTCTCGAAGCTCGAGGAGACATTTGCATAGAGCGACGCGAGCGGCGTCGCGCGCCACACGATCCCGGCGGCGGGACTCACGGCGTGCAGCGAGCGATCGCCCGAGTCATCCGGGTTGGTCGCCGTGATGAGGCGGTCGCGGAGCGTGAACGTCACGACATCGCTGCGCACACCGGCCGACGCGAGCAGCGTCGGCAGGATGGCGACCTCGCCTCGCACGTACGGACCAAGGTTGCTGACCAGCTCACGCTGGTTTTTCCGCGCCGCGCCGCGCTCGGTGGTGATGCCGGGGCACACCACGCCGATGCAGTTGTCGTACTCCTGTCGATCGTCGTTCAGCCACTGCGCATCGGCGCCGGCCGACAGCCTGACGTCATGCGCGCCGAGCGAGCCACGGCTGCTGGCGCGCAGCGAAATGCCACCCGTGGCGCGCTTCACGTCCACGATCGATTGCGTGAGCGGATTCGCCAGGGTGCGCGCGCTGCCGAATGCTGTGGCATTGACATCCGCGTTCGCACCGACGGCATGCGTCGCGACGAGCGACAGGTCGCCCTGACGCACCGTCTTGCTCGCGCCCTTCTTCACCGAGAGCGCGTCGGCCTGCGTGGGATCGAGGTCGAACTGCGCACGCGTCAACGCGCCCGGACTTTCGGCACGCGTGACATCGGTGATCCGCGCCGACAGCACGAGTGGCGACGTCTCGTCGTCGGACGACAGCAGGTGCATGCGCACGGCGCCGCGAGTCGCGCGCTGGTCGGAGTGGGCGCGATAGCCACGTCCCACGATGCGCGTGACGGAGGACGTGAGGCCGAGTGCGCCGGCCGTGCCCGCGGCACCGGCGGCTGTGACGGTGGGCGTCGAGCCTCCGCCGACCACGCGCGCGAACGGCGCGAACCACGCGCCCGGGCGCGCAGAGCGGATGTCGATCACGCCCCCAGCGGCGTTGCCATACAGGGACGACGCACTGCCGCGCACCACCTCCACACGATCGGCGCCTTCGAGGTCGAGCACGTCCACCGGTGTCTGGCCATCGGGCAGCGACACCGGCACGCCGTCCTGGAGCACCTTCACACCGCGCACGCCGAACGCAGACCGGGCGCCGAAGCCGCGGATGCTGACGCGTGGATCCTGCGCGGGGTTCTGCCGGTTCGCGAGCGCCACGCCGGGCACGGCGAAGAGCAGTTCGTCCACGCCGGTCTTCCGGAGTGCCGCGAGCGCGTCGGGTCGCGTGATCGTGACGGCATACGGCAGCTCGACCGCTGGCCGGGGACCCTCGCGCGTCGCGGTGACGTTCACGACGGGCAGTGCAGTTCGTGTGGAGTCCTGGGCTGCCAGGTGCGCCGGAGTCACAGCGGGGAAACACGCAACTGCAGTGGCCATTACAAAACGGGCGCGGTGCATCATGCGGGGTAAGCTAGTGTCCATCCCGAGACTCGTCATTCCCGCGTGCGCGGGAATGACGAACGCATCTCATGGCTCGTGGACCGCTTCCCGCTCCCCTTCCAAACGCCGGACACCGCCCGCCCGGCGCGCGATGAGGGCGACGACCACGCCCGTGACGACGATCACGGACCCTTGCTCCACGCGAGCGGCCAGCGTTGCTGCGTGCATGGCCTCCTGCACGGCCGCCAACCCTCGCATCGCCAGCGCGGCGACGAACCATGAGAGCACACTCACCGATCCCCACGCGTAGAGCGCGCCGGCCAGCAACACCGTCATCGCGAGACCGAGCCACACGCGCGCACCTGATGTCTCGGTCGGCTGGGCGACGGAAAACGCCGCGATGATCATCGGAGTCACGAGCGCAATCGCCAGAAGAATGCGGTAGCGCCAGCGTCGCGTGAGGCCACCGATGACGAGCAGCGGAATCGCGAGACCAACGACGCCAACGAGGATCCCGGTCGGAAGGCTGATGATTCCGGTGAGGGCAGGGACGGCGTCGTTCAGCGATGTCGACGGCACCGGAGGGATACCCGCCGACTTCACCAGTCTCGGCAACGCCGATGCCGCGTACGCAACGCCGCCCAGTCCAAGCCCGGCGACCAGCATTTCCCGCGCGCCGGCACCTGCAACACCCGACGGGCGGATTGGAACGCCCACCCGCTGGCGCAGGGCATTCGTCGCGATGCAGATGCCATAGATGAAGAGCGCCAGCGGAACGGCGGAGATGAGCGACAGCGCGCGCGTTCCGGTAAAGCGGGTCCACGGCTCGGTGGTGTCGTAGCTGAACAGCGACGACGGCAGCGAATTCAGGTTGCCGAGGAGCGAGAAGAGGATCAGCGCGCCGATGAACCACACCGCCTGTTGCCGCGTGACGCTGCCGTCCGCGAGGAGGATGGGCCGCTTGCGCGTGACATGGATCGCGCCCATCAGCACCATCCCGACGGCGAGCATGCCACTGCCGCCACCCACGAGCGCATTGTTCGTCGTGCGATCGCGATCGGCGCGAATGAAGGTTTCCGGCAAGTCGACACCACGCCGAGCCACGAGCGGCTCGTTGCCGGCGAAGTTCACCCATGCGCGAGCGACCGCACCAGCTGGCAGCTTTACCGCGGTGTCGGTGTAGGTAATGGTGGCGTCTCGCCGCGCCGGCAACGCTCGCTCACGGTACTCCGTTTCCTGAAGGGTGGTCGTGTTCACCCCAGCGCGGGTAAGCGATGACAGCGCAATTCGGCGCAGCGAATCGGGCGCCACCGCGGTGCGTGGCGCAGCATCGGGAATGATGTGCCGCGCGTCGAGCGCACGTCCGTCCGGCAGCACCCGAATGCGCCACTCCTCCGCGCGCTGCGCTGCGGTGCCGCCCGTGTGCACATAGCGGACGGTCCACCACGTAGGCGGTACGTACGTTCGCGCGAAGCGCGGCGCCTGCGCCGCCACCTTGTATTCCCGCAGGAACCTCGGCCACGATGCCAATGTGTCACGCGCCGTGATCGTGAGCCGGCGCCATGTGGCGGGATCGCCGCCGGACGCGCGGAGCAGGGAGTCGGCGGTGTGGATCACCGTGCCACGATCGGCCGTGAACGCTGGACCGAGCGTCGGCTGCGGGGGAACGACAAACGCAGCAAACACCGCGACGACCATCGCTGCCATCGCGAGTTGCCGCGACCGCGCGCCGATGGCCCTCGTCGCGACCGGCGTGACGACAACCAGCTCTTCCACGACGGCATCCGCGGTCCAGGCACCAAAGCGTGCATCGGGCGGAGCGGTCACCAGCCCGCGCTGACGCACCCACCGCCACCCGACCGCCAGCGCCGGCGCAAGCAGCGCCAGCGCGATGATCGCGGCCGAGATGCGGTACTCGATGGCGGTGCCCGATGTGGCGAAGAGCCCGAAGAGCACCAGGTCGTACGTGAAGTGCGCGATCACCGTCACCAGCACGCCGGCCGTGATGACGAGCACGCCCCAGAAGCATGCATCGAGGAAGATCTCGACGCCGCGCGAATACGGCGGCCACGATGCGTAGTTCGCGTGCG
Organism: Gemmatimonadales bacterium; assembly: GCA_038322445.1. Classification (GTDB taxonomy): domain Bacteria; phylum Gemmatimonadota; class Gemmatimonadetes; order Gemmatimonadales; family Gemmatimonadaceae; genus AG11. The sequence continues at coordinate 8,256 of JBBQFW010000007.1, forward strand.
CAAACCCGAACACGAGCGCCGTCGCGACGACGCCCCCCGCCATCCACCACCGGCGACCGGGTCGCTGCCCAACCCAGAGCGACAGCAGCGACAGCGGCAACGCGCGAAACAACGTTTCCTCCCACACGCCGGCGTTGAGCGAGACGGCAATCCCGGACATCCAGGGGACAGGGCTCGCGATCAGGTTCGGATCGTCGAGCACCTCCGCAGGCACCCACCATCCCAGCAGGGTGCGCGTCACGAGATAGAACAGGGCGACGTACGCGAAGCCGATCGTCGCCACGGCATAACCGCCGCCAACACGCGCGGCCACCTCACGCGTGCCGCGATGGCGCCAGAGCTTCCACCAGTCCAGCTGCCCCGGAAATGCACGTCGCGTGGCGGCTTCGGCGGCCGCGAGCGTCAACGCCGCGAGCAATCCGGTGATCAACCCCGTCGCGACCGCACCGATGACGATGCGCGCCTGGAACGCCGTTGGCGACATCGCCGTGTCGTACTCGAACCAGCTGCCGCTCATCTCGTTCAGCCCCGCGGCAATCGTCAGCGCACCGATCACCCCGCCCACGAACAGCGCCTCGCGCCATCGCACTCCAATCGTCTTCGACGCGCGCGACAGCGTGACGACGCCGGCAATCGCGATCGCCAGCGCGCCGAGACTCGCGATGAGCGCAATCATCTCATTGGCCGAGCGCATCTCGCTGTAGCGGCGGCGAAAAGACTCGGGCACGTCGACGTACTGCCGCAACCGCGACGGCAGGTCGCCACGAATGACGACGTCGGCCCGAATGCCGGCGCCACCAATCCGCCGGTCGAGCCGCTCGAACGTGTACGTGCGATCGATCCGTCCGCTCGTCTTGCGTGTCTCGTACGACGACGTGATGAGCTTCCAGCGATTCACACGCTCACCGATCCAGGCAGCCAGCACGGACGTCGCGAGCCGCTCACCGGAATCCGCCGCGATCACCGGTCGCCGATCCGACTCCGGCAGCGTGCGCGAGAATCCGATCACCCGCCCGTCAGGCGCGAAGTCTACCCTGGCCTCATGTGCATCCTTCGGCACGTATGCCCGCACCGACCAGAAGAACGGCGCCACGTCGCGGCCGCGCACGAGTGCGTTCAGCGAGTCCGCGCCTCCGCCCGCCAGCTCGACGAACGTGCGCAGCGAATCATTCCCCTCGAAGTGCACCGCCGTCCGCGCCTTCGACGGCGCAAGGGTATGCGCACGGAAAAACGAATCGGCTCGCACCATCGCCACGTCGCGTGTGAGCTGCTGCCCCAGCGAGACGATGGGAAACGACCGCGGGAAGAGCCAGGTCGCCGTCGCGGCGGCAACCAGCGCGACGATCGCCACCAGGACAACGAGCGCCGCCGGCGATCGAGGATGCAGCGCGGAGGCTGACGTCAACGCAGCATGAAGTCAGGGTCCACCGCCGGCCGCTGCGCACTGTTCGCCGCCAGCCAGCCCGTCATGTACATCCACCGCGTGATCCGCGTGAGCTTCCCGTAATCGATCGTCTTCGGCTCATCGCGCGGCGTGTGATAGTCGTTGTGCAGGTTGCTCGAGAAGAAGAGCGACGGCACCCGACGCTCCGCATACGGCACATGATCACTGCGGAAATACCACCCTTCCGGATGACTCGGCCGGTCCCACAGCGAATCGATCACGAAATGGCTCGTCGCGCGGTTCGCGTCGATCGCCATCTGCACGAGCGCAACCGAATTCCGGTGCGGCGGCTGCGAGCCCAGGAGCGCGGCCGTATCCGGGCTGTTGCGGCCGAGCATGTCGCCGTTCAGCACAGCCACGATGTGATCGAGCGGAACGACGGGATGCGCCGCGTGATAGCGCGAGCCGAGCAGCCCCCGCTCCTCTGCGCCGTGAAAGATGAAGAGCGCCGACCGCTTCCCTGGCTGCTTCTTCCACGCGCGGGCAATGGCCAGCAGCGCCACGCTCGTCGTCGCGTTGTCGTCGGCGCCGTTCCAGATGGAGTCGCCGTTCACCGTGTAGCGAACGCCGTCATGATCCTGGTGGGAGCTGAACAGCACGTACTCGTCGCGCAGCTTCGGATCGGTGCCGCGTACCTCGCCGATGATGTTGACCGACGGATAGTCGAACGTCTCGCTCCGCAACCGGATGTCGACCACCTGCCCATCCGCCCGCAGGCTCGCCAGCGCGGCGCGATGCGCAAGCAGCACGGGCACCGCGGCGGTGCGTCCCCCTGGCGGAAGGATCGCGGCCGCACCGGGCACCGGCTCACGCACGAAGCGCGGGACGCCACCCACCACGTCATACGTCCCACGCGCCTGCACCTTCGCCACGCCATCGAACGCCAACTCGGCAATGGAGTCCGCGATGATGATCACGCCGGCCGCGCCGCGGCGCGTGAGGGCGTTCGCCATCGTGGTGATGGCGGGGCGGGTGTAGTTGTACTCATAGGTGTTCGTCGTGCTGCGAATCGCTGCCGGTAGCGGCGGCACGAGTACCGCGACCGCGATCTTGCCGCGCACGTCGACGCTCGTGTCGGCCATGCTCGACAGGAACACCGTGGGCGCAGTGACGTCAGCCGCCGTGTTCGTGGCGGGCGTGATGTCCGTCCAGAGCGCCAGCGGCCGGCCACCGATTGCCACCGAGCTCGAGACACTGGAGATCCGTGAGCGGCGCATGTTCCACCACTGGAACCAGCTCCCCATGTCGCCCTTCGGGGTCAGCCCGATTTTTCGCATCTCTTCTGCCAGCCACATCGACGCATGCATCTCGTCGAGGGTCCCCGCCTCCCGGCCACGCATCGAATCACCGGCCAGGTAGAACAGGTCGCGACGGAGGTCGGACTCGCGGATGGCCGAAATCGCGGTCGGGACCTGCACGCGCGCCGCACCGGCACGGGGCGACTGCGCGATCACCGGGGAGGAGAGCAGGAACAGCGGAAGGCAGCGAATAGTGAGGCGCATCGACATGGGCTCGGGTGCTGGACGGGTGGAGGAGGCACCCGAACCTACGACAGCAGATCGCGCATATCCATGCGACAAATGCGGGGCCTGTTCGGAGTAGAGCGGCTTCGGGATGACGCTGGCCGGCATACCCTCATAACAAGAGGCCCGCGAGGCCACTGCAGAGAGCGGTAGAAATGGGAGAGAGACGATTCGCGAGTCGAGTCGTATCCTCGGAACACCCATGGCCGCGTCGATCCCGTTCCTCTCCAGCCTACCGCGTTCGCGCCCCGCCACCGAGAGCGTCAGTCTCTCGGAGGTGCTCTCGGCCCTTTCGCACGCCCTCGACCTCACCGAGGGGGCAACGGTGGGGGCTCGTGTCTCATCGGGATGCGCATCACCGAGGAGGCTGGCGTGGGCGCGGCGGAGCGTTCGGCGCTGTACTACGCGATCCTGCTGAAGGACGCAGGCTGTTCCAGCAATGCGGGGCGCATGGCGTCGCTCTTCGGCAGCGAGGACCAGTGGGTCAAGCCGCGCATGAAAATGGTGGATTGGCACAAGCGGCTTCAGCTCGCACTCACGACTGCACTCACGGTGGGTCACGGCGCCTCGATGGCCACCCGCGTCCGGCAGTTCCTGGCGATTGCGCGCGAGAAGGACATGACCCACGACCTCATCCTTATCCGCTGCGATCGCGGCGCCGCGATCGCTCGTCAGCTTGGATTTCCGGCCGAGACGGCGGAAGCGATCCGGTCACTGGACGAGCACTGGTGCGGGTTGGGCTACGCGCGCGGCCTGAGCGGGAACGACATCCCGCTCCTCGCGCGCATCGCGAACCTCGCGCAGGTCATGGAGGTCTTCTACGCGAAGGGTGGACCGCAGGTTGCCCTGCGCGTTGCCCGCAAGCGCAGCGGCTCGTGGTTCGACCCGGTGCTCGTGAAGCTCGTGCAGCGATGGAAGAAGGACAGCGCGTGGTGGGCGATGCGCGCTGGCGACGTCACGCAGGCGGCGGTCGCCGCGGAGCCGAAGGATCGCGTGATCAATGTTGACGCCGACGGACTCGACGTCGTGTGCCGCGCCTTCGCGGACATCATCGACGCGAAGAGCCCATTCACGTATCGCCATTCCACGCGGGTGGCCGACGTCGCCCGTGAAGTGGCGCGTCACTGCGGACTGGACGAGGCGGAACAGCGGCGCATCTACCGCGCGGGGCTGCTGCACGACATCGGCAAGCTCGGGATCTCCAACACCATTCTCGACAAGAACGGCCCGATGACGCCCGAGGAGCGCGTACTGATGGAAATGCATCCGCGCTACTCGCTCCAGATCCTCGAGCGCGTGACCGCCTTTCGCCGGTTCGCGTGGACGGCCTCGCTGCATCACGAGAAGCTCGACGGCAGTGGCTATCCGTTCGGCGCATCGGCGGACAGCCTCGACCTGCCCGCGCGCATCCTCGTCGTCTGCGACATCTACGACGCGCTCACGTCCGACCGTCCCTATCGCAGCGGGATGACCGAGGAGCAGGCGAGCGCGATTCTCGACCGGGAACGCGGCACGAAGCTCTGTCCGCGCGCACTCGACGGTCTCGCGAAGGTACGTGAGTCGACCACGGCGCGAACCTGATCGTTTCCCGTTCCCGGCATGCCGTACGGCGGCGGCTGGGAACATGGCGCAGAGTGACGTTTGGACTGCGTGTTCTGCGGTCGGGCTGGTACTGCGTCGCTCTGCGGCCTTCTGTTCTCGAGGCGACGGGAGTACGTGCAAACCATTTTCGGGAGGGTGGTGTCCTAAGCTCTGAAGGCACCAACAAGGAACCCGACCATGAACAAGCCGAAGCTGCTTCGCCACATCGCCGTATACGGCATCTCGCTGCCTACATTCGCCGTCTCACCCGCCTACATGCCATCGCTCATCGCGGCGCGCAAGCTCGGCGGACGTGCGCCGAGGACGAGCGACGTCAAGGCGGATGACGGCATCGCGCAGGCTGCGCCGGGCGCGAGCGCATCACACGCGGCGTGAATGCTCGTGCACGCGTGAAGGTCGCAGGCCGAGCGACAACCTTGCGTCTCGTCGCCTGCCACGTGTGTGTCGGCCGAAATCTGACGTGAGTGGCGTAAGCCCATTGCTTCACGCGCATGCGCAACGCCTTCGTCGTCATCACCGTCCTCGCGGCACTGGCCGCAGAATGCCGCGCGCAGGTCGCGGCCACTGCGAGCAGCACCATCATCCTCGTTCGGCACGTGGAGAAAGGAGCCGAGCCGGCAGCGGATCCTCCGCTCACGATGAAAGGCGCCCTTCGCTCGGCGGCATTCGTGGGGTTCGTGAAGGACGTCGGCATTGCCGTCGTGGTGACCACGCAGTACGTCCGCCCCCGGGGGACCGGAGCGCCGGTGGCCGCCTCGCTCGCGATCACGCCCGAGGTACTCGACGCGCGCCTCACCTCCGCAGCGACGAGGGACAGCATCCTCGCGCGGCATCGCGGTCGTCCACCTGCACTTCGGCGCGCCCGCCCCCCATGCGTCGGGAACGCAATGATGAAGCCGTAGCGTTATTCGAGCTCGGCGAGATCGGCGATTGCCGGGCCGTTCAGCACCTTGCCCATCGCATCGAACCGCGATCCGTGGCACGGGCAGTCCCAACTCTTCTCCGCCGTGTTCCAGTCCACGATGCACCCCAGGTGTGTGCACTTCGCCGAGCGTTCGTGCACCACACCTGCGTCATCCTTGTAGGCCGCAACCTTCTGCAGGCCGCGGCGCAGCACGCGACCTTCGCCGGCCGGAATGTCGCTGGCGTCGCTCACTTGGCCTGGCGTGACGTAGTCCAGGTATTGCACGGCGACGTCGGCGTCCTCCGTCGCCATCCGGAGCAGCTCGGTGCGATGCAGTGGCACGCGCTTCGGGTCGTAGATCTTGGCCCACGGGTGCGCCTTGCCTTTCAGCAACGTGGGCAGCAGGATGCCGGCGATGGTGCCGTGGGTCATTCCCATGCCCGAATCTCCCGTTGCCAGCCAGACGTGCGGCGCTCCATCCGGATTTGGGCCAATGAGCGCGAGGTAGTCGGCGGTCTCCATCACTTGTCCGGACCATTGCGTGATCCGCTCGCCTGCCATGGGCCAGCGCTCATGCGCCCACCGCTCGAGCCCCTCGAAGCGCTCGCCCGCATCGTCCTCGTGCGCGGTCTTGAAGTCCTCGCCGCCCACGATCAGAGCGTCGCGCGCGTCGTCGAGCGGCTGCAGCCGCACGTAGTGATAGGCGTCGAGCGTGTCCCAGTACAGCGCGTCGGGCACGCTGTCCCTGGGCACCGCCAGGGCGACCACGAACGACCGATACGGCGCCATCTTCAGGTGCGTCACCATCATGTCGCTGATCGGGCTGTTCGTGCACGCCACGACGTCATCCGCGGCCACGGTCATGCCGCTCGCGGTCGTCACCATCGCGGGCGAGCCGCCCTCGATCTTCTCGACCTTCGACTCGCAGTAGACCTGGCCGCCATGACGCTCGATCGCGTCGGCGAGCCCGGACAGGTACTTGAGCACATGGAAACGGGCCTGCCGCGGGAAGCGCAGCGCCGGTCCGCTGTCGAAGCCCGGCGCGGACGACACCCGGGTCGCGCCAGTCAAGCCGGCCCGCTGCGCCGCGGCAAGCTCGTCATCGAGGTGCTGCTCCGTATCGTCGCCGCCAAGAAAGAGGTAGCCGTCCACGCGCGCGAAGTCGCAGTCGATCTGCTCCTCGCGCACGATCTGCTCGATACGATCGATGGCTGCGCCGTGGCTTTCCTGTGCAAGACGACACGTCTCTACGCCATGCGCCCGCTCCAGCGCGACGTATCCGTCATCCAGCTGGTTTGACAGGTGCGCTGTCGTTCGCCCCGACTCTCCGCTGCCGATCTGGTTGAGCTCCAGCACCACGACCTTCGTACCCGCGCGCGCCAGCGTGTAAGCGACGGTCAGGCCCGCGATGCCGCCGCCAACGACGCATGTATCCGTCGTGAGATGGTCGGTGAGTGAAGGACGAGTGGGAGCGACAACCGTGCTGTACCAGATGGACTTTGTTGGGCCGGTCATGGGTTATGATGGCTGAGGTCGACAGCGCGTGCGCAGATCGCACGAGATTACGGGTCCAGTGCAGAGATCGAACCATGGCGCCGCAGGGAGCCCGCTCCCATCTTGGCGCGCATGAACGCAGTCGCGGTACTCGTCATCTTCTCCGTCGGCCTTGCCGCTGGCGCGCTCATCTCGATCGGTGTGATGGTGCAGTTCCGTCGCGCCACCAGCCCGAAGGACGACGAATCCATCGATCGACTCGGCGAGCTCCTCGACCCGCTGCGGGCCGAGCTCGAGCGCTATGACCAGCGACTCACGAGCTTCGATCGCGAGCGCGCCATGCAGTTCGGCGCGCTGTCGGAGCAACTGCATATCGTGGCAGCCGCCAGCGAGGGTCTTCGCGGCGAGACGCAGCAGCTGGCGTCCGCCCTCCGCGCGCCGGGCACCGGCGGGCGATGGGGCGAGCTGCAGTTGCGGCGCGTCGTGGAGCTCGCGGGCATGGCGGCGCACTGCGATTTCGAGCCACAGGTCACCCTCACCGTGGAGTCAGGGGAGGGTGACGTCCGCCGGCTTCGCCCCGATCTTGTTGTCCGGCTTCCAGGCGAGAGGGCAGTTATCGTAGACGCAAAGGCGCCATTAGCGGCATATCTGGACGCCAGTACAGCGACGGACCCGCGTGAGCGGTTGAGATTGTTTCGTGTTCACGCGGCTCATCTGCGCGGTCACGTGGAGGCGCTTGCACGAAAGGCCTACTGGGAGCAACTCGGACCTGGCACGACCCCGGAGTTCGTCGTCCTCTTCCTCCCCGGCGAAGCATTCTTCTCCGCCGCCCTCGAGCACGACCCCGCGCTGCTCGATGACAGCGCATCGCGAGGCGTCATCCTCGCGACGCCCACCACGCTCATCGCGCTCCTTCGCGCCGTCTCATTTGGTTGGCGCGAGGCACGCATGGCCGACGGCGCCCGCGAGATCGGCACCCTTGCCGCCACGCTCTATGAGCGGCTCGCCTCACTCGGCGAACATTTCAGCGAGCTGGGAGGCGCGCTCAACCGGGCCGTCGCCACCTATAACCGCGCCGCGGGCACCCTCGAATCACGCGTCTTCGTCACCGCGCGGCGATTCCGCGACCTCGGTGTCGGCGGCGACCGCACCCACATAGACGTCGTGGAGCCCGTGGAAACGCGGGCCCGCACGGTGAATGCCCCCGAGCTCACGCATGCCGGCCAAGGAGCCGAACACGATGGATAAACCGAGCGAAAAGCACGAGAATGCCGCTACCGGGCACACCTGGTCGGTCGATTCCATCGAAGAAGGCACGGTCCGCGTAGAAGAGGATGGGGTGCGCATGCTCACTTTGCCGGCACACGTCCTCCCTGCGGGAACTGCCGAGGGCCAGATCCTGCGTGTCACCCGAACGACTGCACCAAATGGCGACCCGATCGTGGTCAGTATCGCGATCGATACGGCCGCGACCACCGCCGCCCTCGAGACATCCGCCCGAAAGACAGCCCAAATCGCAGCACAATCCCGCAAGAGTGATCGCGGAGGCGACGTCGCCCTCTGATCACGCATGAAGTACCCCGAGCGGATCGCGATGCGATCCGAGCGGCCCACCCAGCTGCCAACCTCCTGGATTCCATGAAAATTCGACTGCTCTCGATTGCGATGTTCGCCGTGGGTGCCGGCTGCGCTGGCTCAACGCCAGCGCCCGAGCCCGCACCAGCCCCGGCCCCAACTGCCGCACGTCCTGCCAACGGAGTCCCACAGGGCCTTCCCGGTGGCGCGCCGCAGGATACGGCCGGTCGCGCGCTCGGCGGCGCAGGCGGACCGCCGGCAGCAGCCCCGCGACCGTACAACCGCGTCATCACGAGCGAGGCGAAGACGCGTCGGGGGTTGTTCTCCACGCATCGAGTCGGCGATCGCCTGTACTTCGAGATTCCCGCGAAGGAGCTGAACAAGGACCAGCTCATCGTCGGACGGTATGCGCGTGCCGCGGCAGCGGATCCCAGTCTGCCCGGTGGCGGCTTCGGCAGCTATGGCGGCGATCAATTCTCCGAGTCGAGCGCGCGATGGGAGCGCGTGGGCAATCGCGTGATCCTGCGCGCGCCCGCGTACGCCATCACGGCGGACACGTCGCTTCCCGTCTACAGGGCGGTCATGGCCTCGAACTACGCGCCGATCGTTGCGGTGTTCAACGTGGACGCGTACGGCCCGGACAGCGCTGCCGTCATTGAGGTCACGCGCCTCTTCACGACGGCCATCCCGGAGCTCACCGCCATCCGCGGCCAGATCGATCCCACGCGGTCGTTCATCGAGCGCGTGGTGGCGTTTCCCGAAAACGTCGAGGTGGAGGCCACGCAGACCGGCACCGCGATCATCCCCGGCGCGGCACCCGCGGCCCTCGGCGCTCCGCGCCCGGCGACCTCCGTCCTCGCGCACTGGAGCATCATCCGCCTGCCCGAGCAGCCGATGCTGCCGCGGCGCTTCGACGAGCGGGTCGGCTTCTTCTCCGAGCGCTACGTGGACTTCGGCGCCGACAGTCGCGCCGCCCGCCGCCAGTACATCACGAAGTACCGCCTCGAGTGCGACGGCGCACCCGACGCCCAGGGACTCTGCACGCCAAAGAAGCCGATCGTCTACTACGTGGACCCGAACACCCCGGAGCAGTGGAAGCCGTGGGTCCGCAGGGCGATCAACGACTGGAAGCCCGCCTTCGAGGCCGCTGGCTTCCGCGACGGCATCGTGGCCATGGACGCACCGACGAACGATCCCGACTGGTCGCCCGAGGACATCCGCCACACGGTCATCCGCTGGCTCCCCAGCACGACGGAGAACGCCGTCGGCCCGCACGTGAGCGACCCACGCACCGGCGAGATCCTCAACGGCTCCGCGCGCATCTTCCAGAACGTCATCAACCTCAACCGCGATTGGTACTTCACGCAGGCGTCGCAGCTCGATCCGCGCGCCCGTACCTTCCCGTTCCCGGATTCCCTCACGGGCCGGCTGCTGGAGTTCGTCGTCGCGCACGAGATCGGGCACACCATCGGCCTCCAGCACGACCAGATCGGCAGCTCGACATACCCGGCGGACTCCATACGCAGCGCGTCGTGGGTCCATCGGATGGGACATTCCCCGTCCATCATGGACTATTCGCGCTACAACTACGTGGCGCAGCCCGAGGACGGGATCGCGATCGAGGACATCATTCCGCGGATCGGACCGTACGACAAGTGGGCCATCGGTTGGGGCTATCGTCCCATTCCCGGTGCCCGGACGTCGGAAGCCGAGCGCGCGACACTCGAGAAGTGGACGCGCGTCCAGGATACCGTGCCCTGGTACCGTTTCTCGGCGAACAACGAGTTCGGCGGCTTCGGTACCCAGAGCGAGGCCGTCGGTGACGCCGACCCCGTGAAGTCCACGGCCCTCGGGTTCAAGAACCTCAAGCGCGTGGTCAACTACGTCGCGACGACCGCGACGATGCCCGGTGAGGACAACGCGGACCTGAAGGAGGTCTACGACCGCACCGTCGGCCAGTGGGCCACGGAAGCAAGCCACGTGGCCACGGTGGTTGGCGGGGGAACGGTGTGGTACAAGTCGGGCAGCCAGACCGGGCCGGTGTACGAGGCGCTCTCGAAGGCGCGTCAGGTCGAAGCGGTGCGCTTCATCAACGACAACGTGTTCCGCACGCCAACGTGGCTGATCAAGCCGGAAATCGCCAGCCGTTTCGAGGCGGGTGGCATGATCAACCGGATCAACAACTCGCAGGCGCGTGTCCTCACGAACCTGCTCGATGATGGCAGGATGAACCGGCTGCTCGAGGAGGAGGCCCTCGCCACGAACAAGGCGACGGTGTATTCGCTCGCCAGCCTGCTCGACGACCTGCGCCGCGGCGTGTGGTCGGAGCTCTACGCGGGCCAGTCGATCGACGCGTTCCGTCGTGAGCTCCAGAGCGACTACCTCACGCAGCTCCAGCGCAAGCTCAATCCGCCGCCCGAGAACCCGGCGCTTGCCGCGCAGTTACGACAGTTCGGCATCATCCGCCTCCCGCTCAGCGACGACGCGAAGTCGCAGATCCGCGGCTCACTGGTCTCGCTCCGCAGCGACCTCCGCTCGCGCACTGGCACGGGCGACCGGTCAACGCAGTTGCACGTTGCCGGCGCCATCAAGCGGATCGACGATATCCTGGATCCGAAGAAATAGGTGGACACCAAACCGTTCGTCATTCCCGCGAAAGCGGGAATCCATGTTCCGATCGCAGCCGAGACAGGGAGACGAATGCCCTCACGCGTGAAGCGACAACCCAACCAGATAGCCATGCGCCGACTTCCCAGCACCATCGCCCTGACCTGCGCTCTCGCCATCGCTGCACAGGCGCAAGACGTTCAACTGGCGAACGATCCGCCGGTCAAGCCACCCGTCGCCGCGAAGCAGCCGAAGGTGAGCAGCATTCACGGCTACTCGCGCACGGACGAATACTCCTGGCTGCGCGACCGAAGCAATCCAGCCGTGCGCCAGTATCTCGAGTCCGAGAACGCCTACACGGCGTCGGTCATGAAGCCCACCGAGTCGCTCCAGGGCCATCTCTACGACGAGATGGTCGGTCGCGTGAAGCAGAATGACGAGACGTATCCGTATCGTCGCGGCGCCTGGCTGTATCTGTCACGCACCTTCGAGGGAAAGCAGTATCCGGAACTCGTGCGGAAACCGGTTGGCGGCGGAGCAGAACAGCGCTACCTCGACCTCAACGCCATGGCCGCGGGTCACGGCTTCTATGCACTCGGTACCACGGCGGTAAGTGACGACGGCAATCTCGTCGCGTACACCGTGGACACCACCGGCTACCGCCAGTACACGCTGTTCGTAAAGGATCTCCGGACCGGTGCCACGCTGGTCGATCGTGTGCCGCGCGTGGGGGCCGTGGTGTGGGCGCGCGACAACCACACGCTCTTCCTCACCACCGAAGACTCGATCACCAAGCGCAGCGACAAGTTCTGGCGCCACAAGGCCGGCACCGACTCGACCATGCTCCTCTACAACGAGCGGGACGAGGAGTTCGACGTCAGCGCAAACCGCGCGCGTGATCGCTCGATGATCTTTCTCACCACGTCCGCGAAGACGAGTGGCGAGACGCGATACCTGCGCGCGGACCAGCCGGACGGCGCGCTCACGCTCGTCATCCCGCGCGCGAAAGGCCATGAATATTCCGTCGACGCCGACGCGGGCCGCTTCTACATCCGCACCAACAAGGGCGCGAAGAACTTCCGCGTTGTCTCAGCGCCCTACGATCATCCTGACGAAGCACATTGGACGCCGTTCATCGCGCACAAGCCGACCGTGAAGATCGAGGACGTCGACTTCTTTGCACACTTCAGCGTGGTGTCCGAGCGTGAGAATGGCCTGACGTACCTCCGCGTGATCGACAAGCGGACGAAGGCATCGCACCGCATTGCCACCCCCGAGCCGGTGTACACGCTGACTCTCGGCCCCAACTTCGAGTACGACACCGACACGCTGCGACTTTCGTACAACTCGCTCGTCACGCCGTCGACGACATATGCGTACGACGTGCGCACACGCCAGCGTGCGCTCCTGAAGCAGGTCGAGATCGCCCACTACGATCGCACACAGTTCGAGTCGCGACGCGTGTGGATCTCGGCGCGCGATGGGGTGAAGGTTCCCGTGGCGCTGGTATACCGGAAGGGCACGCCAATGGACGGCAGCGCACCGATGCTGCTGTACGCATACGGCTCCTACGGCGCATCCATGAACCCGAACTTTTCGAGCGATCGTCTCAGCCTGCTCGACCGGGGCTTCATCTACGCCCTTGCCAGCATTCGCGGCGGCGGCGAGCTCGGCGAGCCGTGGCGCGAGGCGGGGCGCATGATGAAGAAGATGAACACCTTCACGGACTTCATCGACGTTGCGCAGTCGCTCGAGCAGCAGCGCTACACATCCGCCGATCGCCTGATGATCCAGGGCGGATCGGCCGGTGGATTGCTCATGGGCGCGGTCGTCAACATGCGGCCCGACCTCTTCAAGGCCGCCGTTGCGCAGGTGCCCTTCGTCGACGTGTTGAACACCATGCTCGATCCCACACTGCCACTCACGACCGCCGAGTACACCGAGTGGGGCAATCCCAACAGGAAGGACGAGTACGATTACATGATGAAGTATTCACCGTACGACAACGTCAAGCATCAGGCATACCCCACCATGCTCGTCGAGGTGTCGTACAACGACAGCCAGGTGCCGTACTGGGAAGGCACCAAGTTTGCCGCACGGATTCGCGCCATGAAGACGGATCACAACACACTCCTGCTCAAGGCCAACCTTGGCGCGGGCCATGGTGGCTCGTCTGGTCGCTACGACCGCTGGCGCGAGATCGCGTTCGACTACGCGTTCATGGTCAGCCAGGTGCCGCCGAGGACCGCAGTGCCCTGAGCGTGAGCGCTCCCCTCGGCATTGCGCTGGATACTGCCCGGGGGCGTGCATCGCGATCGGTGATCGCCCACGAGCAAGGAGGCCTACCGCACGTGTGCCCTCCGACCACGCTGATGAAATCATGGGCTATCGGCATGGAGAGGCAGCGCAAGGCCGCGGGCGACTACCTTGCCGACTTGAAGTGATCGCGCTCAGTTCGTGTCAGGATGAAGACCAGTCAGGCGATCTTTGAAGTCGCACCATTGTTGCCCCCGGAACGCCCAATGACATCTGCCCACATTATCCTCGTTGCCACGCTGCTCATCGCGCGTGGCGCCGCCGCTCAGGCGCCCGACCCCCGCGTCGAGGCGCTGCTCCGCCGCTTGACGCTCGAAGAGAAGGTCGGCGAAATGACCCAGCTCGACATCTCCGCCGTCACCGCCGTGCAGGGCACCGCGACCCGGGCACAGGTGCTCGACTCGGCGAAGCTCGAGGAGGTGATCGTTCACCGAAACGTCGGCGCGCTGCTCAACGTTGCCGGTGTCGCACTGACGCCGAAGCAATGGGTCGACGCCACCAGAATGATCCAGCGATTCGCCGAGCGTCGTAGGGTGCCGGTGCCCGTCCTCTACGGCATCGACGCTGTGCACGGCCATCAATACATGCTCGGCGGAACGATCTTCCCGCAGAACATCGCCATGGCGGCCACGTGGAATCCCATGCTCGTCCGCCGCGCCAACCAGATCACAGCCTACGAGACGCGCGCGAGTGGCATCGCCTGGAACTTCTCCCCCGTGCTCGACCTGGCGCGACAGCCGCTGTGGTCGCGCTTCTTCGAGACCTTCGGCGAAGACGTCTACCTCACGTCCGTCCTGGGGCGAGAGGCGATCGAGGCGGAGCAGGCCAGTCCGATCGCCGCGGTTGACTCGCTGCTCGCGGGCCGGTCGATGTCGATGCTGGGAGCGCCGACATTGCCGGCGGCCGGCATGCGCCCCTACGGCGACGTATTCGTTGCCGCCACGGGCAAGCACTTCATCGGTTACAGCGCGTCGTTGAGCGGCAGGGACCGCACATCGGCATGGTTGCCCGAACGCCAGCTCCGGGAACTCTTCCTTCCGCCATTCCAGGCCGCCATCAATGCCGGTGTCCGGACGATCATGGCCAACTCGGGAGAGGTGAATGGCATTCCCGTTCACTCCAGCCACGAGCTCCTCACCGACCTGTTGCGCACGGAGCTCGGCTTCCGCGGCGTCGTCGATTCCGACTGGGAGGACATCAACCGGCTCGTCACCATCACGCACGTGGCGCGCACCCGACGCGACGCGGTTCGCATGGCGATCAACGCTGGCGTCGACATGAGCATGGTGCCCTACAACACGATCTTCATCGACGACGTCCTGTCGCTCGTTCACGCCGGCGAGATCAGCGAGGCGCGCATCGACGAAGCCGTGCGTCGCATTCTGAAGCTGAAGGTCGACCTCGGATTGCTCGAGTCAGCCGGTCCGGACGCCGCGCGTCTCGCCAACGCAGGCTCCGCCCAGTTCAACGCCGTGAGTCGTCGCGCAGCGGAAGAAGCCGTCACCGTCGTGAAGAACGACCATGGCACGCTCCCACTCGCGCGCGGCGTGCGCATTCTCGTCACCGGCCCTGGCGCAACGTCACTCCCCGTCCAGCACGGCGGATGGACGTACACATGGCAGGGCACCGACACCGCGATGTATCCGAAGTCCGTGCCCAACCTGCTCACGGCACTGCGCGCGCAGTTCGGCGCGGACCGCGTCTCGTACTCCAGCGGCGCGACGTTGACCGCCGAGGCGAACATTGCCGCCGCCGTCGCGGCCGCCCGCAATGCCGACGTCGTCATCGTGGCGCTCGGTGAGCCGCCGGTGGTCGAGAAGCCCAGCGACATCGATGACCTCGCATTGCCCGAAGCGCAGCTCAAACTGGCACGCGCGATGGAGGAGACCGGCAAGCCCGTGATCCTCACGCTTTTCGAATCCCGCCCGCGCACGGTGCGCACCGTGGTCGATAGCGCCCGCGCCATCGTCCTCGGCTACCTCACGGGCCCATTTGGAGGCGAGGCGATTGCGCGCGTACTGGCCGGCGACGTGAATCCCAGCGGGAAGCTTCCGTTCTCCTATCCGAGGAATGCCGGCGCCATTGAGCACTACGACCGCAGCACCAGCGGCGACGTCGGCATCTCGAAGCCGGACGGTGGCTACAACCCCGAGTGGGATTTCGGGTTCGGGTTGTCATACACGACCTTCGCCTACGACTCACCCGCCCTGGCGAAGAACGCCGTCGGCGTGCGCGATACGCTGGTGGTGTCGGTTGCCGTCTCGAATACCGGTCGACGAGCGGGCATGGAGGTCGTGCAGGTGTACTCGCGCCAGATGACGGCGTCCGTCACGCCAGCGATGAAGCGCTTGCGCGCCTTCGAGAAGGTGCAGCTGGCGCCCGGTGAGCGGCGCGTGGTGACGTTCCGCATTCCGGTCCAGCGACTGGCGTTCGTGGGGCGGGACAATCGCTTCGCCGTGGAACCTGGCGACTTCGAGTTGATGGTCGGCGGACGGACGGTGAAACTGGTGGTCGAGTAGCAGGGTGTTGGGATGATAGGATGATCGGAAAGGCGTTTGCAGTTCCTATCCTCCTATCCTCCTGCCCCATCACCGACAGACGGCAGATGTCGATCGCCGGTCGCTCGGACCTGACATGTTCTTGCCGCCACGCTCGATCGTGATCGAATAGCGCGACCGCGGCGTGCCGGCGCTGCGAAGCGTGATGGTCCCGTTCTGGTCGGTCCGATACCAGGGGACGCCGTGGCGCGCATACATCGCCTTGGCCTGTGTGTGCATGTGCCCGTAGTCGTTCACCGCCCCAAGTGACGCAACGAGGAGCGACGGCGCCAACTCGTCGAGGTACAGGTCCGTCACGCCGTTGCAGCTGCCATGGTGGTCGGCCTTGAGCACATCGACGCGCATACCGGGGTTTCGGCGATAGCTGCGCGTGAACCACTGGATGTCATCCGCCTCGGCATCGCCCGCCATCCACATCGTGAATGATGCCGAGTCGGGCCCTACCAGCTTGAGCGCCGGCGACCGGTTGTTGGGTCCGGCGCCGCTCGGGTCCGGACGCATGATGTGGAGCTTCGCGCCTCCCCGTAGCGTGATGGTGCAGAGCGGCGCGCCATTGGCACAGGGGTCGTCCGTGTCGCGGTAGACGAGTCCGAGCGGCACGCGCGCGGCGATGGAATCGCGGAGCTTCTGGAGGGTGACGTTCGTTGACGGATCCTGGTTCTCCCAGAAGTAGCGAACCGTGATGTTCCGTCGTGTGGTGAACAGCTCCCGGAGGCCCTGGTAGTGGTCGGCATGGGCATGGGTCAGCACCACGGCGTCGATGGTGGTGCCATTGAGGCCAAGCCGGTCGAGATGATCGCCGAGGGCAGCGGGTGCGGGGCCTCCGTCGACGAGCACCGTTGATCCGCCATTCTGGATGAGGATCGCGTCACCCTGGCCCACGTCGAGAATCCGGACGACCAACTCGGTCGTCGCGGGGGGCCTGGACGCTGAACGGAGCTCCGGCGGTGCGGCCGGTTGTGGTTGGGGCCGGACAGGGAGTGCGGTCTCGGTCGGCGGTTGCGAGGGTGCGTTGGGTCGCGTTGCGACAATACCTGCGGCGACGTGCACGATGGGCGTACCGCGCGGTGCACGTTCCCACCCCACGGAATCGATGGTGACGCCCGCCGGATTGGCGAGCACGACCCAGTCCCCCGAGTTGGCGAGCGCAATGCCCGAGTACACGAGCGCGACGCGCACGCCGCCGTTCGAGGCCGCGTCGCCCGAGCGGCCGAGGATGACCGCCGAATGCGGTCGGATGACGAGGGAGCCGGGAATCGTGAAGCCCGGATCGCGCGCGGACGCGAGGTGCCATCCCCGCAGGTCCACTGGCGACGTGGCGTTGTTGGTGATCTCGATCCATTCGCCGAGCTCGTCGCTCACGGCGGATGGGTCGACCATGATGCGCGAGATGGTGACGTCGGCCGGCCGCTGGATTTCACCGTCCGGCATGGGCGCCCGCGCGGCGGCGCGCGCGTCGGCGCAGGCGATGCCCACGGCGAGCGCACAGGCCAGCAAGGCGCCCCAACGGATATTTCCAACACGACGGTGAGTCAGCACGCGTGCACTAGTGCTTGGCCTCGGCTTCATGCGCAAGGCTTCGCACTCGAATGCTCCGATGCGGACCGATTTCACGCCGGCCTGCTCCGTGGTGAGAGGGGTGCCGACCGGGTCGGTCCGGTTGCGCCCGCTGAGGCGACTCGCGGCAGTGAGCCCAGCGGCGAGCGTGCGCGTATCTTGCTGATGCTGGCTACCGACAGGCGCCGAATCGCGGTCCTGATCGTGGTGCATCCGGGCTGTCCGTCATGCCCGGGAGCCGCACCGAAAGCGGAACCACGCGCAGGAAATCGCAGTGAGCTTTCATCCCAACGAGATTCGGCGCCGCAGCCAGGTCGCCAGCCTGCTGATCAGCGGTGTCCTGCTGTTCCTGGCCGGCGGATTCTTTCGCAGCCAGGTCATACAGCACGAGAAGTACGCCATGCAGTCCGAGACGAACCGGATGCGCGAGATCCCGTTGCCGGCACCCCGCGGCGTGATCTACGACCGCAAAGGCAAGGTCATCGCGGACAACGTCGTCGGCTACTCGGTGTCCGTCCTCGCGCAGAACGCCGACACGCTGCGTGCCATCCTCGCGCGCCTTGGCGACGTCATCACGATCACGCCCCGTCAGGTGGATCAGGCCGTCCGTCGCCTGCGCCGCGCGCCCAGCCGACCCGCCGTCATCCTCACCGACGCGGGCTTCGACGTCATCAGCGTACTCGAGGAGCACCGGTCGTCATTCCCGGGCCTCATTATCCAGAGCGCCCCGCGGCGGTTCTACCCAGACGGGCAGGTCGTGTCCTCCTTTGTCGGCTACACCGGTGAAGTCACCGAGGCGGACCTCGCGCGCGAGAAGGACACCCTCGACTACAAGGAAGGGCAGCAGATCGGCAAGCAGGGTCTCGAGCGACAGTACGAGGCGGTGCTGCGCGGCACGGAAGGCAGCCAGTTCGTCGAGGTGGATGCGCGCGGCCGGGTGGTGAAGCAGACCTACGCGCGCGCGGACCTCGCGCCGGTGGCGGCGCCGCCGCTCTATACCAACATCGACATGGACCTCCAGCGCGTCGCCGCGGGACTGTTCGGCGACACGCTCCAGGGCGGCATCGTGGCGCTCGACCCGAAGACCGGCGCCGTGCTCGCCCTCGTCAGTGCGCCAGGCTGGGACGGCAATCGCTTCATCGGCGGCATTCCCGCGCAGTACTGGGACTCGCTGCGCAATGATCCCCGGAAACCGCTCTACAACAAGGCGCTCCAGGGTGAGTATCCGCCCGGCTCGACCTTCAAGATCGCGACGGCCATCACGGGGCTCGAGGGCAACTTCGTCCAGATGAACGAGCACATGCCGCAGACCTGCAACGGCGGCCTGCAATACGGCTCGCGCTACTTCCACTGCGACGGCAAGCACGGCAGCCTCTCGCTCGCCGAGGCGATCGCGAAGTCCTGTAATACGTACTTTTACCAGCTCGGCCTCAAGATCGGCCTCACCAAGCTGCTGGCGGGGGGAGTGAACCTCGGGTTCAAGGAGCGCGCAGGGATCGACCTGCCAGAGGAACGCAGGCCGCAGTGGCCGTCGACCACCGAATACTTCGACCGGCTCTACGGCAAGAGCGGCTGGACGTCGTCGGTGGTGCTGAACCTCGCCATCGGCCAAGGCGAGAATGCGCAGACGATCCTCAACATGGCGCGCTTCTACACCGCGCTGGCGACGGACGGCACCGAGGCGCGCCCGGAAGTCGTGAAAGGGACACCCGACCGCAAGCGCATCTTCAAGCTCAACGACGAGCAGTTCACGCAGCTCCGCGCCGCGCTGGCGAACGTGGTCGAAACAGGAACGGCCGCGCGCGCCAAGATCGAGGGCGTGGTGCTGGCCGGCAAGACCGGCACGGCGCAGAGCCGCAAGTACGGCCCCGACGGCAAGGAGCTCAACTTCTCCTGGTTCGTCGGCTTCGCGCCCGCCGATGATCCCAAGATCGTCGTGGCGATGATGCTGGAGTACGTGCCCTTCCAGGGCGCCACGACGGCGACGCTCGTGTCGAAGGTCATCGAATCGTACCTCCACGTGAAGCCGAAGGTCGACATCGTTCCGTATTGAAGTTGCTGTCTCGCCCGGGCATCTTCGCCGGGCCTTCAAGTGCCTCGGGCAAGCTCCTCACACATTGGATGACGCACCTGGGCGGATTGAGCGGATGACTGCTGATTGATCCAGGCACATCCGAGCAAAGCCGCATTGAATCCCAGTGGCCACCGAGACTTTGATGATGCATGACTGACTGCATCACTGCATGCAGGATGCACCGCAGAGCCGGCCGTCGCGCGCTATCGCTCGCATGCTCAGATCTTGACCATCCGGGTACTGCACGGCGTTCGTGAGGGGAGCGAATCACGCGACGTGCGCCGGTAAGAAGAAAGCCGCAAGGATCCGCCCCATCCGCTCAAATGCGTCAGCCCAGTGTCTGAGTAGCCGGCCCGAGGCAGTCAAACCACTGCCCGAACCTGATAGCACGCGACGGTGGGGGTGGACACCACCCCCCTGAGCGCGGATGATTCGTGCACCTCCAACGCCGCCGACCATGCAATCCCGAAGGACGTTCTTCCACTCGCTCGTGGGTGCCGGCCTTGCCGCACCCGTCATGCGCGGCGATGCGTTCCGTCACCTGTTCAATGCCGGCGAGACAGCGGCGGGCCACACGGCGGCACGCGTGGCGGACGACGAGTCCTACTGGGGCGAGATCCAGCGCGCGTTCGACCTCGATCGCACGATGATCAACCTCAATAACGGCGGCTGCAGCCCGACCCCGTCGCACGTGCTCGAGCAGATGATTCGCGACTTGAAGTTCACGAACGAGCTGCCCACGGAGCACATGTGGCGCGTGCTCGAGCCGCGCATCGAGTCGGTGCGCCGCGATCTCGCGAAGGACTTCGGCTGCGACCCGGAAGAGATTGCCATCACACGCAACGCCTCCGAGGCGAATGAGACGATGATCTTCGGCATCGACCTCAAGGCCGGCGACGAAGTCGTGATGACCACGCAGAACTACCCACGCATGCAGAACGCATGGCGACAGCGCGAGCGTCGCGAGGGCATCGTCCTCAAGCGCGTGAAGCTCGAGACCCCGGTGGCGAGCACGGCATCGTACGTGGACCAGATCGCGGCCGCGCTCACGCCGCGCACGAAGGTCATCGAGGTGATGCACATCAGCTTCCAGACCGGCTACATCGCGCCGGTGCGCGAGATCGTCGACTTGGCGAATTCCAAGGGCATTCGCGTCTTCATAGACGGCGCCCACGCCTTTGCCCACTTCCCATTCACCCGCGACACACTCGGCGCCGACTACTACGGCACCAGCCTCCACAAGTGGATGCACGCGCCCATCGGCACCGGCTTCCTCTATGTGCGGAAGGAAAGGATCAAGTCGCTCTGGCCGCTCATGGCGGGCGGCGTCGAGCAGGAGGGTGACATCCGGAAATACGAGGAGATCGGCACGCATCCGGCCGCAAACCACAACGCGGTGTCCGTGGCCATCGCCTTCAATCGCGGCATTGGACCGGAACGAAAAATCGCGCGACTCCGCTACCTGCGCGATCGATGGGCGAAGCAGCTCCTCGCCGCGAGCGATCGCGTGAAGATGATTACCGAGATCGGTCCCGAAAAGTCGGGTGCCATCGGCGTCGTCGCGATCGACGGCATGGACCTCGGCAAGCTCGGCGGATGGCTCCTCAGCCAGCATCGTATCGTGACCACACCCATGGTGACCGACGAGTTCAAGGGCATGCGGATTACGCCAAGTGTGTACACGACGGTCGACGAGGTGGATCTCTTTGCTGACCGGGTGATCAGGGCGATCCGGCAGGGCCTCGCGTAGTGCGCCGGCAACGCATGGGGGCCGCGCTCGCGTGCGCGCTGGCGCTGCACGCACCGCGTCACCTGCCGGCACAGCGTGCGCCCGCGACACACCCGTCGAGGCAGGCACTCGCGGTCGTCCTTCGCCACTCCCTGCGCGACGAGCTGCTCCATGCGTGGTATCCGCGCGCCGTCGACCGAGACTCCGGCGGTTTCCTCTCCGAGTTCGACGACCACTTCAACCCGACCGCCAACCAGGACAAGATGATCGTGACGCAGTCGCGTCACGTGTGGACCACGGCGCGCGCGTCGCAGTTCCTTCCAGCCGACACGATGTACCTCCTCGCCTCGGCGCAGGGCTTCCTGTTCCTGCGCGACCACATGTGGGACCGGGAGCAGGGCGGGTTCTACTGGCTCGTCACACGCGGCGGTACGCCGAAGGAAGACGCGCCGGGCCGCATCGTGAAGCAGGCGTACGGGGAGGCCTTCGCCATCTATGCCCTCGCCGGCTACTACGACGCCTCGCATGACGCGCGCGCGCTGGCGCTCGCGAAGGAGACCTTCCGCTGGCTCGACACACACGCGCACGACGCCCAGTATGGCGGCTACTTCAACTACCTGGAGCGCGATGGAACACCGATGCGCTCCGGGTATGCCAACGATCTGCCGAAGGACCAGAACTCCAGCATCCACCTGCTCGAGGCGTTCACGGAGCTCTACCGCGTCTGGCCGGATTCCCTGCTGCGCGATCGGCTCAACGAGATGCTCAGGCTGGTGCGCGACACCATGCGCACCGATCCCGGCTACCTCCAGCTCTTCTTCTCGGCGGACTGGAAGCCACTGTCATACCGCGACTCCTCGGACTCGATGCGAAAGGCAGATCACTTCCATGACCACGTGTCGTTCGGCCATGACATCGAGACCGCGTACCTCATGCTCGAGGCATCGGAGGCCCTCGGCCGCGAGCACGACGCGCGCACCAAGCGCGCCGCGAAGCAGATGACCGATCACGCGCTGCGGCACGGCTGGGATTCCCGCGTGGGAGGATTCTACGACGAGGGCTACTACCTCAAGGGCAAGCCCGACATCACGATCACCTACGACACGAAAAACTGGTGGGCGCAGGCCGAGGGGCTGAATACGCTGCTCCTCATGGCCGATCGATATCCCCGGGACGCGCTCCACTACGAGGATCATTTCCTTCAACAGTGGACCTACATCGACCGATATCTCATCGACCACCAGTATGGTGGCTGGTACGTCGGAGGGCTCGACAAGGAGCCCGGCGCACGCACGGCCCTCAAGGGACAGATCTGGAAGGCCGCGTATCACGACGGTCGCGCGCTGATGAACGTGATCCGACGGCTGGAGCAAACGCATTGAAGGTCGCGGCCGGCCTGCTCGCGCTCACCATCGGCCACATCGCGAGTGCGCAGTCCGTTGACGCACGGGTCGACAGCCTCCTGCATCGAATGTCGCTCGAGGAAAAGGTCGGCGAGATGACCCAGGTGGACCTCTCGGTCGTGGCCGCGGTGCGCGGGACAGCGTCGCGCCGCTTGCAGATCGCCATGGCCGCCACGTGGAATCCGATGCTCGTGCGGCGCGAGCAACAGGTCACGGCCTATGAGACGCGCGCTGGGGGCGTAGCGTGGAACTTCGCCCCCGTCCTCGACCTCGGTCGGCAGCCGATGTGGTCGCGCTTCTTCGAGACCTTGGCGAAGATCCCTGGCTGACGTCGGTCCTCGGCGCCGCGGCCGTCGAGGCGGAGCAGGATGATTCCGTCGCAGCCATTGATTCTCGTGACGTTGACGTCGTCGTGCTTGCGCTCGCAGAGCCGCCCGTGGTGGAGAAGCCCGGCGACATCGACGACCTCACGCTGCCGGAGGCGCAGCTCCGTCTCGCGCAGGCCATCGAGGCGACCGGCAAGCCGGTCATCGTCACGCTGTTCGAGTCTCGACCACAGACCATCCGCACCATCGTACTCGGCTACTACACTGGACCGCACGGCGGCGATGCGATCGCGCGTGTCCTGTCGGGTGCCGTGAATCCGAGCGGGCGACTGCCATTCACGTATCCGTGTACTGTTGCGTCCGTCGTCCACTACGATCGCTCGGTGAGCGCCGAGGTCGGCATGGAAGTGGTGCAGCTCTACACGCGACAGATGGCCGCGTCGTTCACACCGGCCATGCGCAAGTTGCGCGCGTTCGAGAAGATCGAGCTGGCGCTTGGGGAGCGACGCATTGTCGGCGTGCGCGTGCCCGTATCAGCGCTGGGATTCGTGCGACGAAATGACCGCTATGCAGTTGAACCCGGCGACTTCGAGCTCGATGTTGGCACCCGCACCGCCACCTTCGTCATTCAGTGAGCGGCGCGCGTGTTCACTTCACCTTCGCCCACGAGTCGCGCAGCGTCACCGTGCGATTGAACACCGGCCGCTCAACGGTCGAGTCGGCATCCTTCACGAAGTAGCCCGTCCGTTCGAACTGATATCGCGTACCCACGGCATCGGCGAGGACGCTCGGTTCCACTTTCGCGTTCGATATCGTGACGAGCGACGCCGGATTGAGTAGCAACGTGAAGTCCGCGTCGCCCGCGTCGGGATCGGCGACGGTGAACAGCTTGTCGTACAGGCGGACCTCGCAGTCCGCGCCCTTCGCCGCCGATACCCAGTGAACGGTGCCCTGGACACGCCGGCCGTCAGGCGCATCGCCGCCACGCGTTGCGGGGTCATAGGTGCAGTGCACCTCGACGATGTCACCGGCATCGTTCTTCACCACGCTCTGGCACGTGATCAGGTAGGCATAGCGCAGCCGCACTTCACGACCCGGTGCGAGCCGGAAGAACTTCTTCGGTGGATCCTCCATGAAGTCATCGCGCTCGATCCACAGCTCGCGTGAAAAAGGCACTGGACGCGTGCCCTCCAGCGGAACGTCGTGCGGATACAGCGGGGCATCGAACGTCTCGCCTTCACCTTCCGGGTAGTTCGTCAGCACCACCTTCAACGGATTGAGCACCGCCATCACGCGCGGCACGCGCATGTTGAGGTCGTCGCGCACCGCGTGCTCGAACGTCGCCAACTCGACGCGCGCCGGCTTGCGGGCCACGCCGATGGTGTCGGCGAAGTTGCGAATCGCCTCGGGCGTCACACCGCGACGACGAAGTCCCGCAATGGTCGGCATGCGCGGATCATCCCAACCGGTCACATATCCTTCGTTCACCAGTCGCAGCAGCTTTCGCTTGCTCAGCACCGTGTAATCGATCTCGAGTCGCGCGAACTCGATCTGCGTTGGAGGATTGGCGAACCCCGCCTCACGGACGAGCCAATCGTAGGCCTCGCGGCTGTCCTTGAACTCCAGCGTGCAGAGCGACCGCGTAATCCCCTCGATCGCATCCGACAACCCGTGCGCAAAATCGTACAGTGGGTAGATGCACCACGCGTCGCCACGCCGGTAATGGTGCGCATGGCGAATGCGGAGCAGGAGCGGATCGCGCATGATCATGTTCGTATGCGCCATGTCGATCTTCGCGCGGAGCACGTGCGTGCCGTCCGCAAACTCACCGGCCCGCATGCGCCGCAGGAGGTCGAGATTCTCGCCGACTGATCGGTCGCGATGCGGACTGTTGGTCCCCGCCGCGATCACCGAGCCGCGTCCCTCGCGAATCTGCTCTTCGTTCTGGGAATCGACGTACGCCTTGCCCGACGTGACCAGCCCCTCGGCAATCTCGTAGAGCTGCTCGAAGTAGTCGCTCGCGTAGCGTTCCTCGTTCCACTCGAAGCCGAGCCACCGCACGTCGGCCTTGATGGACTCGACGTACTTGATGTCCTCGGTCGCCGGGTTGGTATCGTCGAACCGGAGGTTGACGCGTCCGTCGAAGTCGCGCGCGAGCCCGAAGTTCAGGCAGATGGACTTCGCGTGACCGATATGCAGGAACCCATTCGGCTCGGGCGGAAACCGCGTGGCAAGCTGACGGCCAAACCGATTCGTCTCCACATCGTCGGCGACGAGATCCCGAATGAAGTTGTTGCGAGGTACAGTTGAATCGTTCACGGTTGCTCGACGGGTACGACGAATGACTGCGTTCGGAGGAAAAACACGATCAGCGCTTTTCTCTTACGAAAGACTCACGACTTCTTCACGAGACTTCTTGCCGCCTCGACGACCTTCTCCACCGTGATGCCAAGCTCCGTGTAGATCGTCTCGAATGGCGCACTGGCACCATACCGATCGATCCCGATCACGATGCCATTCGTCCCCACCCAGCGATACCAGCACATCGACGAGGCCGCCTCGATCGACACACGCGGCACGCCGGCGGGAAGCACCGAGTCGCGATACGACTGCGACTG
>JBBQFW010000008.1:0-33366 GCA_038322445.1 Gemmatimonadales bacterium
ACGGCGGACACCAAGAAGTCCTGATCCTGCTGCCCGTCATTCCCGCGAACGCGGGAATCCATTTCCGGGTTTGGTTCTAACATGGATTCCCGCTTTCGCGGGAATGACGGTCGTTGAGTTCTCACGCAGCACCGAGTGCACCAATGCCCGCTTCGAATACTCGCCGCGGCTCACCCATCCCACGAACGGCTCGCGACCCAGCACCCGACGCTGAATCTCACGCTCGCTGCATCCCTCATCCGCGAGCGCGGTGATCGCGCCAATCGTCTCTTCCAGCCAGGAGATCTTCGCCGCCAGCACCGGCAGCGGGTTCCGCACGACGCCGCGATGCGCATCGAGCAGGAGTCGCGGCTCCAGCGCCATCACGGCGCGCAGGCTCGCGATGATACCCCGCGGCGACTCGTCCGCATGCGCCACGCGAACCTTCACCCCAATGAAGAGGTCGCCCGTGGCGACGATACGACGCTCGGGATGCCACACCGCAATGTGATCCTCGGTATGTCCCGGCGTCGCGATGACCTGTAGAGGCGCCATGTCGAAGTCGCGCAATGGTACCGTGAGGCGACGATTGCGTCCCCACGTGAAGCGCCTGTAAAGCCGGATCGGCTCCAGGGATCGCAGCGCTCCTTCAGCAAGCGGATGCATGTGCACGGGAATTCCCAGCTCGGCCAGCATCGCCACGCTACCCGCATGATCCTCGTGCCAGTGCGTCACGATGGCGCCGCGCGGCGCCAACGCCCCCACGGCCGCCGACATCTCACCTGACACGCCGGGAAAGGCAGTGTCGATCAGCACGCCGTCGACCAGGTATGCACTCACCACATAGCCGGAGGCACGACCGCGCCACCCACTGAACGCCAGTTGGACGACGCCCGGCTCGATGGCCTCGGTGCGCAGCGTCATGCGGCCAACGCGGGATTTGCCTCGCCGAGTCGCGTAACGTAGACTCCAATCATGCGGCGCCCGACCCATGGTCGGGCGTCATCTGTTTTTGCGTCTCGAAGTACGGCATTCTCATGATTGAAGAACTCAAGGCAAAGCTCGGCGAAGAAGTCGAGAAGCTCCAGTTCGAGCTGAACGTCACGCTGCCGGGCGAGATCCGGCGCGCCGTCGAAATGGGCGACCTCCGCGAGAACAGCGAGTACAAGGCTGCCCTCGAGCGGCAGCAGTTCGTGCGCGCGCGCCTGAGCCAGCTCCGCGAGCGCCTCAGCAAGCTCTCCTCCATCGACGTCACCCAGATTGCGACCGACGCCGTTGGCCTTGGCTCCCACGTCGCCGTGGAAGACGAGAAGACCGGCCTCAAGGAAAGTTACGCCCTCGTCTTTGGCGACGCGCTCGACTTCGAGGAAGGGCAGGTCACCATGTCGTCCCCGATCGGCCGCGCGCTGCTCGGCAAGAAGGTCGGCGAGG
The DNA here is from genome assembly GCA_038322445.1 of Gemmatimonadales bacterium. GTDB lineage: Bacteria > Gemmatimonadota > Gemmatimonadetes > Gemmatimonadales > Gemmatimonadaceae > AG11. Next base: position 1,411 of record JBBQFW010000008.1, read on the forward strand.
TGGCACTGCTCAAGCTTCCCACCATGCTGCGCAAGCTCAAGATCACCGAGCTCAAGACCATCCACGACCTGAAGGCAGACGAGATCCCGGGCGCGTGACGAGCACCGGTGGAGCGGCCGTCAGCGCTCCACCGTGAACATCGCCGTTACCTCGCGATCGTAGTCCACCAGCGCAAGGTCGAGCGCTGCCGCATCCCACCCGAGCCACTGCGCGACCACCGGTGCCACATGTCGTGCGGCATCGCGACCGTTGTCCACGGTCTCGAACGCGAGGGGCACACGACGAATCAGCAGGTCGCCGAGCGTGCGCGCCAGCTCGCGCTCTACGCCGTAGCGCAGCTCGGCGAGCACGTAGGGCCGTTCCGGACTGACTCGCTCGCGCATCGCGGCGTCCGACTCCGCCAGCGCCCACACATTCGCCCACGCCGAGCCATGCGCGTGCACCAGGCGCGCAGCGACCACGGGATCGCCGATCGCGCGCGTTGCGGCCTCGATCGTTGCGTCCACACTGTCGATCGCGCCACCGTCCAGCGGCTCCTCGTCAGTGCGCGCGGACCCGCTCTTCACGCCGAGTGAGCGCATGAGGACATCGACGACCTGCGCGGCCATCGCGCGATAGGTCGTGAGCTTGCCGCCAGTCACGCGCACGATGCCCGGCGTCGGTTCGTCGATCGTGTGCTCGCGCGACACGCTGCCCGGATCCTCCGACGATCCCTTCGCCACCGCGGCCAGTGGCCGCAGGCCCGCCCACGCGCTCACGACATCCGCGCGCGTGAGCTTCGCGTCGGGGAAATGGTGGTTGGCCGACGCCAGCAGATAGGCGACGTCTGCCTCCGAGGCGCGCACATCCGATGGCGCGACGTCGTCGAAGGTGTCCGTCGTCCCGATGATGGTGAACGCACCCGCCGGCAAGACGAACATCACGCGCCCGTCCTGCGGTGCGGTGAGCGTAATGGCGGCGACATTCCCCACGCGGGAGCGCGGCACACAAACGTGAACGCCCTTGCTGCCCCGTATGGCGATGGTCATCGATGCTTCAACCAGCGCCTCCACGCGATCACTCCAGGGGCCGGCGGCATTCACGGTCACCGTCGCACGCACCTCGATCAGCGCGCCGGATTCGACGTCGATCACCCGCGCGCCGGTCACGCGTCCCGCGCCATCGCGCAGCATGCCCGACACCCGTGCATGATTCATGACCACCGCGCCGAGCTGCCGCGCGGACATCACGTTGGAGAGGGTCAGCCGCACGTCGTCCGTCGACGCGTCCCAGTACTGTGCGCCACCAGTGAGGCCAGCCGACAGCAGCCGCGGCTCCTTCGCCAGCACGCCTCGCGCATCCAGCCGCACGTGACGCCCGACATTCCGGAACAGCGCGAGCGCGTCGTACACCGTGAGTCCGATGCCGAGCTTCCAGCGCGGCACGCGCGCATGGCGGTACACGGGCCACGTGAATGCAAGGGGCCGCACGAGATGCGGCGCGATGCGCAGCAGGGTGTGCCGCTCGCGACTCGACTCGAAGACGAGATGCAGCTGCCCATGCTCCAGGTAGCGAACGCCGCCGTGCACCAGGCGCGATGACCGGCTCGACGTGCCACTCGCGAAATCGTTCTGCTCCACGAGTGCGACCCGCAAGCCGCGCAGTGCCGCATCACGAGCGACACCGGCACCCGTGATACCACCACCGATCACCAGCACGTCGAACGGCACGGAGGAAAGTTCCTCACGCACATGGGCGCGTTGCGAACCGGGAGATATCACGGGGATAGCCACTCCCGCCAAGATAATCGTCCTCTAGCTTCAAGGTATGTCTACCTATGGATTGCCCGGGCGACGCGTTGCGATCGTCGCCGGTATCCGGACCCCCTTCGCGCGCTCCGGCACCACGCTCAAGTCGCTCTCCGCCATCGAGCTCGGCAAGCGCTGCGTCACCGAGCTCATTCAACGCACCGAGATCGACACGAAGCTCGTCGAGGCAATCGTTTACGGCACGGTCGTGCCGTCCGTGCTCGCCCCGAACATCGCGCGAGAAGTTTCGCTCTTGCCCCTTCTCCCGAAAGGGGTTCAGTCGTTCACCGTCAGCCGCGCCTGCGCCTCGGCGAACCAGGCCATCACCGACGCCGCCGACCAGATCACGCTCGGCCATGCCGACATGATCATCGCCGGCGGCGCCGAGTCGCTGTCGAACGTGCCCATCCTGCATTCGCGCGGTATGAGCGACGCGCTCGTCGCGGCCTCGAAGGCAAAGACCTTCGGTGGCCGGGTGAAGGCACTCGCCAAGGTGAGGCCGCGCGACCTCGTGCCGATCACGCCGGCCATCGCGGAGCCATCCACCGGCGAGTCCATGGGCGAGTCCGCCGAGAAGATGGCGAAGCTCAACGCCATTCCCCGCGAGGAGCAGGACCAGTTCGCGCTGCGCTCGCATCGGTTGGCCGCCGCCGGCACGGCCGACGGACGCCTCACCGCCGAGATCGCGCCGCTGTACGTGCCACCGTCGTTCGAGGCGATGTCGACGGACAATGGTGTCCGCTCCGACACGTCCATCGAGGCGCTGGCCGCGCTGCGTCCGGTGTTCGATCGCAAGTATGGATCGGTGACCGCCGGCAACTCGTCGCCGCTCACCGATGGGGCCAGCGCGGTCCTCCTGATGAGCGAGGAGCGCGCGAAGGCTCTCGGCTTCACGCCACTCGCGTACATCCGCAGCTACAGCTACGCGGCGCTCGATCCGGGGGAGCAACTCCTGATGGGGCCCGTGCTCGCGGCGCCGGTGGCGCTGAAGCGCGCGGGCCTTTCGCTCGGCGACATCGACCTCATCGAGATGCACGAAGCATTCGCCGCGCAGGTGTTGTCCAACCTGAAGGGCTTCACGTCGCAGGCGTGGGCCGAGCGCGCAGGATTCAGCAAGCCGGTTGGTGAAGTCGATCGAGCGAGGCTGAATGTCATGGGCGGATCCATCTCGATCGGGCATCCGTTCGGCGCGACGGGTGGGCGCATCCTGATGACGCTGTGCCACGAGCTCGCGCGCCGCGGCGGACAGTTCGGCCTGATGACCGTCTGCGCCGCCGGCGGGATGGGCCACGCCATGGTCATCGAGAGGACATGATGCGCGATCTCACCATGCGGAACGTCGACGGCATTGCCGTCATCACGATCGACCTGCCAGGCGAGCCGGTCAACAAGGTCACCGCGGAGCTGCGCGGCGAATTCGCGGAGATGTTCGGGCGCATCGAGGCGGACACGTCGGTGAAGGGCGTGGTGCTCGCGACCGGGAAGCCCGACACCTGGCTCGCGGGCGCCGACATCGACGAGTTTCTCACCCTGCGCAGCGCGGCGGACGGCGAAGCGCTGAGTCGCGGGGGACAGGCGCTGCTCGCGCGCCTGGAGAGTCTCGCCATTCCGGTCGTCGCCGCGATCCACGGCGCGTGCCTCGGCGGCGGGCTCGAGACCGCGCTCGCCTGCCGGTATCGCATCGCCAGCGATCATCCAAAAACGGTGCTTGCGTTGCCGGAGGTCCAGCTCGGGCTCATTCCCGGCGCGGGCGGAACGCAGCGGTTGCCGAAGCTGATCGGTCTCCAGCGTGGTCTCGATATGATCCTGACCAGCCGGAACGTTCGCGCGAAGAAGGCGTTCCAAATGGGACTCGTCGATGAGCTGGTTCACCCAGCGATTCTCCTCGACATCGCGATCGACCGCGCGCGGAAGCTCGCCGCCGGCACGCTCGACGTGCAGCATGCGCCGAAGGACCGTGGCGCAACGGGGCGGCTCCTGGAGGACAATCCCATCGGCCGCTCCATCGTGTTCAAGAAGGCACGCGAAGGCGTCATGTCGAAAACCCACGGCCATTATCCCGCGCCACTGGCGGCCATCGCCGCGGTGCAGGCCGGCTACGACAAGGGCAGCGCGGCCGGCTACCAGGAGGAAGCTCGCACGTTCGGCGAGATGACCGTCTCCGACGTCTCGAAGCAGCTCGTCTTCCTCTTCTTTGCGACGACAGCACTCAAGAAGGATTCCGGAGTGGAGCATGCGCCCCCCCAGGCGCCGACGCCGGTGCAGTCGCTCGGTATCATCGGCGCGGGGTTCATGGGCGCTGGTATCGCGTCGGTCGCCGCGCAGCAGGGAACGTCCGTGCGCCTCAAGGACACCGACACCGCGCGTGTGGGGAAGGGCCTTGCGGCGGTGAGCCAGGTGCTGAAGGAGCGCCTCAAGAAGAAGCAGGTCACCCGGCTGCAGTACGACGACCAGCTGTCACTCGTGGGAGGAACGACGACGTACGCCGGCTTCGGCCACATCGACCTGGTGATCGAGGCCGTGTTCGAGGATCTCGCGCTCAAGCATCGCGTGCTGCGGGAAGTCGAGCCGCTCATTCCTGCCAACGCGATCTATGCGTCCAACACCAGCACGATTCCCATCGCGAAGATCGCGGAGGCGTCCACGCGGCCGAATCGCGTGCTCGGCATGCATTTCTTCTCGCCGGTGCACAAGATGCCGCTGCTCGAGGTCATCGTCACTCCGGCGACGGATGCCGATGCGACCGTGGAGGCCGTCGCCTACGGGAAGAAGCTCGGCAAGACGGTGATCGTCGTGAATGACTCACCGGGCTTCTATACGACGCGCACGCTGTCGGCCTACATGAACGAGGCGGGCCGCCTGCTCGACGAGGGGGCCACCATCGAGTCCGTCGACAAGGCGCTGCTCGACTTCGGCTTTCCCGTCGGACCGATCACGCTGTTCGACGAGGTCGGCATCGACGTGGGCGGAAAGGTGGGAGTGGTGATGTCCGAAGCGTTTGGCGCGCGGATGGCCCCGAGCGAATCACTGCGACGCGTGGTCGAGTCCGGTCGTTCGGGCAGGAAAGGCAGGGCCGGCTTCTATCTGTACGACAAGGACGGCGAGAAGGGCGCCGTCGACGCCACGGTCTACGAGCTCTTCCCGCACGGCGCCACCCGCCGGGAGATCGAGCCGTCGGAAATCCAGGAGCGATGCGTGCTGGCGATGGTGAACGAGGCGGCGCGCTGCCTGGACGAGGGTGTCCTGCGCTCCGCTCGTGACGGCGACGTGGGCGCGGTGTTCGGGATCGGATTTCCGCCATTTCTTGGCGGACCCTTCCGTTATGTGGACTCGCTGGAGGCCACCGTGATCGTAGAACGGCTCACGGCTCTGAACGGGCGTTTCCCCGGACGCTTTGATCCGGCGGCGGTCCTTCTCGACCACGCCAGGACCCAGCGGCGATTCTATCCGGCGCGTGGAGCCCCTCTGGCGTAGATTGCCACTCAGCGGTGTAACGAGAATGAGGAGGTGCGGAATCGGAAAACGCATTTCCTGTCCGTCTGTTTCTCCGTAGGCGCTGTACTGTGACCATAGGTGTCGATCTTGGGTCTTGAGGGTATGGAGAGCGCAGATGGCGAACTCGTCACGCGCGTATTGCACGGTGATGTGAACGCGTACGGCGAACTGGTGTCGCGCTACCGCGATCGGTACGCTCGCTATGCGGTCCACATGCTGGGCAATCGCGAAGACGCAGAAGAGGCGTTGCAGGACGCCTTCACTCGCGCCTACCGGTCGCTCTCGAGGTGCGAGGAGCCCGAGCGATTCGGGGCGTGGCTTTTTCGTATTCTCGTCAACCGGTGCCGCACGAGTGGCGCTCGGCGCATGCGCCGCAGCCAGACGTTCGTGCACGATGAAGGAGCGCTGCTCAACGCGTCGGAGGAACATCCGGCCGAGCAGACGATGTGGCGCGAGGAGATCGAGCGGGCCGTGGGAGAGCTGAGCCCGGACCAACGGGAAGCGTTCCTCCTGAAGTATGTGGAAGAGTTGGGGTACGAGGAAATGTCGGAGATTACCGGTGTCGGTGTCTCGGCGTTGAAAATGCGAGTGATGCGTGCGTGCGATCGACTGCGCGTACTACTGAAAGAGGTTCATAGTGCCTGAGTGGGGAAGGACCACGCTCGAAATGATCGTGCAGGATCTGCAGCGGCCCGTCATTCTCGACGAGTCGTTCGAGCGGCGCGTGATGGTGCGCGTCCGCCGCCTGTACCGGGAGCAGAAGAAGCGCAGCCGTGGCTGGACGGCGATTGGCGCGACGATTGCCCATAGGCCCGCCTGGGCGGCGCTGGTGGCCGCCGGCATTGTCGCCGTTGCCACCGCTGGCATCCTCAAGGCGCGACCGCGCGAGGAAGTCGTCGTTGGTGGTCCGGAGCCCGTGAAGTTCGTGCTCGTCGCGCCCAGCGCGAAGAGCGTTGCCGTCGTCGGTGATTTCAACAACTGGGGGCTGAACAAATCGGCCCTCGTTGCCACCAGCAATCAGGGTGTGTGGAGCGTCACGGCATCCGTCCCGGTTGGCGTACATCGTTACGCCTTCGTCGTGAACGGAAAGCAGTGGATGGCCGATCCGACCGCGCCGCGGTCATCGGGTGACGACTTTGGCATGCCCAGTAGCGCACTGGTCGTGGAGGACAGCACCAAGTGAGCATGAGAATGACACGCAACCTCATCCTGATCGCTGGCTTCGCCAGCATGTCGGTGAGGGCCACCGCGCAGGACCCGCGGCTCCCCGCACGTCTCGACGCGCCTACCATCGCGGCCATCAACGCGGTGGTGGACTCCGCCAAGGCGCAGGGCATCCCGATCGCCCCGCTGTACGACAAGATGAACGAAGGCATGGCCGCGGGTGCCGATGGTCCTCACATCGTCACCGCCGTCCGCAACCTCTCCATGGACCTCGCCAGCGCGCACCGGGCGCTCGGCGCACTTGCCACCGCGGACGAGATCAAGGCCGCGGCTTACGCCATGCACGCCGGCGTGCCAGCGGTGGAGCTTGGTAGGCTCAAGAAACAGAGCGGCCTTCGTCGCTCGCTCACGCTGCCGTTCACCATCCTCGCGGACATCGTCTCACGCGGCGTTCCCGTCAGCACGGCGGCCAACGCCATCCGGTCGCTCGTGGGCGCCGGCGCAAAGGACAAGGACATCAACGACTTCCAGCGAAACGTGAAGGTCGACATCGAGCAGGGGGCACCGCCCGCGGCCGCCGCCGAGACGCGCGCCAAGGGCGCGCCGAGCGCCGACAAGCCGAAGTCCGAGAAGCCGGATCAGATCGAGATGTAATCGCACAGAAATCTCGCGGAACGGGCCGGCCTGGTTGCCGGCCCGTTTTGCGTTAGCGCGTGAGCATCGCCAAGCTTCGTACGTTCAGGCCTCCAGCACACCATCGCTTCCCTCATGACACCCAACCGCCAACGCGCCGGTCGTCGTTCACTGCTCGTGATGGTCGTCGCCACGTTCGCGCTGACCAGCGCCTGCGCGCCCCGTGGGATCCTCGCCGTTCCCATGGCCAGCCTTCCGAGCACGCGCCCGGAACGCACCAACTTCACGGAGACGTCGCACTACGCAGACGTCGTCGCATTCCTCGACTCGCTGAAGGGGCTCAATGCGCCCCTCGCGTTCGGCTCCATTGGCCGGACCAGTGAAGGACGAGAAATTCCGTACGTCATCGCCTCTCGCCCACTGGTGCACTCGGCCGCAGAGGCGCGCGCGACAGGGAAGCTCATTGTCTACGTGCAGGGCAACATCCACGCGGGTGAGGTCGAGGGAAAGGAGGCACTGCAGTCACTCTTGCGCGACCTCAGCTTTGCACCGCGTGCCAACGTGCTCGACTCGATCGTGCTTGTCGTGGTGCCGATCTACAATGCCGACGGCAACGAACGCTTCCTGCCCCAGGAGCGGCAACGTGGCTCGCAGAACGGCCCCGAAATGGTCGGGCAGCGTCCCAATACGCAGGGTCCGAACGGCCAGGGCTACGATCTCAATCGCGACTACATCAAGGCCGACGCACCCGAGACACGCGCCTCCCTCGCGATGTTCAACGAGTGGAGCCCCGATGTCTTTGTCGATCTCCACACGACGGACGGAAGCTTCCACGGCTATGCGCTGACCTACTCGCCGTCGCTGCATCCGTCCGCACCACTCGGCGACTACTCCCGTACGCTGCTCGCCGAGCTTCGACAGCGCGTGCGCACGCGCGATGGTTTCGAGATCTTCGACTACGGCAACTTCAACGACGGCGGCGGCCGCGAGATCAGCACGGACTCCGTGCACAGCGGCTGGTACACATACGACAGCCATCCACGCTTCGGCACCAACTACTACGGGCTGCGGGGCGGCATCTCGATCCTCAGTGAGGCGTTCTCGCACGATCCCTTCGAGCGCCGTATCAAGTCGACGTATTCGTTCGTGACGCAGTTGCTTTCACTCGTTGCGGAACGGAGCGTCGAGATTCGGGGGATGGAACAGCGCGCGGCAGCAGCGCTCACGACTCCGTCGCGTGAGGAGATTGCCCTCGCTTCGGAGCTTCCGAAGACCGCACCGCTCGCGCCCGTTGCCTTCGAGATCCTGGAGCGCACTGGTGATTCGTCGCGGACTCAGCCAGGCGTGCCGAAGGGGCTTCGGCGTAGCGGGCGCTTCCGGACCCGGATGATGCCGGTCTTCGATCGATTCGTGCCCACGGTGATGCGCAAGATGCCGGAGGCCTACTACCTGAGCGACACGGCCGCCGTCGCCATGCTTCGCCTCCATGGCGTGCATGTGGACCAGGTCCAGCCAAACTGGTTGCTTCCGCGAATGGAACGGTTCGTCATCGACTCCGTGGAGCGCTCGCCGCGTCCGTTCCAGATGCACACCGAGATGCGTCCGTTCGGGCATTGGGAGCCCGTGACCGGCATGTCGGTTGGCTACGTGGTGCGGACGAGCCAGCCACTTGGTCGCGTGGCGATGTACCTGCTCGACCCGGAGTCGGACGACGGCCTGGCCACCTGGAACGTGTTCGATGCCGACCTCGCCCAGCGACGCTATCCCGTGCTCCGCAGCGCGATGCCCTGACCCCGTCGCCGACCCCCGTTACATTCAACGTTTCCCTTTGGTGGGTGAAGGACGTCGCTCCGAGGATCATGCTTCGCAACACACTGCTCTATCTCTCCAATCAGCCCCGCGTCTTCAAGTTCGTGCGCAACAACCGTCTCGCGAAGCACTTCGCCAGTCGGTTCGTTGCGGGTGAGACCGTCGATGAAGCACTCGCCGCCACGCGCGAGCTGAACGCGCAGGGCATTACCGCCTCGCTCGACCTGCTGGGCGAGAGTGTCTACACCGAGCGCGAAGCACGCCAGGCGCGCGATGAATACATCAAGCTGCTCGACCGCATCCATCAGGCGAAGCTGAACGCGAACGTCTCGGTGAAGCTCACGGCGATGGGGCTCGACATCGATCATGAGCTCTGCGTCGCGATCATGCAGGACATCCTGACGCGCGCGCAGGAATACGGGACATTCGTGCGACTCGACATGGAGTCGAGCGCGTATACGGACATCACGCTGAAGCTCTTCGAAGACCGCCTCTATCCGCAGTACAAGGCCAATGTCGGCGTGGTACTGCAGAGTAGTCTCTACCGCACCTTCGACGACGTCCTGCACGTGGACGGACTCTGTGCGCGGGTACGCATCTGCAAGGGCGCATACAAGGAGCCGGCCGCCGTCGCGTATCCCGACAAGAAGGACGTCGACGCGAACTACGTGAAGTGCATGCGCGAGTTGATGCTGCGCGGCAACTATCCAGGCATCGCAACGCACGATCCGGCAATGATCACTGAAGCAAAGCGGTTCGCCGCAGAGCAGGGCATCGCGAAGGACCGCTTCGAGTTCCAGATGCTCTACGGCATTCGGCGCGACCTCCAGGAGTCGCTCGTCAAGGAAGGCTATCGCATGCGCTGCTACGTGCCGTTCGGCACGCAGTGGTACCCGTATCTCATGCGACGCCTCGCCGAGCGCCCGGCAAATGTCGCGTTCATCACCGGGAGCGTCATCAGGGAGGCGCTCCACGGCAAGCACTAGCAGCGCGCCCATGCCCGGCCAGCACATTCCCGCCGACCACTCGCGTGGCGACACCAATACCATCGGCGGATATGCGGCGGTGCATGGGCGTCCCGCCGCATTCGAGGGCAGCGACGGCTGCTCGTACAGCGTGGAGATCGTCACGGCCGAAACCGGTCATGCCGAGCATCCGTGGGGCGCGTACCTGCTGTTCGTGCAGTGGAGCCGCATTGGTGCGGCGTCGCCGAACGGTCACCTCGAGACCGAGTTCCTCGCCGAGTCCGATACGGAGAGCGACGCCCACGCCATCGTTGCGGCGCTGTCGCTGTCGCAGGTGCGCGGCGTGCTGCACGCCCTCATCGCTGGGCGCCAGGGTGGCGAGCCGCAGCGGCGCTGGTATGACGTGATGAACGACAACGACAGCGAGAACGGGATGGACGCGTGACAGAACCGACAACGTCGGAGGGCCTGGTCCTCAGCGGCACCGGAGGACTGTGGCGTGTGCGACGTGATGATGGCGTCACGCAGGAAGCCTCGCTACGCGGCCGGGTAAAGAAGAGCAACTCCGGCAAGCGCGCGGACGGTTCGCTGCGCCGCGACACCATCTCGGCCGCCGCGGCCACGCTGAAGCTGACGATCGGCGATCGCGTCGTCATCGAGCAGGATGACGAGAACGCGGCGTGGGCCATCAGTGACATCCTGCCGCGACGCTCGCAGCTCGCGCGACGAAATCCAGGCGGCGGACATGGCGAGCGCATCGTCGCCGCGAATGTGGACCAGGTGGTGATCGTGTTCGCCGCCGCGAACCCCGAGCCGCATCCGCGCATGCTCGACCGCTTCCTCGTGATCGCCGAGGCGAATGATCTCGCCGCGAGGATCGTGATCAACAAGGTGGAGCTGGTCGGCGGAGCCGACGAGGCGCGAAAGCGCTGGGTCGACTACGCGCGCGCGGGCTACACCATTCACTACACGAGTGTAAAGGTCCCCGTGGGGCTCGACGAGCTGCACGAGGCGCTGGCGGGGCAGGTGAGTGTGCTCACCGGACCGTCGGGCGTGGGCAAGTCGTCGCTGCTCAACGCGATGTTCGCGGGGCTCGACCTTCGCGTCGGCGAGATCAGCGAATCCGTGAACAAGGGTCGTCACACCACCGTGGGCGGATACCTGCATCCCCTTCCGGGCGCGGACGGCGGATACGTCGCGGACACACCGGGCCTGCGCGAGGTCGGCATGTGGGCCCTGTCGCCCACTGAACTCGACCAGTGCTTCCCGGAGCTGCGCCCCTTCCTCAATGCCTGTCGCTTTGCCGATTGCCGGCACAGCGTCGAACCGGGCTGCGCGGTGCGCGATGCAGTCGCCAATGGCGACGTGAGCCGCGCTCGCTACGACAGTTTCATCAAGCTCCGCGAGGAGCTCGAGGGCGTGAAGCCGTCGCGCTAGCGTGCTCGGGCCTGGCGCCGTACCAGCACTCGCTCATCGCGCCGACAGGGAACATGCGGGCCGGTGCCTCGTATGATGATGCACCCCCTTTCCCCACTCATGCGCACATTCCTCACCAGCGTCGCGCTCGTCGCGGTTCTTGCCCAGGTTGCACGGTCACAGGCAGCGCCGAGCCTCGCGCATGCGAAGCAACTCTACGACGCGCGTAGCTGGGACGCCGCGAAGCAGGAGTACGCGTTGCTGGCGAGGAGTGCGCCCGGCGAGGCCGCGCCGGCCTATTACCTCGGCAGGATTGCGTTTCAGCAGACGGACGCGGACGAAAGCATTCGCCAGTTCGAGCGCTGCACCTCCATCGACGACCGGAACGCCGAGTGCCACGCGTGGCTGGGTAATGCGCTCGGCATGACGGCGCAGCGCACCAGCAAGTTCAAGCTACCGTTCCTCGTGAAGCGGACGAAGAGGGAATTCGACCGCGCGATCGAGATCGACCCCACGAACCTCGATGGGCGCATGGGCCAGTTGCAGTACTATCTCTACGCGCCCGGCATCTTTGGTGGCAGCATCGAAAAGGCGCGGGAGCAAGCGGCCGAGATCGACCGGTACGACAAGATGCGCGGCGCGATCGCCTCAGGCGTCATCGCAGATCACGAGAAGGATGCGAAAGCCGGTGAGGCCGCGTATCAGCGCGCCATCTCCGTGGCACCGGACAGTGCCGCAGGCTACAACGGCCTGGCGAACCTCTATGTGCGCGAAGCGCGATGGGCTGACGCCTTCGCCACGCTTGATCGCACCGCCGCACGCGTCCCCGCCGAGCACAATGTCCCTATCCGCTTTGCCCGCGTGGCCGTACTCAGCGGCGAGCAACTGCGACGCGGCGAAGACGGCGTGAAGCGCTGGATTGCGAATCCGCCGTCACAGGCGAATAGCGACACCAAGGCGATGGCGCACCTGCGCCTCGGTCAGGTCTATGAAAAGACGTCGCGCAGCGAGCTCGCTCGCACGGAATACGACCAGGCGATCCGGATCAATCCAAGGCTGGACGAGGCGCGGAAGGCGCTCGACGGACTGCGGTAGCTACCAGCTGCCTCGCTCGCCGGCCACTTCAATCACCTTCGCGATGCGATCCGCCGCGTGCCGCCAGTTGGCCTGCACCGCGCGCTGCGCTGCATCGGCCTCGCCCGAATCGATCGCATCGATGATCGCGTCATGCTCGGCGACCGAGGCGCGGATGTCGCTCGTGAGCATGCTGATGTACATGCGGATGTACCGCTCGGCCTGCGGCTTCACGCTGTCGTGCATGGCGATGAGCCGCGGACCAGCGCACGCCTCCACGATCTTCCGGTGCAGCCGCTCGTCGGCCTCGTAGAGGCGTCCGTGGTCGATTGGCGTCGCGCGTCCCGTGCGGTGGAAGTCCGCATTCAGCGCCTTCATCTCCCTCGCGAGCGCACGACGCTCGGGCGTGGGCAGGCCGGCGGCCCATCGCGCACCGAGCCCCTCGAGCTCTCCCACGATGTTGAGCAGCTCGTGCACGTCGGCGCGTGTGAGTGGCGCCACGGTGAGCCGCGCCTGTTGTGCACCCGGCGCCCCCACGACGAACCCTTCCTGCTGGAGTCGCTGCAGCGCCTCGCGTACGGGCGTCCGGCTCACGCCAAGGCGCGCGGCAACTTCCGTCTCCACCACGCGACTGCCCGGCGCGAGCAGGCCCTGGACGATCAGGTCGCGCAGGCGCTGGTAGACCTGTTCCGGACGCGACCCGTGGGGCGCATCGGCGGCCGTCTCATCGGCGGCCTGCTGCTGGCCACGGGCACCGCGAAGCGGAAGGACTTGGGAGCTTGTCGGAGAACGACGGGCAGGCATGTGCGATGGGTCAGCGAGGGCTGCACACAATATATGTGGAGCAGGGGCGAACCGTAGGCGTTCGACCTTCCCGCGAAGCGTAGCCGTTCGTCATTCCAGCGAAGCGCAAGCCTTCGTCATTCCCGCGAGCCCCAGACCTTCGTCATTCCCGCGAACGCGGGAATCCATGTTCCCGATCCAATGGTTTCCCGCTTTCGCAGGAATGACGAACGCTCGTAAATACTGCTGCAGGTGTGCAAGGCGCGCGGCGCGCGGCGTCTCCCTCCGAATCCCCGAATGGAGGAACAATGCGCCACCTCACAAAACGTCTGACATCGGTCCCCTCGCTGCTTGCCGCCATGGTGCTGATGTCGCCAGGCCGGCTGGCGCCGATCTCGCCCGCCGTTGCGTCCACCGTGATCACAGGACGCGTACTGGATCCAACCGGCCGCCCTCTATCGTCGGCGACACTCGCCATCACGCCGAAGTTCGCCAAGACACTCAGCGGCAATGACGGCCGATACATCCTCACCGTCGCTCGCAGTAGCGAGTCGGAGCAGGTCCAGCTCCAGGTCGCGAAGCCGGGATTTGATCCGCGTCGGTTGAGTGTCTTCCTCCACGGCGACACCGTCCGCGCCGACATCACGCTCACACCGACGCCTGCGACAACGCGCACGATCGCGCTGCAACCCGCGGATCAAAAGGCGAGCGAGAGTGCTGCCATCGCCGACCACACCGGTTCCGCCGGGATTCCCAATGGCCCGGTGAGTCGTGTGCTGGGCGCGTCACCCGCGCCCAGCACGAACGGCGCCGCCACGAAGGTCGCGATGGGCCGGGTTGACCGGCGCACGTCCATCAGTGTGCGCACGCCCCTGCGGGAGCGCGGCAACACCGAGGCATACGATCGGATCGACGAGAATCCGTTCCGCTCTCCACGCGTCGCGCCGCTCTCGACCTTCTCCGTCGACGTCGACCGCGCTTCATACAGCAACGTTCGCCGCTTCCTCGCGCGCGGGCAGCTGCCGCCGAAGGACGCCGTGCGGATCGAGGAGCTCGTGAACTACTTCCCCTACGATGATGCGGCGCCCTCACCGCGCGGCGGGCCGTTCCGCGTGAGCACCGAAGTCGCCGCTGCGCCGTGGAATCCGCGGCACGACCTCGTACGCGTGGCACTGCGTGCGCGTGACGTCGACATGCGTCGCGCGGCACCGAGCAACCTTGTCTTCCTGATCGATGTCTCCGGATCGATGAACGGACCGGGACGCCTGCCGCTGGTGAAGGAGGCACTCGGACTGCTCGTCCACCAGCTGCGCGAGGAGGATCATGTCGCGATCGTCGTCTACGCAGGCAATGCCGGACTGGTACTCCCATCGACGTCGGGTGAGGACAAGCAGCGAATCCTTGCCGCGCTGGATGGATTGGAAGCAGGCGGTTCGACCGCGGGCGGCGCTGGCATTCGGCTCGCCTATGATGTCGCGCAGAAGAATTTCATCGTCGGCGGAACGAATCGCGTGATCCTGTGCACCGACGGCGACTTCAACGTCGGCCAGTCGAGCGACGGCGATCTCGTTCGTCTCATCGAGGAGCGTCGCAAGGAAGGCTCCTACCTCACCATCCTCGGTTTCGGGATGGGCAACTACAAGGACGCGACGATGGAGAAGCTCGCCGGTGCCGGCAACGGCAACTACGGCTACATCAACGACCTGCTCGAGGCGCGCAAGATGCTCGTGACCGAGATGGGCGGCACCCTCGTCACGGTCGCGAAAGACGTGAAGCTCCAGGTCGAATTCAATCCCGAGCGCGTGCAGGCCTATCGCCTGCTCGGCTACGAAGATCGGCTGTTGCGCGACGAGGACTTCGCGAATGACGCGAAGGACGCGGGCGACGTCGGCGCGGGACATACGGTGACGGCACTCTACGAGGTGGTTCCGCGCGGCGCTCCGCTCGACGTGATGCTGCCTCCCGTGGCCGCGCTGCGGTATCAGGCGACGCCGCAGACCGAACGGTCCTCGAACGACGAGCTGCTGCACGTCGCGCTACGCTACAAGGCGCCGGATGGTGAGCACAGCCAACTCGAGACCTATCCCGTGCGCGCCGAGCGGCGGAGTGCGTCGGAGTCGATGCGCTTCGCGAGCGCGGTCGCGGGGTTCGGCATGCTGTTGCGCGAGTCACCCTTCGCGGGCGAGCTCACGTGGGGACGCGTGCTCGACCTCGCACGAGGCGCCAGGGGCCGCGATGAGGAGGGCTATCGCCGCGATTTCATTCGCATGGCGGAGAAGGCCGCCTCGCTCGCGCGACCCGAGCGCACCGGTATGCGTGAACGCTAGCAACTGAGGCAGATCGCTGATCACCGTGCGCTCTCCCTTTGTTCAAACATCGCTCCGGCCGGTGCTCGACACGGCCGGGGCGCTGTCGCATCATTGCGCATGAGCGACTACCAACATCTCATCGTCGACACGACGCCCGAGGGCATTCGCACCATCACCCTCGACCGTCCCGATCGGCTCAATGCGGTCAATGATGCGCTGGCATTCTCGGTCGGTGACGCACTCGCTGATGCCGGCGCGGACGATGCGGTGCGCGTCGTCGTCATCACCGGCGGCGGGCGCGCGTTCTGTGCGGGGCTCGACCTCGCCGAGCCGCCCGCGCTGCCGCTGACGACGCGGGCCGATCGCCTCGATCCATATGCCTGGGTGGGCACGTGGGTGCAGCGCGTGGTCGCCTGCGAGAAGCCGGTGATTGCCGCCATCAATGGACCAGCCGCCGGCGCGGGGTTCGGTCTGGCGCTCGCGTGCGACATCCGCCTCGTGGCACAATCGGCGAAGCTGACGGCGGGGTACGTGCGTCGCGGCCTCAGCCCCGATGCGGGTGTGAGCTATTTCCTCCCACGGCATGTCGGTCTCGCACGCGCGTTGGACATCCTGTTGAGCGGTCGCGACGTGGATGCGCAGGAGGCATTGCTGATCGGTCTGGCGACGATGGTGATTCCGGACAGCGAGTTTGCTGGCGCCGTTAATGCGTACGCCGGACGACTGGCCCTCGGCGCGCCAATCGCGCAGGCGCTCACGAAGCGGCTGCTCGTGCAGAGCTTCGACCGGACGCTCGACGCAACGCTGCGTGATGAGCTGACCCAGATCAAGGTGTGTTTCGCAACGAAGGACGTCGGCGAGGCGATCATCGCGTTCCGGGAGAAGCGGACGCCGAGCTTTCAGGGGCGGTGATTTGGCAAGTGATGCAGGTCGCGACCGATTGCGGCTTCTGCTTGTGGATTGCTCCCGACGGGTGCGGGCGTTTGCCTCACGTCGGCTCAGGACGTTGTCCAAAGCGTGCCTACGATCAGGCCGAGGAGCATGCCTCCCCCTCCGCAGCCTACGATTCCAATTGGGAACCCGATGCCACATGGAGGTCCATCGCCACCATTACAGCGACCCTGTGTGAGCAGGAGGTAGCCCAAGCCCACGGCGGTATCCGCGCCTACGGATCAGCAGTTGATGCTCTGCACTATCCTGACCGTGTCCTCAAGGCTGACGCGACCAGAGAAGCAGTGTCCCACACTGCGCACTGGCCCCGCCGGACGCCGTGGGCACCTCGGCAGCACTGCGGTAAACCTCGATCACCTCGAGCCCGGACACCGGAAGCATGTCGAGGTCGCAGGCGTTGCGCCAATCCGGATCGCCACCCCGCGACAACTTGGCTCCATCGAGCCAGACCTCGAGAAAGCATGGATAGATGTGGGAAATGCGCGTGCTCACCGCATAGCGCGCAGTAGGACTCAGCGGCTTGCAAATGTCCGAAGGGATTACCTTGCAATCGCTTCTCGTGAGGATACGAAGCCCGGTAGAGACACGCAGCATGTCCACTACCTTGCGGTGTTCATTGGCACGCATCTGCTCCGGCGTGACGAACTTGCCTAAACCCGTCGCTCGGCGTTCCTCGAACGCAGCCAGCCCGACACCAAGCGTGGTGCGCGCCGCCACGACACGCACCGAGTCGAGGGACGTGACGCGGCTGAGCACGATGCCTTTGTCCCTTGAGTGACGAGCGGTAAACTCCACGCGTGCGTCGAGAAGCCCGTATCCAACTCTGCGCGCCGAGAGCGTATGCACGCCTGGCGGCACACCCGTCAACCGGAATGTGCCACGCGCGTTCGTCCGGTCGTGGAGACCGATATCGGAGAGCAGGACATCGACGTCTGCCAAGGAAGGTTCGTCGAATCGGCGACGACGACGCCTGTCAACACTGCCGCGACTGACTCCACACGCTCTCCCACGAAGTCCGCGCGGTCGATCTGCCCATCCCCGATGCGAAGGGTCACTGGCTCCGAACCGATGCTGTCAGTCACCACCCGTAGCACAACCGATTGCCGCAGAGGAACGCCGTACAGCAAGACCGTCCACGCTGGTCCGTGCGCACGCCTGCGGAGCGGGAGAGCGTGACCAAGGTCGCCGCCGCATCCGACCCGCTTTCCGCCCACTCCCCAACGACGCCCAGACCGCTCGGCGGTACCGTGTCACCGCGCATGGTCACTCGCCCGGTCACGAGGCCATGCTTTACGTCCACCGCCGCACCGCACATGGTGGTGAGAAGCTGCCACGCGTCCGGAACGCTGATGCGGAGCGGCGTCGTTGAATCCGTAAAGGTGAAGTCCGGGCGCAACTCTTCGACAGGGCGGGCGAGCCACGGGCGCGCAGAGACGTTGCGATCGAGTGCCGACTGCTGTGCCACGATGCGACGTCCGTCGGCGTACAGCGTGCGCTCGTCGCGCCGTAAGCGCGGTCGCCCGAGGCGATCTGCGTCGCCGTCAGCGCGGCGCGGACCTGCTCCCAGATCGCATACGTCGATGCCGCCGTGTCGGTCCGCACGCGGCAGGTGTTGGCGCTCACCACCCGCACCGTGTCCATCGCGAACGCCACGTTCTCGAAGGCCAAACGGTGGACGATCTCGACGTCGCCGCCGAGACGGAAGGGCTCGGACGTATGCGGACGATACCCGATGTGCAGTGTCCGCTCGCGGTACGCGCCCGCCGCGGGGGCAGCGATACGGTACTCGCCGCGTTGGTTCGTCAGCGCTCGCGCAACGACCGAGTCCTGTCCATCCACGAGCGGTACCACTACTCCCGCGAGCGGGCTGCTGTCGCCTGGGCGAACCACCGTGCCGCGGACGCTTTGCGCGCCGAGCAAGGTCGCCGAGACCTCTCGCGGTGCTGGCCACGACTCGTCGCGAACGATTGGGGCATCTCACGGTCGCTGATCCTCGGGCGATTGACGCGCCGGCGAATCGACAAACGTGCCGCCAGTGCTCGCGCCACGACAAGAGCGGTCGCGTTACGATTGAATGAGCGACTTCACTTTGTCGGCTGCCTGCTTGTTCCGAGCCGGCGAGCGGCTCAGTTGATGTCGACAGCAACCGCTGTGCTGATGATTTCGCGATTATCCGCATAGACGCGTCCGACGATGCGATACAGGCCGGCCGGCACAGCCATCGACCTGCCCGACTCACCCGCGGTGTCGCCAGACCACCGGTCGCGAATCACGACACTGTCACCCGGCGCGAGCAGTACCGGAGCGTACAAGGGGAGTGAACAGAAGCGCACGGCGGGCGGCACAAGAGTGCCCGCACCGTTGTACACCAGGAACGGCCCCGGACACCCGTACTGCCGCGGCTCGACTGTCTGAATCGTGTACGCGCCACGGTTCACGACCCGTACCGTGATCTCAACGGGGGCTGCAACGCTGGCAACTGAACGATCCACAGACACCCTCACATCGAGCGATGTGCTCACGTCGGCAATGCCTCGGCACCCGAGCAACGTGCATCCCATGACAGCCACGAAACGGAGCGCACTCGACATATCCGTGGCCGGGCTAGGAGATGAGAACGGGAAATCACAGTGACCCAGAGCGGAGAGAGGTCAGTGCCACCACGCAAGCCCAAACCCCGCTCACCACGCCGCAGTCACTTTCCCGCGTCGCCATTGGGAAAGCTCTAAACCGCGCGCCCAACGGCCAATACACTCCATGTCTGATCCGTCGGCGGCGCGTCAACGGCACCAAACGCCCGCAGGTCCACCAGCTCCAGCCCCGCCGACTCGAACAGCAGCGCCAGCTCCTGCGGAAAGAAGAACCGCATCGCATGCGTCTCGCGCATCTCGGCCACCACCTGCCGGTCCTTCAACCGCCACACCCGAGAGTCGACATCCGCGCGATGGGCAAAGCTGTCGAGCTGCGTGCGCACCGAACGAATGACCTGCCCACCCGGCACATCCACCACCTTCGTGCGTTCCGACGGGCGCAGGAAGTCGTACTGCTGCGCATAGTCGGCGCCGAACGTCTCGACAGTGTTCATGCGCGCACGTCGCTCGTCCGAGCTGTCGCCGCGGACGCGATGGCTGGCCGCGGATCGCGCGCGACCGTGATGATCGCGACGCCCGCAAGGATCACGGCGGCGGCAAGCACGGTGCGGGTGGTGACGTCCTCGTGCGCGAGAAGCCATCCAAGGAAGACGGCGACGACGGGGTTCACATACGCATACGTCGAGGCCTTCGCGGCACTCGTGTGACCGAGGAGGTAGATGTACGCCGTGTATCCAACGAGCGAGCCGAAGCTCACGAGATAGAAGAAACCCAGGATGGAGCGCATCGTCGCATGCCCGAGGTCGAGCTGGCCGCCCTCGCCGGAGAGCAGTCCGATCACGAGCAGTGCGCCCCCTCCCGCGACCATCTGCGTCGCGGAGCCGTTCATCCCCGTGCTCGCCTTTGGCGCACGCTGCGTGTACAGCGATCCCGCAGCCCACGATAGCGACGCGAGCACGAGCACCATCGCCCCGGTCACGTCGGTGCGATCACCGCCCCCCGTCGCACTCGGTCCCACGAGCATCGCAAGGCCGGCGAGCCCCAGGGCCAGTCCGACGAACACGAGGGCAGGCGGCCTGCGCCCTCGCGGGCGCAGCCAATCGAGCAGCACCATCCACACCGGGACGATGGCCACGAGCAAGGCAGTAATGCCGGACGGCACCCGCTGCTCCGCCCATACCACCATCCCGTTGCCACCAACGAGCAACAGGCCGCCACTCACCAGTCCAGTGCGCCAGTCGCGCGACGTAGGTGCCGCGTTGCCCGCATGTACGCGCGACCAGAGCAGCAGGATCGCCCCAGCCAACGCGAACCGCGCACCCGCCATGAGCAGTGGCGGCAGCGTCTCGACGGCAAAGCGGATGGCGAGGTAGGTGGACCCCCACACGATGTAGACAGCCGCAAATGCGGCGATCAGGCGAGCACGCATCGCGCAAACATAGCCAAGGGAAACCATAACCGGCGGAGGTACCCTTCCGGGCCCGCCTCTTGCACATTAGGTACGTTTAATGTATAGTTCATATGTAAATTAAATAATGAGGGCCACACCATGATGACGGCCACACACGCCACGCCCCTGCTGAGCGGAGACTTCTCCGACAGCTCTGGCGTGGCGCTCGACGTTTCTGGAGCTTCCACGCCCAGGGACACCCAGCGCGACATCGACTTCGAGCGCGAGGCACTGCCCTGGCTCGACGACGTATATCGCTTCGCCCTCTCACTGACGCGCGATGACGCAGACGCCGACGACGTGGTGCAGGAGACCTACCTGCGCGCCTATCGATCGTGGCACACCTTCGTGCCCGGCACCGAATGCCGCCGGTGGTTGTTCACCATCTGTCGCAACGTCTTCCTCCGCTCACGCGAGCGGCAACGGAGCACCGTCGACCTCGACGATGGCGAGCAGGATGCCGTCGCCGCCGGTTCGGTCTACGCCGCGGCGCGCGAACGGGGCTACGACGATCTCTACGCCACGCTCGACCTCGCGCCCGCGCTCAGCGAAGCACTCGACAGTCTCGCCGAACCGTTTCGCTCTGCGGTCATTCTCGTCGACGTCGAGGACATGACCTACGAGACGGCAGCGCAGGTGATGGGCGTTCCCATCGGCACCGTACGTTCGCGGCTTTTCCGCGGCCGCAGGCTGTTGCAGGAAAAGCTGCTGACCGTCGCCGAAGACCTGGGCTTCGCCACCGCATCCGCAGGTGGACGATGAGCGCGCCGGCCCACGCACAGCTCGATGAACTCGGTCTCTCGGCAAACTGCGTGGAGGTGCTCCGGCATCTGTGGGACTATCTCGACGAGGAGCTCACGTCCAACGGCGCCGAGCGGCTGCGACTGCACATCGAGTCGTGTCCGCAGTGCAAGGCGATGGAGGGATACCAGGCGTGCTTCCTCGATACCATGCGCCGCCTGCGTGCACACCTCGGTGCACCGGATGAGCTGCGCACGCGGCTGGCGGAGACACTGCGCGGCCAGGGATGCGGGTGCTGGGAAAAGGTGAGCGGAGAACGTCGCTAGACGATCCGCATCGGTGCGCCGTCCTCTCCGTTGAGCACCACCACCGCGCAGATGCCGATATCCGGCGCCAGACTGGCCGCGACACTGCAATAGCGCTCGAACGCGAGGCGCACTGCACGTTCCGCATGGCTCCGATCGACCTCGGCGCCCTCGATCTCGAAGCGCAGCCTGACCTGCTCGAAGCGCCGAGGGTGCAGGTCGCGCCGGTCTGCTTGCACATCCACCGCGAGCGACGTCACCGGTGTGCGCCGCTTCGCGAGATAGTCGACGACGTCGATGCCCGAGCACGACGCCAACGCACTGAGCAGCGCATCGGGCGGCGTCTGGGCGGTCTTGCCCGATCCGTCGAACCGCGCCTGGGCCCCGTTCGCCTTCCCGGTATCGAAGAGGTGCTCGCCTTTCCACGTCGTACGAATGTGCGACGGGATGGAAGCCGCTACCGCGACGATGGGTGTCGCCGTGGCTTCGGGCGCTGGCGTGGGTGAGTGGTCGGTCATTTCTCGATGGGTGCGCGGACGGCATTGCCCCATTCGGTCCAGCTTCCGTCGTAGTTGCGGACGTTGTCATACCCGAGCAGGTAGGTCAGGACGAACCATGTGTGGGACGACCGTTCGCCGATGCGGCAGTACGCCACCACGTCATCCTCCCTCGTGAGACCGGCTTCGTCCTCGTAGATCGCGCGAAGGTCGGGCGCGCTCTTGAACGTGCCGTCCGGATTCGCGGCGCGAGCCCATGGAACGCTCTTCGCGCCCGGAATGTGCCCACCGCGCATGGCACCCTCCTGCGGATAGTCGGGCATGTGGAGCTTCTTGCCCGTGAACTCGTCCGGCGATCGCACGTCGACGAGCTTGCCGCGCTTCGCGACATGCGTGCGGACGTCGCTCATGAAGGCGCGAATGCGCGCATCGTCGCGCGGCTTGGCGACGTAGGAGGATGGTGCGACCGTCGGCACGTCCGTCACCATCTCGCGACCGTCCGCCTCCCACTTGGCTCTCCCGCCGTCGAGAATGCGGGCATTCGAAAAGCCGAAGAGCTGAAACACCCACAGCGCGTACGTCGCCCACCAGTTGTTCTTGTCGCCGTAGAAGACGACGGTCGTCGATTCGTTGATGCCGAGTCGCCGCACGAGGGACTCGAAGGCGTCGCGCGCGATATAGTCGCGCTGCAGCTCGTCATTGAGGTCGGCATGCCAGTCGATCTTGAGGGCACCGGGAATGTGCCCCATGTCGTAAAGCAGGACGTCCTCGTCGCTCTCGAGGATGCGCACGGTGGGATCGTCGAGGTGCTGCGCGAGCCACTCGGTGGTGACGAGCGCCTCGGGGTGTGCGTACTGCTTTGCCGCGATGGACTGGTCGGTCATGGGGTTCCAGGATGACAGAGGTGTGACTGACGAATCCGCGGGCGCGGATCGAGTTCGCGTGCCCTAGCCGTGACGCATTTCGTGCGCGACGTCGCGAATGGAGGGAGGCAGCGCGTCGATCCAGTCCAGCACCACGCGCGCCTCCCGTTCCCATCCCGGTTCGGCGAACAGGAAATGTCCGTGACCGGCGGCCACGTGGAAAGGCGCATGGTAGCGTGCCGCGATGCGCCGCGACACGCCGACGGGAATGAACCGATCGTGCTCGGCGCCGACCACCAGCATCGGCGCGCGAACCGCCCGCGGCTGCACCGTGAAGGCGCCGAGGGCAATCTCACGTGCGGCACGACCACTGTCCGCAACGAAGCGGCCGCGAACGGCCGCGCGCTCCGTTGCGGGCACGCAGTTCAACACCAGCGCGTCGAGATGCGCTGCGCTCGGCAGGAAGGCGCGCGACAGGAGAAGGGCGGGCAGGTAGGTCGCCATGCGCGCGAGGATTGGCGGACTGAGCACGCTGATGCCGCGGGGCGGGGCCGGCGACACGAGTATCGCGGCGCGGATGAGATTCCGTTCCGCCATCCACAGCGTCACGAGTCCGCCAAGGGAGTGCCCGATGACGATGGGACGATCGAGCTCGCGCGCCGCTGCGCAGGCGTCGGCGGCAAACTCCGTGAGAGACTGGCGACCGATGGACGCGAGTGGGGGAAGGGGCGGGTGCCCCCGATAGGACATCGCTGACGCGGGGTAGCCACGAGCGGCAAGAAGGGGGAGGAGACCCTCGAACACCCAAGCACCGGCGAACAGCCCGGGCAAGCAGAGGACCGGCGCCCTCGTGGCTCCGTCGACCGGAACTGTGTCGAGGTGGTAGGTCGCGGGTGGCATTGGCTCTGGAACTATCGACACCTGGCAGGACGTGGGCAATGGCGCGCCTTCCACCCGGCGTGCGATTAGACTGCGGTCACCTTCTACCGGCAGCACGTGTCCCCAGAGCATTCACCACCAGCACCGTTCATGGAGCCCTACGCGCGCCACGTGCTCGTGTGCGTGGGCGGCTTCTGCGCGTCCGATCGGCGCGGTCGCGCGCTTTACGCGGAGCTCGCACGCCTGCTGCAGCGTGAAGGACTGCTCTTCGGTCCGCGCCGCGTAAAGCGCGGCGAGACGCCATGTCTCGGCGTTTGCGCCGGAGGGCCGATCGTCGTGGTGTATCCGGAAGGCGTCTGGTACGCCGGCGTGACGCCGTCGCTGCTTGAGCGGATCGTCGTCGAGCACCTGCGTGACGGTCGGGTGGTGGAGGAGGCGGTATTTCACCAGCTGCGTCCGACGCGTTAGGTGGTGGTTGTCGAGCCCGAAGGAGTTCATCCGCTGGTTCGTCATTCCCGCCCAAGCGGGAAACCGCACACCGGTTCGTCATTCCCGCGCAAGCGGGAATCCACGTTGTGCCGAGCTCGGAATGCATCCCCGCCTTCGCGGGGCTGACGCACCCAAGTCGGGCTGCCGCACCGTCGCGGGGAATGACGACGAAGTGCCTCCCACCATGTCCAACCCTTGCAGGACGAAGCCCGTGCAGCGAAGATCTCCGGGTGCCAGACGATCCCATTCTCTACTCCCGCCGGCTTCCACACGGACCCGTCGTGCGCATTCGGCGCACGAGTGAGGGCGGCGCGCAGCCCGTCATCGTGGTGCTCGAGGTGGATCGCCGAGCGGGCACGCCGCGCGAGTTCGAGGGCGGCTTTCCGCCGCCGCTGATGATGAGCGAGGGCGCGACGGAGGCGGAGGTCGTCGAGGCCCTGCAGTCCGTGGCGCACGACGACCGGCTCCTCGCCGGACTCATGCGCGAGAAGGGGCTGCGTTAGCGCGATGAGTCGTCGCGCGATGAAAGCTTGTCCAGCTCGTCGCGCAGGGTGCGCAGGATGCGTGGCCACACGTGCGGCGCAGCGCGCACAAAGAATTCCTCGCGCGCGACCGCATCGCCACTGAGGAACGCGCTGAGGCGCATGCTTCCCTTCCGAGCGTTGCACCCACCACACGCCGTCACTAAGTTGCCCCCGGAGCGGTCACCCCCGCGCATGCGGGGTTGGACATGATCCACGGTGAGCGCATCCGGCTCGAACGCCTCGCCGCAGTACACGCAGTGGTAGTGGTCGCGTGCAAAGATCTGCTCACGGCGCAATGAAGAATCTCCCGTCCCGACGCAACCTTTTCCAGGCCGCGCAGAAGTACCTGCTCGACCCCACGGAAGAGCAGCTCGAGGGTTCCGCAGGCGAGCCACCGCGGCTCACTCCAAACGTCATCCAACAGGTCCGCATGTCCCGCTCCCGCGAACGTATCCTCGCCAATCTCGACGACATGTATCGCGAGGCGTTCGAGCGCGCCAAGCTCACCGGCGACGACTCACAGATGGCGTCGCTCGATTTTGCGTACCGCCGCGAACAGCTGTACTTCGAGATCCTGCTCGATGTGCGTGACGCTGTAGAGCGCAGATAGAGATGGAAGGGCGTACCTGGTACAACGTACCCGGTACCAGGACCGGTCACGAGCTCCGGGGAACAGTGGAGAGAGTCGCCTGATCGAGAGACAGGTTGCAACCCCGTCTGTCGTTAGAGCCGTTGAACGAGAGAATGCGTCCACTGTTCCCCGTGGCCAGTATGCCAGTCATGGTACCAGGTACACCGTACCAGGTACGCTCTTCCATCAGTCATCTCCCGAAGATGGAGGGTGTTTTCCCCTCTGATGCGATTTTCGCAGGCCAGAGAAGCGACGCACCGATCGATGCGCCGAGCACCCCGACCACGACGCCGAGCGACAGCAGGATCGGGATGTGAATCCACTGCTCGACGAGCATCTTCGCGCCGACAAAAGTGAGAATCACGGCCAGCCCGTACTTCAGCAGGTGGAACTTCGTCACCACGCTCGCCAGCAGGAAGAACAGCGAGCGCAGCCCAAGCACCGCGAAGATGTTCGACGTGAAGACGAGGAACGGATCGCGCGTGATGCCGAAGATTGCCGGAATGGAGTCGACGGCGAAGATGAGGTCCGTCACTTCCACCAGCACCAGGACGAGCAGCAGTGGTGTCGCGGAGCGTCGGCCGCCTTCCATGGCGAAGAAGTGCTTGCCCCGGTAGCCAGGGGTGAGCGGCAGGAAGCGCCGCACGAGCTTCACCACCGGATTCTGCTCGCCGTCGAACTCCTCATCCTGCTTGACGGCCATGCGGATGCCCGTGAACACGAGCAGCGCGCCGAAGATGTAAAAGATCCAGTCGAAGCGTGCGAGCAGTGCGGCGCCGAGCCCGATGAAGAGCCCGCGCATGATGAGCGCGCCGAGGATGCCCCAGAACAGCACGCGATGCTGGAATTGCGCGGGCACCGCGAAGTACTGGAAGATCAGCACGATGACAAAGATGTTGTCGACGCTCAGCGACTCCTCAATGACGTAGCCCGTGAGGAACGTCAGCGCAGACTGGTGGTCGACAAGGACGGCAAGGCCCGCCGCGAAGAGCAGCGCCAACCCCACCCAGACCGCGGTCCACGTGAGGGCCTCCCTGGCCTTCACCACGTGGGGCGTGCGATTGAAGACACCCAGGTCGAGCGACAGCATCAGCAGGACGAAGGCGATGAAGCCGACCCACAACCAGACATTCGTGGCGATCATTTTCCGCGGGAGCAGGGGCCAGAAAAACAACAAGGCGAGCCACTACGGCACGCTCGGTGTCGTAGTGGTCTCGCCCAAGGCATCGTGTATGCCCTTCAGCCGACCGGGCGCGCTTGCACGCTCCGTCTTGACGATCGGCTGTTCCAGCGCATTCGCGCCGGCCGGCTACTCCCCACTCACGTGAAGGGTGAGCAGCGCGCGCGGAATCGTCAAGCGTCGCATCGAACGGCCGGCCATCCTTCCGCCACGGGAACACATGGCGCACTCTGATTCGCACGCATGAGCCCGACCACCACTTTTGCCATCCTCAACGCACGCGTCTGGACCGGCGATCGCCGGCGGCCGTGGGCGGATGCCGTGCTGGTGCAGGGCGATTGCATAGAGCTCGTGGGCTCGAGCGCCGAGGTCCGGAAGCGGATGGATGCGACGGGGCGCGTCATTGACGCGCGCGGCCGGTTCGTGCTGCGCGGGCTCGGGAAAGATCACGTGGCCAGGCCCGGGCGGGACTCTGTCGCGGCGCTGCACGCAGCCATAAATGACACGCTGTCGGAAGCGTGGCTGCTCGGGCCGGGCGCGCCAGCCGATCTCGTCATGATCGATCGCGACCTCACCCGCGTGCCGCCGGAAGACCTCGGCGACACGCAAGTGGTGCTCATCATCGAGTCCGGCGAGATCGTCCTGGATCGCTCGGACGTCACGTAGCAGCGGCTAACTAATTCCGAGCGCTGCGCTTCGGGACCGGTCGGTACCGGCGGTCGCGTCAGGCGCCAGGCCGGGGCGCGGCGGCCCCGGCCCGGCCACCACCCTTCAATACGCCGCGATCTCCGCGATCGCTCGCTTGAACGTCTCCACCTGCGGAAGGATCGCATCCTCGAGCTGCGGCGCGTAACCAACGAACGTGTCGCTGCTCGCCACGCGCTTCACCGGCGCATCCAGCCACGCAAAGCACTCGTCAGCGATCCGGGCCGCAATCTCCGATCCGTAGCCCCAGGAGATCGAGTCCTCATACCCAACGATGACCCGGCTGGTCTTCTTCACGCTTTCGTACACGCGCTCGCTGTCCCACGGCGACAGCGAGCGCAGGTCGATCACCTCCGCGCTGATACCGTGTTCCTCCTGCATCTGGTTCGCGGCCGCAAACGCGCGCTGCACGGTGGCGCCATAGGTCACGATCGTGAGGTCCGTTCCTTCGCGCACCACGCGCGCCTTGCCGAACGGGATCATGAAGTTCGGGCCCGGATACGCTGCCTTGTTGTACGTCTGGCGGTACAGATGCTTGTGCTCGAGAAAGATCACCGGATCCTCGCAGCGAATGGCGGTTCGCAGCAACCCGTTCGCGTCGAGTGCATTCGAGGGGCAGATCACGCGTAAACCGGGGCACGCGGTGAAGAGCGAGGCGCCAGTCTGCGAATGATAGATCGCGCCGCGGATGTACCCGCCGTACGTGACGCGGACCACGACCGGCGACGCGAACGTGTTGTTGGAACGCCAGCGCATGGTCGCAAGCTCGTCGCGGAGCTGCATGTAAGCCGGCCAGATGTAGTCGAAGAACTGCACCTCGACGACCGGCTTGAATCCGCGGAGCGCCAACCCGATGGCCCGCCCCACGATCGTCGCTTCCGCCAGCGGTGTGTTGTAAACACGGTTGCCGCCGAATTCCTTCTGCAGTCCCCACGTGACCTTGAACACGCCGCCCTTGCCCTTGACCTTGCCGAGGTGCTGCTCGCGCGACACGTCGGCGACGTCCTGGCCGAAGATCAGCATCTTCGGGTTGCGTCGCATCTCGTCCTTCATGCACGCATTGAGGAGATCGACCATCGTCGTCTCGTTCCCCGAGAACTGCGGATCCTCCTCGGTGTCGAACTGCTCGCTCGTCGGGTCGACATCCGGCGAATACACGAAGTCGAAGACGGTGTCGGCCGCCGGCTGCGGCTGCGCGAGGGCGTCGTCGGTGGCGGCCAGCACCAGCACGTCGACTTCCTCCGCGATGGCCGCGAGCTCCTGCTCGGTGGCATGCCCGTTGGCCACCAGCCACTGCGGGAACTGCGTCACGGGATCACGCGCGGCGTCCGCCTCGCGCTCGTCGGCGGGACGGTACATCACCTCATCGTCGGACAGTGAGTGCGAGTACGGACGGATCACCTTCGCGTGTACGAGCGCCGGCCCCTTCCGCTGCCGCGCGTAGTCGACCGCCTTCTGCATCACCGCATGGCTCGCGAGCAGGTCGCATCCGTCGACTTCCTGGACATAGAGGTCCGGGAAGGACGACACCAGCTTCGAGATCGATCCACCCGCCGTATTCACCTCGACCGGTACCGAGATGGCGTAGCCGTTGTCTTCCACGAGGTAGACCACGGGCAACTTCAGGTTGGCCGCCGAGTTCAGCGACTCCCAGAACTCGCCCTCGGACGTCGTCCCGTCGCCCGTCGTGACGAGCACCACCTCGTCTCCATGAAACCCCTCGGTGATCTCCAGCAGTCGCGCGCGCAGCGACGCCTCGGCGCTGCCGACTGCCTGGAGGAACTGGGTGCCCGTCGGGGACGACGTCGAGACGATGTTGTAGTCCTTGTGCCCCCAGTGGCTCGGCATCTGTCGTCCGCCCGAGCTCGGGTCGGCGGCCGCGCCGACCGCCTCGTACAGCATCTCGTTCGCCGTCATCCCGAGCTTGAGGCACAGGGCGCGATCTCGATAGTAGAGGTAGAACCAGTCGTACGCCGGCTTGAGGACCATCCCGGCCGCCACCAGGATCGCCTCGTGTCCCGCGCCGGAGATCTGGACGAAGATCTTGTTCTGGCGCTTGAGCTGGATCTCCTTGTCGTCGATGCGGCGCGACAGGAGCATGGTGCGGTAGGCGTCGACGAGCTCGTCGCGCGTAAGGGCGGCGTTGGTCTTACGCCTGGGTGCGCTGGTCTGGGTAGCCATGCGGGTGACGGTCGTGGGTTGCGGCGGTGGTGCCACGGCAGGGAAAGATAAGTGGGGGCGCCGCGCATGGCGCGCGGCCTGCGCCGGCCGGCCGCTGCGGGCTCGACTGCCCTTCGTCGCGCCCCGCGTGCATTTTTCGGGAGCGTACTCACCTCGAGAGGATTCATGCCCCAAAGCTCGGAGCCGGTCTGCTCCTTCTGTGACCTCATGCGCGGCTCGGCGGAGGTCTCCATGTGCTACGAGGACGCCGACGTCGTCGCATTCATGGACGTCCAACCCGTGAATGCCGGCCATGTGCTCGTGGTACCACGCAAGCACTACGAAGGGCTCGACGACATCCCGCACGACCTCGCCATGCACCTCTTCGAGGTGACAATGGAGCTCGCGCCGGTCGTGAAGCAGGTCGCGGGTGCGGACGGCATGAATGTGGTGGTCAACAGCGGCGCGGCGGCGGGGCAGGACGTGTTCCACTATCACGTCCACGTCATCCCGCGCAGGCCGGACGACGGCTTCGATATACCGTTGCCCTTTCCGGGATCCGCCATGCCCGATCGCACGGTGCTCGACGTGCATGCGGCGCGCATCATCGCGGCCTTTCGCGATCCCATGGCGGTGAAGAAGCGCGTGGAGCGCCGGACCAGCGATCGTCGAGAGACAAAGTCGTGACGCGCACGGTGACATTCACTCTTGCGAAAATCGGTACCTCATCGCACTAATACCGCCGTGAAGCTTCGCTTCGCCGAAACCGGAGGCTGATGCGCATCTCGATCCGACATCGAGTGATGCAGTGGAGCATGCGGACGCGCTCGTCGCGACGCATGGGTCCGCCCACCGGTTCGACACCGACCACGACATACGACGCCCCGCGACAGGAAGATGATTCCTGTGCGGGGCGTCGTCTTTTCCAGCGAGGTGAAATGCCCGCTCGACACGGTCACCGCGTTCCACTTTCACGGTCACCCCGCGGCGTCATGCGACGCGTGCGGCGTCTCCTCCCGTCACAGCAGAAGCGCCAGATCAAGCTGGCAGCGCTTCGAGACTGTGGCCGCCGGTGCGTGTACTGCGCCACGTCGCTCGATTACGAGCACGCGACGCTGGACCACGTCCATCCACTGGCCAAGGGCGGTGCGCACGTGCCGGGCAACGTGGTGGCGGCCTGTCCGCAATGCAATCGCCTCAAGGCGGACATGCTGCCGGTCGAGTTCTTCATGCGCTACCCCTGGGCCGGCAGCAACTTCATCCATCATGCGCGCGCCGTGCATCGTGCGCTGAAGCGTCAGGCGCGGCGGGCCGTGAGCCTCGCCTTTGCCGCTATGCCCGCGGCAGCCTAGCTCGCGAAAAAAGCCGGAAGGGGTACCGGGTACGGCGTACCTGGTACCATGACTGGCATGAGGGCCACGGGGAACACTGGACGCACCACTGCGCGTGAACACCTTTCTCGACGATTGACGCGGTTGCAAACGTCGTTGCATCAGGCCCAACGTCCACGTTCCCCGGAGCTCGTTACCGGTCCAGGTACCTGCTACAGCTGTACCAGATGCGCCTTTCCTCTGTTACGGATTAATGGGGAATGGCGCATTCCGGATGATCTGCCCGGGGGTCTTCCATCCGCCGCGTGGCTCGCGTTGCGTGGACGGACGCGGTGCCTCCGGACGACCCTGCGCTGCGGGCGTCGGTTCAGGCGCACGCTCGACCTGCGGCACTTCCGCCGGCGCGACCTCATCGGCCTTGATGGTCGCCTGCTCCGGTGCCGGCGTTTCGTGCTTCACGCTCTTCGCCGGCGCATGCCGGCCATGGAAGGCACTCGGTGCGCGGGACACCGTTGGCGACTTGGGGGCCGGCGTCGGGCTCTTGATCCGCTCACCCGCTGACACGACGTCCAGGCGAGGTGTCGCCATGCCAGCAAGCTGAACGTTCCCGCCACCGACAGCCGCGAGATCCTTCTGGAGATCGTCGGGAAGCGCGGGCTGGTCCGCCGAACGCGAGCATGCGGCGATCGTGACAAGTGCCAGCGAGCTGATCGTGAGACGAAGTGTATTTGGCATGGAGTAGATACCCCGCGGATTCGAAAGGGACGCAGCGTTGAGCCAAGCTGAACCAGCGCATTTTGCGCGTTCGTCCGGTCGACAGATAGTACACGCAGTTGGGGATAACGTTGCGTGAAAGCTGACCAGGATGCATGCCGCCGAGTGCGCTTGCGGCGCCACCCGGATCACGGGCTGGAGTCCCCGACCGCGCCAGTCTTTGCGATGGACTCCATGGTGCGCCGACTGGCGACTGAAGTCTTCACCTCGGCCGCGATATCCCGCGTGGAATCGGCGTGTTCGTCGTTGTGCTTGATGAGCAGCCACTGCGGCCGGCCCGGCCGTTACATGCGCACCAGCACCCAGGATCCTGCAAGTCGCTTGCCATGCAGCGTAATTTTCAAGTCGCCGCGACGATAGCCCTCGCGCAACGATTCGACACCGCCTCCGTCTTCTGCCTCGTACGTCCCGCGGTCCCAGAGCATCACGGTGCCGCCGCCGTATTCCCCC